>JAZNBT010000075.1:0-6067 GCA_045587165.1 Alphaproteobacteria bacterium | reverse complement strand
GATTTCTGTTCCGGTCGGACCGAAGACGTTGGGACGTATTATGAATGTTTTAGGTCAACCGGTTGACGACCGCGGTCCGATTGAAGGGGTTCGTTTGGATCCGATTCACCGCGATCCCCCCGCGTTTGTCGATCAGGCGACATCAACGCAGATGCTGACGACGGGAATTAAAGTCATCGACCTTTTGGAACCGTATGCCCGCGGCGGTAAAATCGGTCTGTTCGGCGGCGCCGGCGTCGGTAAAACGGTTTTGATCATGGAATTGATTAATAACGTTGCCAAAGGGCACGGCGGTTATTCCGTTTTCGCCGGTGTCGGAGAAAGAACGCGTGAAGGAAACGATTTGTATAACGAAATGATCGAATCCGGCGTTATTGACATTAAAGGCGATAATTCAAAAGCAGCTTTGGTTTACGGACAGATGAACGAATCTCCGGGTGCTCGTGCGCGCGTCGCTCTGACGGGGTTGACTGTTGCCGAATATTTCCGCGACGTCGAACGTCAGGACGTTTTGTTGTTCGTTGATAATATTTTCCGTTTTACTCAGGCCGGATCCGAAGTGTCCGCGTTGTTGGGACGTATTCCGTCCGCCGTAGGATATCAGCCGACATTGGGAACGGACATGGGGGCGATGCAGGAACGCATTACGTCGACAAAGGAAGGATCCATCACATCCGTTCAAGCCGTGTACGTTCCGGCTGACGACTTGACGGACCCCGCTCCTGCAACGACATTCGCTCACTTGGATGCGACAACGGTGTTAAGTCGCTCCATCGCCGAATTGGGGATTTATCCCGCCGTGGATCCGCTAGAATCTACCAGCCGTATTTTGGATCCGGCGGTCGTCGGTGAGGAACACTATACCGTCGCGCGCGAAGTTCAGCGTATTTTGCAACAATATAAAGCGTTGCAGGACATTATCGCGATTTTGGGTATGGACGAATTGGGCGAAGAAGACAAACTGGTCGTTTCCCGTGCGCGTAAAGTTCAGCGTTTTCTTTCTCAGCCGTTCCATGTCGGTGAAGTGTTTACGGGTATTCCCGGACGTTATGTCGAATTGGAAGACACGATTAAAGGCTTTAAAGGAATTGTCGAAGGTAAATACGATCATTTGCCCGAACAGGCGTTCTTTATGGTCGGCACAATTGAAGAAGCTGAAGAAAAAGCTAAAAAGATGTCTTCAAACGTTCGTTTCAAAAAGGCGGAAGAATAAATGGCTGAACAGGATTCAATCTTTGTCAAAATATTGATTCCGCAAAAGCCCTTTTCCGTCAAGGAAGTGCTGAGCGTCGAAGTCCCCGCGGAGGACGGGCCTTATTTGGTCTTGCCCCGCCGTGCTCCGGCGATGAAGCTTTTGAAGGACGGATTGGTTACTTTGGTCGACGCGGATCAAACCAAGCGTGAAAAATACTTTATTTCTGCCGGAATCGCCAAGATTCGGGACAATGCCTGTACGATATTGACGCATAACGTTTTAAACGTTGAAGAAGTCAATATCGAAGATGTACATAAAAAACTGGCAGCATTTAAAGAAAAAGAAAATAAGGAAACGCATTTGGATGAAATCGACCGTAAACAGGTTGATTTCCTCGAAATGATTGCAGGGTATTTTGCGAAGTGATCGTTTTTATAAAACGAATCCGGATGAAAGCAATCCTTCCCCGATTACGTGGCGGGAAGAACGGGAAAAACGCGTATTTAAATTAAAAATTTTACGCTGTTTTCGTGAAACATGGAAACTGGCCGTCCCTGTCGTAATCGCTCGTTTGGGGGCGGTCGGGATGACGTTGGTCGATACGATCTTTGTCGGTCGTTACGGAACGCAGGATTTAGCTTTTCAAAGTATTGCGGGAACGTTGCATACGTTGCTTTTGTCCGTTGCCATGGGATTGTTACAGGGAACGATCGTTTTAACGGCAAACGCCTTCGGTCAGGGAAAATACCGTGAATGCGGCATGGTTTTGCGCCGATCAATACCTTATGCGTTGTGGATCAGTTTCTTTTTAATGGTTATTTGCCTGCCTTCCGAATTTGTCATGAATTTATTGGGACAGCCGGCCGATGTCGCCGAAGGAAGCGCAAAGGTCTTGTCCGTTTATGCTTTGGGTATCCCGTTTGCGTTATTGTTTTTTGCGATGTCTTCGTTTCTGGAAGGCACAAAGCGTCCTTTGCCGGGGATGGTATTGATTTTATTGGCAAATGTTATAAATATTTTTGCGAATTACGCCTTCGTTTACGGTAATTACGGTTTTCCGGCAATGGGGGCCGTAGGGTCGGCTGTGGCCACGACGTTGATCCGCGTTGTTTTGGCTGTCGGTATGTTTATTATCGTTTTTTGTATCGATGAAAACGATTTGTTCGGTGTGTGGGTAAAACCTTCCAAAGATAAACAGGAAAACAAGCGTCTCCGGGACGTCGGTTACGGCGCCGCCGCCACGATCGGCGTCGAAGAAGGCGCCTATTCCGTTGTGAACATTATGGCCGGTTGGTTGGGGGCGATGGCGTTGGGGGCGTATACGATTATGTTAAACGTTTCGACGAACGTTTTTGTTTTGGCCAGCGGTGTCGGGACGGCATCGGCGGTGTTAATGGGAATCGCCAAAGGAAAAAAATCAGTTCTGGAAATGAAGATCGTCGGGTATACGGGGTTGTTTTTCAATTTGGCGATGATGCTGTTTTGCGCTGTTTTATTTCTGATCTGTCCCCGTTTTATCGCGTCGGTTTATACGAAAGATCCCGCACTGATTGAAATGACGGTGCCGTTGGTGATGATTTGTTCTTTGCTGTGTATTTTTGACGGCACGCAACAAGTAATGGTTAATGTGTTGCGCGGGGCGATGGATATTTTAGTTCCGACGATTTGCCAAGGGGCGGCGTTTATTTTTATCATGTTGCCGTTGATCGGATTGTTTTCGTTTAAATGGGGCTATGGCGTTATGGGGATGACGTATGCGATGATTGTCGCCTGCGCCTGCGCCGCCGTATTTTTAATCGTCCGTTTTATCTTTATTTACCGACGTTATGAAACGGAAGGCTTTGAACGTTAAAACACGTTTTTATAATCTTTCTTGCATCTGCGGAATATTCCTTTTATTTTAATTGTATGTACAACGGCTTAAGGCTGTTTGCAACAGGACCTGAAAAAAGACAGGTTCGGAGCCGTGAGAAGCTCTTAAGTGGCGGTGTTTGATATGAACGCCGTAATCCGTTTGCTGATGGCAAACCGGAATTATATCCCCGATTTCATTTTTATGGTCGGGGAGGTTTTGATGTATGTTCAGACTCCTTGCCGATCGGTTACGGGGTTAAAGGTCAAAGCGTCATTCCACTTAATGATTCTCAACTCTCCGACCGCCTGATTTCAGGCGGTTTTTTTATAAAGAGAAAGAGAATTCAATGATTCCTTACATTATCATTCAAGCCGGGGGCAAAGGAATCAGATTGGAAACACTGACAACAAACAAGCCTAAAGCATTAGTTCCCGTTGACAATCTTCCGATGATTTTTCATCTATTTAAAAAATATCCCGATGCTCATTTTAAAATCATAGCGGATTATCAAAAGGATGTTTTGAAACGCTATTTAAAAGCGTTCGCGACTGTAGAGTATGAAATTATTGAAACAGATAAGAAAGGAACGTGTTCGGGTATTTCAGATGCTTTAAAATCTGTTCCGGATGCTATGCCGTTCATGCTGATATGGTGTGATTTGATTTTGTCAAATTTCGGCATACCTGAAGACATAAATTGTAATTATATCGGTATCTCTAAAGATTTTGAATGTCGCTGGTCGTACATTAACGGAACGTTTAAACAGGAAGCGTCCAAAGAAAACGGTGTTGCCGGATTGTTTATATTCAAAAACAAATCTCAAATCGTTGACGTTCCCGATGAAGGAGAATTCGTCAAATGGTTGGTGACAAAAAATTTGGATTTTGAACGACTGAATATGTACGGCGGATTGGAAATCGGAACGATGCTGTCGTATTTTCAAAATGAATTAAACAAACCCAAATGCCGTCCGTTCAACAAAATGGAATTTAAAGGTGAGATTGTCTTGAAATATCCGATTGATGAACAGGGGAAAAAATTAGCCGAAGACGAAATATCTTGGTATAAAAAAGTTAGCGAATTAGGATATACAAACATTCCAAAAATTTACGGCTACGATCCGTTGGTCATGGAGAAAATCAAAGGAGATAATATCTTTGCGTATGCCTTCCTGACAAAGGGCTTCAAACGAGCATTGTTAACAAAAATCGTTGATGCTCTGAAACGACTTCACACACTTATTCCCCCAATTGATGCAAACATCAACGATTGTGAAAGTAATTATATTATCAAAACCTTCGAACGGTTGGCAAAAGTGCGTGAATTGGTGCCATTCGCCAGAGAAGAAGCAGTCTTTATCAACGATAAAAAATGCACAAACATTTTTGTGATTAAAGACAAAATTATTACCGATATACGTAAGATGTACCCGCAAAGGTTTTATCTGACTCACGGGGATAATACATTCCATAACATGATGATAGAGACGGATGGAGTGCGCCCTATTTTACTCGATCCGCGCGGATATTTCGGTAAAACAAAGTTTTACGGTGATGTCGATTACGATTGGGCCAAACTGTATTACAGTCTTGTCGGTGATTACGATCAGTTCAACCGTAAAAACTTTTCGTTGGAAATTCATAGAAACAGTGTTGATTTGGAAATCGTATCAAACAATTGGAAAGACGTAGAAGATGATTTTTTTGTATTAACCGGAGCAAACCGCCAAAAAATCAAGTTGTTGCATGCAATCATCTGGCTGTCACTAACGACTTATGCGTGGGAAGATTACGATGCGATTTGCGGCGCGTTTTATAAGGGGTTGTTTGAACTGCAAAGGTATTTGGACGATGACAAATAATCTGACACTTTCATCTTTAGCTCATACTTGGATTTTCGATGTAGATGGTACGATTTGCGTACATAACGGTTATAAGAATGGCGGAGACATTTTATTAGACGGTGTGAAAGAATTGTTCGCACAAATTCCTACCGAGGATATGGTAGTTTTCATTACATCTCGAAAAGCTGATGAAAAAGAAAATTTAGAACACTTTCTGACAAAAAACGGACTGCGATTTGATCATATTATTTACGATGCACCTATGGGGGAAAGAATTCTGATCAATGACGACAAACCGAGTGGCCTAAAAACAGCTTATGCTGTTAATAAAAAACGCGATGCAAATTTAAGTGTCCGTATAAACATCGAGGGAACATTATAAAATGAAGATAAGTGAAATAGAGCTCGATCCTGAAAAAATGTATTTCTTGATTCCGTATTCAAACGGAGACGTCTTTGTAAACATATTTTTTATTCGATTTCTGGAAAAAAAACTTTCATCGGAAATCGTTTTAATTATTAAAGAAAAACAAAAATTTATAGCAGAAATGCTGAATGCGGCGTTTGTTTGTGCGGATTTTGAACGAAAAGATGTTTTAAACAGGTCCATTCTTGAAGGGATTTATCCTAGTCAGATACCGGAAAAAGGAAAGATTTTTATCGCGCATCCCGCTTTTCATCCGGAATTGTCTTTTGATTCTTCTTTTCATCTTATGGATCAATGGAAAATGTTGTTTAATATTTCTCGAGATACGGAAATGAATTTTTATTTTCCAAGACCTGATTTATCATCGTTTCTTGAGGAAAAAATTAAAAACATTGCTCCCTTGAATAAAATTGTTCTATTTTCCTCGCAAGCAGTATCATTACCAGGGATTCCTCAAAAATATTGGGAAGATCTGGCTTTAAAATTGAAAGCCGAAGGCTTTACGGTTATTTCCAGCGTGTTGGAAGAAAATGATGCTGTTAAAGGAACGGTCTTTTTTCCAATGAATTGCGAAGAAGCATTGGCTTTGGCGTACCATTGTCATGCTGTTTATGCTTTGCGCAGCGGTTTTGCGGATATGTGTTTTCAATTGGGAAAAAGACTGACTGTTTTTTATCCTTCATACGAAACGTTTAAAATGTGTAGAATGGATAAATGTTTTAATAGGAACGATATTAATGAATTTGT
>JAZNBT010000074.1:0-14064 GCA_045587165.1 Alphaproteobacteria bacterium | reverse complement strand
GAAATTTTTCATTTTTGTCGAAAAATTTAAAAAATTTTTGAAAAAATGTTTGCAAAAGGTAAAAAAATAGGTGTAATATAAACCTAACAGACTTCAAGGGATAAAGTCTTAATTTAAAGGAGTATAAGTTATGGCACTACGTTGGAAAGATTACTGTGATATCGCTGACGCGTTGAACGAAGCTTATCCCGATAAGGCTTTGACCGACATGAAAAATGAAGAGCTGATCGGTTTGGTTAAGGCTCTGCCTGATTTCAAAGATGCCGATGAGCCCGATGAAACGGTTCTGAGCGCAATTTGGAATCGTTGGGTTTATGTCGCTTATCCCGAAGATTAATGAATTTACTTAAAAGAAAGGTATAGTTATGGCTGAAAAAAGAACAGAGTTCGAATCTCTCGGCGGAAATAACTTGGACGGTATCGGCGGAAACGCTAAAAAAATTACATATACTGCCGAAGACGGAAGCAAGAAGTCGATTCAAATCGACTGCGGTATGAAGTTTTCTGATAAAGCTTTAACAGGCGTAGATAACTATATCGCTCCTTTGGAATGTGACGATCTGTTGATTACGCACGCTCATGCGGATCATATCGCAGGGATCATTCATCATATTCAAATGAATCCGGAACGTCCGCTGAATATTTATGCCGATAAATTCACGCATAAATTCATGGTTGCGGAAATGGCGAAACAGGGCTTGCCTATTGATAATATGCCGACTTTCCATGACGTGAAAGACGGTGAAAAATTCATGGTCAACGGTTTTGAAATCGAACCTGTTCCCGTAACTCACTCCGCTCCCGGCGCTGTCGCTTTTGTGATTGAATCTCCGGACGGTACGCGTTTGATGGATATGGGCGACTTTAAAACGACCAAAGCTGAACTGGGCAAAGGTTGGGAAGATGCCCGTATGGCCGAAGTTTTCGCAAAAGGCATTGATGTTTGCTTCTGCGACTCCACTTCAACGACATCTAAAGAAGTTACCCCGTCTTATGAAGCCGTGACAAAAGGCTTTAAAAAGATTCTGTATGATAATCCCAATGCGCAGATGATGGTCGGTACGATTGCCCGTTCCGCTCAGCAGATGATGGCTGACGTTATCGCCGTTGCCGAATATTCCAAAGAAACCGGAACAAAGCCTCGTACGTTTATCTTGGACGGCGCTTCTTTAGTTCAGGTTAACAAGGCTTTGAATGACTCCGGTATGAGCATGATGGATGAATGCTATAAGCGTACAGGCGTTAAAGTCAAAATTGTTGACGCAAAATCTCCGGAAGCCAAGTCGGTTCCTCCTCAGGAACGTATCTATATGGTAACGGGTACGCAGGGTGAAGAAATGGCCGCCATGGCTCGTGTGGCTCGCGGTGAAAACAGAAACATTCATCCGTCCAGATCCTGCCCGAATTTGTGCGTCAATCAGCAGGCGGTCATTCCGTCGGGAAACAATCAGTTGGTTGTTGATGAAATGATGGCAGCTTTACGCGAACAGGGTTGGAAAACGATGATTCCTGAACGCGGCGCTCCGTTCGTAGACGGTGAAACATACTATGTTTCCGGTCACGGTCGTGCCGGCGATATGGAAAAGGTCGCAGATATCGCCGCTAAAAATCAACCGGCCGGTCGCGCTTGCACCTTTATCGGTATCCACGGGGATGAAATTCAGACACGTGCCACCGAAGAAATTTTCAAGGGCAAAGGTCAAAAAGTTGAACACATCACCAATGCTCAAAAGGTTGTTGCTTCTCAGGGTGATGTTCATGTTTCCAAAACAATCGGTAAAGCAAGCCGTATCGCGGTGATTGACGATAATGATAACTTTATGGATCCGGATTTCCGTTACATTAAACAGGCCTTCAATCCTGTTGCTCAGAAATGGGAAGATGTTAAAGAAATCGAATACAAAAAGATTTTGGTTTCCAGTAAGGATCGTAAATCCAAAGGCGGTAAAGGCGGAAAAGGCGGTCGCGGCGGTAAGAAGGGGCATCGTCGTGAAATGAGCCCGCAGATGATGAAAATGGCTCAAAAAACCCGCTAAACGATATTAATGAAAAGAGCGCTGAAGAGCGCTCTTTTTACTGCTGATTAAAAAATTCTTTCATTTCAGCGTTTTTATTCGCGTTTTAGAACTTAAATAACGCCTTGTTCTTTTAATGAAGCGATTTCTGTATCGTCTATACCTAAATGGTGCAGAATTTCAGCGGTATCTTGTCCCAAGATCGGAGCCGCTGGCCGAGATTCTTGTTGTTCAATCGTTGACATTCTGATCGGACAGGCAATCATTTTAACATCGTCCAATCCCGGAGCCTGAGAATCAATCAGCATACGGCGTGCTTGAATTTGCGGATCTTGGCAAACTTCTTCCAAATTTTGAATCAAAGAAACGGGAATGGCGTTTTCTTCCAACAGTTTTACCCATTCCGCTGCGGTTTTAGTAATAAAAACAGCTTGCAAAGCGTCGCCGAGTTCTTCGACGTGACTGTGCCGGGCCGCAATTGTGGAAAAACGCAAATCCGAACCGATTTCGGGATGCCCGATCGCTTGGCATAAACGTTGGAACATTGCTTCTCCGGCGACGGCGGCCAAGACGAAAGGACGATCAGATGCTTTGAATGATTGAAACGGCGTTTCGGTCGCATGGCGGCATCCGACCGCTTTAGGGGGGATTTTTGTCGCCTGATAACGCATCATGGCGCTTTCCAATAAAGCGACCTGACAATCCAACATGGAAATATCGATGTATGCGCCTTTTTGTGTTTTTTCACGTTGATACAAAGCCGTTGTAATCGCTGTAGCAGCAAACACGCCGGCATTCATATCGCTGAAGGATATGCCGATCATCATCGGGTCTCCGTCCGGTGCGCCGGTCAAGCTCATAATGCCGCTGCGAGCTTGTGCTAAAATATCATAAGACGGCTTTAATGCATCCGGGCCGTCTTGACCGAAACCGGAAATGGAAGCGTAAATCAGTTTAGGATTGATTTTTTCAACGTTTTCGTAATCTAAGCCGAATTTTGCCATAATGCCCGGACGAAAATTTTCAACCAAGACATCTGCCTCGGCAATTAATTTTTTTAGGATTCCAACCGCTTTTGAATTTTTTAAGTTTAAAGTGAGGCTTTTTTTTCCGCCGTTAATCGCTTCAAAATAAAGACTCCTGTTTCCTTTATAGGGCTGAAATAAACGTGAATCGTCACCATAGGCGGGGTTTTCAATTTTAATAACGTCAGCCCCCAGATCGAACAGCATTTGCGCACAATACGGGCCGGCCAAAACGCGGGTCATGTCTAAAACTTTTATACCGGCCAACGGTTTTGTCTGTGTCATAAAAATACCTCAATGTTTCAAATGTTGCGAATTATGTCGTTTCTTCTTTTTTACGAGAGAACGGTACGGGAGCTATTGCAGGATGAGGATTGCGCAGCATTCCGATTAAATTAATGAGGGTTTGTCGAATTTTTCGGCGGTCAACAACCATATCAACCATGCCGTGTTCCATTAAATATTCGGCTTTTTGGAAACCGTCGGGCAAACTGGCTCGAATCGTCTGTTCTATAACGCGGGCGCCGGCGAAACCGATTAAAGCGCCCGGTTCGGCAATGGCTATGTCACCTAACATGGCAAAAGAAGCTGAAACGCCGCCCATTGTCGGGTCTGTCAGAATAACAAAATAAGGCAGACCTTTTTCCTTTAATTTGCGTACGGCCATAGTCGTTCTGGCCATTTGCATCAGGGACAGAATGCCTTCCTGCATGCGTGCTCCGCCCGAAGCCGGAATTAAAATTAATGTTGCATCCTGCAAGCAGGCCAATTCAACCGCGGCGACAATGCTTTCGCCGACGGCGGTTCCCATGGAACCGCCCATAAAGGCGAAGTTGAATATGCCGACAACGACATTCATGCCGTCCATAGTGCCGGACGCAACCAAAATGGCGTCATTTTGTTTTGTTTTTTTTCGGGCGTCTTTTAATCTGTCGGAATAGTCCTTTAAATCCGAAAAATTAAGCGGATCTTCTTTGACATGCGGCAGTTCGATCAAAGTATATTGGCCGTCATCAAACATCATTTTCAGACGTGTTTCCGGCTCTAAACGCATATGATAACCGCATTGCGGGCAAATTTTGAAATTTTGTTCCAATTCGCGATGATAAATCATCGCACCGCATGAAGGGCATTTTTCCCATAAATTATCGGGGATTTCTTTGGCTCCGACCAAACTTTGCAACTTTGGACGTACATAGCTTGTCAACCAGTTCATGACAGATACCTACTTTATTACGATCATATGACAAATCTTTTACCAGAATCCGTTTCGAAAAGCGACAGAAAAGTGAACGAAACCCTTTTTGCCGTTTTTTTATGACTCGGCTTCCAATTCGGTGATTTTTTTCGTCAGTTCTTTGATTTTTTTTGCCTGTTGATAGCGTTCGTTTCTGACCGGAATTGCCAACATCCAACTGTAAATGCCGCCGAAAATAAAGAATAACAGGGCAAATGATAAAACAATAAAGCTGACAGGCAAAGTGACTTCAAACGGAAAAGGCCATAACGTCAATGTAAAATTCTGTTTGTTTGAAACAGCGAAAGACACCGTGAAAAACAAGACAATGCAACTGAAAATAAAATGGATGATTTTCAAAATATTATCCTTATTCTTCGGCGTTCAAACGATCTTTTAATTTTTTGCCGGCTTTGAAAAAAGGAACGTTTTTGGCTTCAACGCTGACTTTTTCTCCTGTTCTGGGATTGCGTCCCGCCCGAGCGTTTCTGGCGCGTACGGAAAAAACGCCAAAACCGCGCAATTCAACGCGGTGACCGTCGGATAAAGCGGCGGCAATTTCATCAAAAATCGTTGTGACGATTTTTTCGGCATCACTTTGATACAAATGCGGATTTAATTCGGCGATACGTGCAATCAATTCGGACTTTGTCATTTTACCCCTCGCTGAAAAAGTAATCTTGATTTATGATGCCAAAGCTGAAGCGAACCGTCAACATAATTGAATTTTTTTTCAAACGATAAGCTGTAATAATTGAATTATTTCGAGTTTTATTTTAAAAAAATTAAAAGAGAATAACTTAAAACAAAGGGGGGGATAAAAAGGATGAGTGGTGATCAAGTTTGGGAACTGTTGGCCTTTTTAGCCACCGTTGTTATCTTTATTCCGGTTTTTTATCGATTAAAAGTCAATCCTTTGCTGGCATTTATCGTTGCCGGAATTGTTCTCGGTCCGCACGTATTGGGGCTGATTAAGGATACGCACGTTACTGAAAATATCGGAGAATTGGGACTGTTGTTTTTAATGTTTACCATCGGTTTGGATTTGTCGTTCCATCGATTTAAAGCAATGCGTCTGTATATTTTCGGTTTCGGATTATTACAGTTGTTGGTTACGGCTGCCGTTTTGGGCGGTTTGGCGGTCCTTATGAAAAAATCACTGGACGAAGCGATTATTATCGGATTGGGATTGGCGATGTCATCGACCGCCATCGCTTTACGTTTGATGCAGGAACGCGGTGAAAAACACACCGGTTCGGGGCGTGCGACGATCGGTATTTTGTTGATGCAGGATCTGGCCGTTATCCCGATTATGGTTTTATTGCCTCGTATGGCGCAAACGGATACGACGACGATCGGCAGTCTGGGGCAAGCGTTTACGCAAGCGATCGGTGCCGTTACTCTGATTATGGTCGTCGGACGTATGGTGATCAAGCCCTTGTTCAGAATCGTCGCCGCGACAAAAAATGCCGAAGCGTTTACCGCAGTTACATTTTTTACATTTTTGGCGACGGCTTGGGCGACGAATATGGCCGGTCTGTCGATTTCCTTGGGGGCTTTTTTGGCGGGTATGCTGATTGCCGAAACGGATTTCGGACACGAAGTCGAAGCGGAAATTTCATCGTTTAGCGGTATGCTTTTGGGGATTTTCTTTCTGTCTGTCGGTATGATGATCGATATCCGTTACGTGTGGGATCATATCTTTCAAATTTTATTGCTGACCGTCAGTGTGATGATTGTTAAGTTTTTTGTACTATATGTTATCGAGCGCAGAATGAAAGTGGATCATCACGGAGCGGTGACTTCATCTGTTTTTTTGTGTCAGGCGGGTGAATTCGGGTTTGTCGTGTTTAATTTGGCAGCCCAAAGTTTTCATTTGATCAGTGTGCCTACGTCATCATTGTTACAGGTCGTTATCGCGTTGTCGATGTCTTTGACGCCGTTTGTCAGTTCTTTTGCTTTAAAGGTGTTGGATAAAAAACAGGCGGCGGAGGAAGACGCCAAACGAGAAACGGTTTCTGATGAAATTCAAGAAGAAAAGGAATTGGAAAATCATGTTCTTTTGGTCGGTTACGGACGTGTCGGACAAGCCGCTGCGCGTATGCTTGCGCGTAACGACATTCCTTTTTTGGTTATGGATACGGATGTGCAACATATTGAACGGGCGAAGAAAAACAACAGGGAATATTTATTCGGCAATGCCGGAAACGTCCGTATTTTAGAAACGGCTAACATTTCTAAAGCCAAGGCCGTAATGATCTGCATCAGCGGATTACCGTCCGCCATTCGTGTTTTAAGCGCGGTTAGAGAAGTGTCTTCTGCGATTCCTGTTTTTATTCGTTGTAACGATGATGCACGTTGGGGGGAATTAGTGCGATTAGGCGCGACAGGGGTTATTTCCGAAACACAGGAATGCGGTATTCGTTTAGCCGCGGCGACAATTCTCAGCTTGGATGGAGATGATGACCGTATTCGTGAAACGGCTGCTATCTTGCGTCAGGAAAATACGCTGAACGCTTCTTTGCCGACGACCGGCGTCGGTGTTTGATTTATAAAACGGGAGCGTGCGGTTTTACGGAGCGCGGATCCAACTGCAGTGTTTCCTGCAGTCCGCCTATACGTTCATGGATAACGGTCAACCACGGGTCTTCCGCCGACAGGATTTGTTCCAAATAACGCCATAAAGCCAAAGCTTTTTGCGGTTCCTGATTTTGAATTCGAGCCATTCCCAAAAAATAAATGGCTTTCGGATCATCGGGACGATAACGTAAAACATTTTCCAAAGCTTTTTGAGCTTCGCCGGTAATCCGGCCGTTGTTTGCCAGAATTAACGTTTCCGCCAAAGCGTGCCAATTGGAAATATCCTGCGGGATTCCCCATTCGATCGCATTTCGATAAGCCGTCGCGGCTTCATTATAATAACCGGCACCGCGGTATGTTTGGGCTAATTGTTCCCAGACGATACCGTCGTCCGGATTTGCAGTTAAATAACGTTCCAATCGTCGGACTTTTGCCATTTTTTGAGGTTGATTTTCCGCTTCCAAAGTATCCCGATCGGCCAAAGGATAATCCGGCATCAGTATTTTCCCCTGTCGTCCGTACAGAAAGGGAACCCAAACGGCGAAAAGAAAAAAGACAAAACAAATATAAGCCGATTTGACCTTTACGGACTGTTTGCGCCCGCGGCGTAAAGGCAGAATGGGAAAAATAAACAAGCTTAAAGCACCGATCGTCAGCAGCAACAGAGCCGTTAAAAATAGAATCATACGTTTGTCCTTAAGCTGTGAATTTTTTTGATCGCCGGAAAATATAAAAAGACATCGCAACAAAACAAAAAGCAAAAGTCGTCAAGGTGAACGCTTTTTCGTTCTCTGCTGTCGGAACGGGAGCGTCTTCCAAAGAAATCATATCGCCGTATTGTGCCAATAACAGATGAACGACCATATCTTGCGATTTTCCGTCTGTCAGATGTTTGCGGATAAAAAAGCGCATATCTTTCGCCGTTTCATCATCAGCTGTTTCAATGTTTTCGTCGGAACAGACCAGACAGCGTAGTCGATCCGCGATTTCCAACGCTTCCGTTTCAACAGAGGCCGCATCATCGGCGATGGCCGGAGCGGTCAATAATAAAAAAGCGGTTGCAATTTTAAAGAGGCTTTTCATTTTTCAGCTCCTGTAAAAACGGCAGGATCGTTTGCAAATAAAATTCTTCTGTTATCAACCCTTTGATTTGCGCAACGACTTCGTTTTTTGCATTGACGATGAATGCCGTCGGCAATTTGCTGGCGTTTATTTGCCGTGTCCATTCAACGTTCGGATCCAAAGCGATCATCTGAAACGGATCACCTGTTTTTTTCAGAAAATTAATGATGTTTTCTGTCTTGTCACGAACGGCGACGCCGATAAAAGGAACGTCATTTCTGGCGGATAACTTTACAAGCGTCGGGATTTCAATCATGCACGGTCTGCACCACGAAGCAAAGAAGAACAGGATTAACGGCTGTTTCGGCATCGTCTGCGCGGACAGAACATTTTTTTCGGAACGATCCAATAAACTCAATTCTCCTTGAGGCAAAGGAAAAGTGTTTTTTACCAAAGTGTTTTCGGAGCCGAAATCCAATCGTACCGTATACATAAAATTTGAAAATACGGACACTGCTATAAAAATCAGAAGAAAACCATACCATCTCATAATGTCTGTTCCTCTCTGGTTGAAAAGATCAAAAAAGCCAACCCCAGACACACTAAAAACAATCCCGTCGCGGCTAAAGGTAAAAGCGGATATTCCGTCGTTCGCATTGTCAGCAGGTTTTCTTGAATTTGTTCAATATTTATCAAACGTAATGTAAAACTGTCGGTTTGCAACAATTTAACGTCCAGTTTTTTTTCCGGCCATTGAAAAACGGTTTTTCCGCTTAATAAGCCGATGGCAGGCGAATATTCCTTTTTCGTGCAGATCAACCGGTATCGGGGCGATCCTATGCTGAGTTTTCCCGATAAGGTTTCGATTTTACAGGGTAAATAAGTATTTTCCGTGATCTGTACCGTTTCTGAAACGTTGCCGGTATTAAAGAGGCAATAACTCAGCGCGATCGAAAAAATCAGATATCCGAGTGCATTGAAAAACAAGCCGTATGTTAAAGCGTCAGTGGTTTTTAACAATTTTTTCACGGCCGAAAAAGAGGATGGAATTTTAACGGATTTTGATGAAAAAAAGGCATTGAAAATTAAAAGGGCCGGTAAAAAAGACAAAACGATCGGCAAGCCGTTTTTTGTTTTTAACAAACAAAAACTGATTCCCGCTAATACACTGCCCCAGAAGTATAAATCCGTTTTCCAATCCGTTTTGATCCAACCTTTGCTCAAAGATTGTTTTTTAAAAGCAATAAAGAAAAAGAGGGCAAAGACAATCTCCGTTGCCGTTAAGATATGTTTTATCTGGGCCGGCAGTAAACGCAGCGGCAAATCCGGAAGGAACATGAATAATGTCGGCAGCAGCGCCAATGCTCCGATACTGATTCCGGCGGCCAGTAAAACGGCTGTCGCAAGGCCGATACAGCTTTCGCGTGAGAAAACGGAAAAATTATTTTCCGGTAAAGACCGTTTGATCATGATCGAGCTTAAAAACAGAAAAAAACAGGTTATGCCGGCAAAAGCGGATAAAGCTGTAACGGGATTGGGAAAGTAAACTTCATTGTCTGATAACGAAAGCAATCGATACTCTGCCGCAAAAAAATAAGCACTGAAAAAAGCCAGTCCCAATGCGGCAAAAGCAATGATCCAGTTTGTAAAAACACGGGAATATTTACAAAAGTACAATAAAATCGCTTGTCCGGTCGTTAATATGAAAACTGACAGCAACAAAGAATTGTCCGGCGTCCATTGCCATAAGACGCCGTTTTCCGCCGTTGCAAAGCCCGTCATCAGTTTTGATCCCAGAGTACCTGTCAAACATATCAGCGAGAACAAACAAACACGCAAGGCGGGCATGACAAAATGTCGTCCTTTGGAATACATGCTGATTATTTTAATGAACGACATGATTAAAGCGGCAAAAGCCATAAAAATAAGCAACAGTTCCAATGTCTTATGAATCGGACGCCATTCCGGATTAAATCCGGCGCCTTCAAACGGCGGTTCTTCAATCCTGACAAACGGATCCGCCGTTGCCAACATCAATGCCAACAGAAAGAAAATTAAAAAACCGACGGCGAATAAATAACGCCCTCTTTCCTGATAGGTCGCCAAATCCTTTTTAGAAAAGCCGATCAAGGCAAAAACGGACAGAATGATAACAAAAGTAAAAAAGAACCCTTCGCGTGAAGAACAAAAAGCCTGTAACGCATAAAATATACTGCTTTGTGAATCAAATGTTTCAAAAACAACCGCTAAAGAAAAATCATGAACGGAAAATCCGTGCAGCAAAACAAAAAATGAAAAAATCATCAATGCCGATGTAAAACAAGCTCCTCTGAACCCCAGTTTGATAGCGACTGCAGAACCTTTGGACCATAAAGTCGGTGCTAACAGCAAGGTTTGCAAGCCGACGGCGGTTAAAGCAAATATGATCGTATAATGGGCAAGTTCAATCAGCATTTTCGGCCTTTATATGGAACGGTATCTTTCCATCAGGTTAGAAAACTCTTGTTCTTTTTGCAAGAAACAAAAGACGGCTTTTCTTTTTTTTTAGGCTGTGATAAGATACAAAAAATAAAAAGTTTGATTGGGAAAACTTTTATGAATAAAGACTTGAAAATTCGTCGCGATTTTATGGGGCTGAAGGCCGGGGATAAGGCCGTTGTCGCCGGTTTTTTTAAAGGAAATGCAGCCTATCGCAAGAAACTGTTGGCAATGGGGGTGACACCGGGAACGCCGTTTGAGGTCGTACGGGTCGCTCCGTTCGGTGATCCGGTTGAAATTATGATCCGCGGGTATCTTGTTTCTTTGCGTCGAGACGAAGCGTCTTTGATTTCCGTATGTGATTAGGGGATTTTCTGTAAAATGCCTTCTTATAAAACAGCGGCTTTGATCGGTAATCCGAACTGCGGGAAAACGACGCTTTTTAATGCCTTGACCGGCTCTCATCAATATGTCGGCAATTGGCCGGGGGTGACGGTTGAAAAAAAATCCGGTTTTTTTGAACAAGAAGGCGTTAGGGTCGAAGTCGTCGATTTGCCGGGGGTTTATTCTTTAAGCGTTGTTTCCAGTGCGTCCGCGGATGAAAAAATTACAAGAGATTATCTGCTGTTCAATAAACCCGACTGCGTTATCAATATTTTGGATGCGTCCAATCTGGAACGAAATCTGTATATGACGGTTCAGCTGTTCGAAATGCATCTGCCGGTGATTTTGGTTTTAAATATGATGGATGCCGCGGCGGCCGCTAAAATTAAAATCGACGTGTTGGCGTTGGCACATATTTTTAAGGCTCCGGTTATTCCGATGGTCGCGTCCAAGGTAAAAGGTGTCGAACAACTGAAACGTCAGATTGTACAATTCGATCCGCAGATTAACGAAAATTTTGTCATTCCGTATGCACCGAATATCGAAAGTTCTGTCGGCGAACTGTTGCCTTATGTTACGCCTGTTGCGGAAAAAAAAGGTTGGTCGTCACGTTGGTTGGCGACGCATTTATTGGACGGAGATGTCGATCCGCGTTTGTTCGGCAGTCCGGAAAATAAAGAACGAATTGAAAAGATCAGGGATTCCTTTTCTGAAAAATATAACGAAGACGCCGATACGATGATCGCCGACGGTCGTTACGGTTATATTACCGAAATCAGTCATCGGCTGATTTCGCGTTCTGATCGTTTGTCCAAAAACATTACGGAGATGATCGATCGGGTCGCTTTGGGAAAATATACGGGTATGCCGTTGTTTTTTCTGATGATGTATCTGATGTTTTTATGGACGATTTCTTTGGGTAATCTGTTGATCGATCCGATCGCCGAATTGGGGGATAAATATCTGGTCGGGGAATTTTCCGCCGTTTTGGCCGGTTTGAACGTGCCGCAATGGCTGAACGTTTTTCTGTCCGAAGGTGTGGGGCGCGGCGTCAGTACGGTGGCGACTTTTGTGCCGCCTATCGCTTTTCTGTTTTTATTTCTGTCCGCTTTGGAGGATTCGGGATATATGGCGCGCGGAGCGTTCATTATGGACAGGCTGATGCGCGGGTTCAATTTGCCCGGAACGGCGTTTGTTCCGATGATTGTCGCTTTCGGCTGTACGGTTCCGGCTGTAATGGGGACGCGTATTTTATCGTCCCGTCGCGACCGATTGATTACGTTGATGATGACACCGTTCATGTCTTGCGGAGCCAGATTGCCGGTGTATGCTTTGTTTGCGACGGCGTTTTTTGAAACGCAGGGGGCGAACATTGTTTTTGCGTTGTATCTGATCGGCATTTTAATTGCCGTTGCGACAGGCGTTTTGTTCAAAAAAACGTTGTTTAAAGGCAAGCCCGTTCCGTTGATTTTGGAAATGCCGCCGTATCATTTGCCGACGATCAAAAACATGGCGATCAGAACGTGGGACAGGTTGAAAGGTTTTATTGTCCGCGCCGGTGCATTGATCGTGCCGTTGGTGATTGTTTTAAATATTTTAAATGCCGTGGATATGCGAGGTAATTTTATCCCGCAAACGCCAGAAAAGTCCGTTTTATCTGCTGTCGGGAAAACAATTACGCCGGTCTTTGAACCTATGGGGATTTCCGAACAAAACTGGCCGGCCACCGTCGGGCTGTTTACCGGCGTAATGGCGAAGGAAGCCATTATCGGTACGTTGGATGCGTTATACGCCGATGTTGCAAAAGGAGAAACGTCAACCGAACGTCTTGTCGTTTTGTTTGACGGGAAAGTTGGAGCTTTTGCCTATTTATTGTTTGTGTTGCTTTATATGCCTTGTTTGTCGGCTTTGGGGACGATTGCCAAGGAATTCAGTATGCGATGGGCTGTTTTTATCGCCTTTTGGACAACGGGACAAGCGTATCTGCTTTCTACTTTGTTTTATCAGTGTGCGGTTGTTCAAAGACATGTTTCGTATTCCGCAAGCTGGATTGTCGGGATTATTTTAACCGAATCGGCTCTTTTTGCGGTGTTATGTTTTATCGGGAAAAGGGGACGGTATGATACTTTCTCAGATTAAGGATTATCTGCAGACGCAAGGACAAGCCTCATTAAAAGATATTGCCGCAAAATTCGATTTGCCGGAATCGGCTTTGCAAGAAATGTTGGCGCATTGGGAACGCAAGGGGAAGGTCGGTCGGTTGGATACATCCCGTTGCGTTAACCCGTGCGGACAGAAATGCTCGTCCTGCCCGATGCAGTGTTTGATGATTTATCAGTGGAAACAACCGAATCAAAATTCCTAGTAAGTCATTCCGGACGACATGATTTTGTAGCCGCAGTCGCCTTCCGCCAAACCGTTGGCAAACGCGAAAGAGGTAGGCTTGTCGGCGTAAATGCGGTAAAGCACTTCGCCTTGTTCGACTTCGTCTCCGACTTTTTTCATCAAATCGATTCCGGCTCCCTTATCGGCGGGTGCGCCGGCTATCATGGCGATTCGATTTAAAAGCTGACTGTCGATTTCGGCGACAACTCCGGATGTTTCCGCCGTTATGTCACGTGTTAATTGGCCTAACGGCGGCGGCGTTTGTTTTCCTTGAGCATGGACGATTTGGCTCATGACTTCCAATGCGCGGCCGGAATCCAAAATGTCGCGCGCCTGATAATATCCTTGTCCGCCGCGCAACTGAGGATCGAATTCCAAAACTTTTCCCGCCATAAATAAAGCTTTTTCACGCAGATCCTGAGGGGCGTCTTCGCGGCAGCGCAGTACTTTCATAACGTCGCGCGCTTCTAACACGGGACCGATGCCGTTACCGACCGGTTCCGAACCGTCTGTCACAATCACATCGATTTTCATAGACAACATATCACCGACGTATTCGAATAATTTACGTAAACTCATCGCTTCAGTCATGTTGCGAATTTTCGCCGTTTTACCGACGGGGATATCAACCAGTAAATGCGTAATGCCCATGGCGATTTTACTGGATAAGATCGAAGCGACGATCTGTTGCGGCGTGCTGATTCCCAATGCTCGTTCCAAACTCATTAATAAATCTTCGGTCGCGGAAATAGCCAAACGTTGACCGTCCAA
The DNA here is from genome assembly GCA_045587165.1 of Alphaproteobacteria bacterium. GTDB lineage: Bacteria > Pseudomonadota > Alphaproteobacteria > CAAGCB01 > CAG-977 > UBA11549. Next base: position 127 of record JAZNBT010000074.1, on the reverse strand, counting down.
CACCATGCATCCGCCGATTTCATTGACGGTGGCCGCGGTTTCTTCTTCGGATAATTCAACGTTTGCCAGAACTTCCATCGCATCCGCCGCTCCGGAACAAGACGTTACACTGCGTGTCATCGTACAG
>JAZNBT010000073.1:0-3883 GCA_045587165.1 Alphaproteobacteria bacterium | reverse complement strand
TCAGGCTGATCCGACAATTCGGTATACAGACGCATCGCTTCTGCTGTATTGTTTTTCGCTTCTGCCAACTGAGCTTGAAATACGGTGATTTTCGTTTCATCATCGGCAAAGCTTTTTTTAATTTGACCGGCCATTTTTTCCGCCGCGGCAATATCCCCTGCAGCCAAAGCGGTCAAGCCTTTTCCCAAAAGAGTATAACGATCCACTTCCTTATCAATTTTTGATTTGGCCATTTTTTGAGCCCGTTTATCCGCCCCCAACCAATAAGAAATCTTTTGCGACAACAGTAAAATCGGTTTGGCCAGAAAAACATAAAAAACGGCATAAACGATAATAACCGTTGCGATCACAACAGCAACGGAGGTTTGTACCGAATAACCGATCCATTCCAATCGCAGCGAACCGGGATTGCTGGACAGCCACGCCGCAGACAAAGCGATAACGCCTAACAGAACCGCATTCCAAATGATCTTAATCATAGGTTATTCTCCTTTGACCTGATTGGCATAAACAATACCCAACACGGCGGAAACGGTTTCGCTGATTGTTTTTTGCGTCGTCAAATAACGTTGTGCGGCTTGAGCCCAGTCATTTATTGCGTCTTTAGCCGGCCCTTGCAACGATTGCAGCTGAAGTGCCGCCACCGTTATATCCCCATTATCAACGGCTCGCTGCGCACGCGCCAGAATCGCCTGAGTGGACAGATTCTCCGGATCTGTTGCGTCAATTCGTCTGATAACGACAAGCTCTTTCAAAGAATTCATCGCCTGATGAAACCAGTCCTTTTTCGGACTGACCGCTTCGGACAAAACAGCTCTGTTCGCGTACGAAGCAAACGATTGCATCAAGGCCGTTTTAGTCCACACCCCCTGATCGGCGGCAACGGCCAGCGAACGGATCAATACGGCTATTTGCGGCATTTGATCAGCCAAAGCCAAAGCCGCCTGTTGTTCCGTTAAAAAGCTTTGCCCCGACAAAGCGGCTTCACGCAATTGATATACCGCCAACAACAATGCGGCCGCACGTTCTTTTTCCATGCTTGAAGCCCGCAATTTTTGTTCCGTGATTTCCAAACGCGTCATCAAAGACAAAACCGCTGAAGCGTCCGCTTTATTTTTTTCGATCCGTTCAATTTTAACACCGGTATCGACCAATTGCTGTTCAAAAGCGTCTTCACGGGCACTGACAGTCAACAGACGTTCCTCTATCAAGCCCGCTTTCGGCATCGCGGCTTGCAGCTGTTCGATTTGTTTTGCGTTTTCGATTTTCAGTTGTTCAATCTGAGTGCGTAACTGTTCGATTTCCGATAAAAGCGCTTTTTGCCGATCGGCCAAAACGGCATACGATTCCGATACGGGTGCATTTTTTTCATCTGTTTCGACGCTGGCGACGATCACTTCGGCGTTTTCGAAATCGCGTTCATTTTCCAACTGTTCCAAACGAACGGCAATTTCGGCAGACTTAACGACATTTTCCGCAGACACTTCGGCGACTGCTGTCTTTTGCATATCCTCATCAGCTGTCGACGCGATCATACCTTTGTACTTTTCCAACAAAAACTCACGTGTTTGCGGGACACCTGCCAACACGGCAACAACGACAAGCAACAAAAAGAAAACATACTTTCCGACGCCGCTTTTTTTGGAAGCTTCGGATTCAGGTTTCTGTTCCTCGGTTTGCGTCTGTGATACGGCGGGTTCCGCCTGTTCCGAAGAAACGACTTCTTTTTGAGATTCTTCCGCTTTGAGGTTGTCTTTTTTAACTGCCATAAATGCCTCCATGATTAAATCTACTGGATTTTACCATTTTTTCCGAGTATGGGTAGAATAATTTTACGTCAGAGAGTCGAAATGCTTGTTTTAGGTATAGAGTCCAGCTGTGATGAAACGGCGGCAGCTGTCGTCAGTGATGAAAAAAAGCTGTTGTCTTCCGTTGTTTATTCCCAAGCGGAACATCAGATTTTCGGTGGTGTCGTTCCGGAAATCGCCGCGCGCGCCCATTTGCAAAAGGTCGGATCCGTCGTTCAAAGCGCTTTGGATCAGGCTGGCATTACGTTTAAAGATCTGAACGCCGTCGCCGCGTCGGCCGGTCCGGGACTGATCGGAGGGGTCATCGTCGGCGTAATGACCGCAAAAGCGATCGCCGCCGTACACGATCTGCCGTTTATCGCCGTCAATCATTTGGAAGCGCACGCTTTAACAGCCAGATTAAATCAAGATGTTCCCTTCCCTTATCTGCTTTTATTAACCTCCGGAGGGCATTGTCAGATCTTAATCGCCGAGGGAATCGGGAAATTTAAAAAATTGGGAGCGACCGTAGACGATGCCGCAGGCGAAGCTTTTGACAAAGCTGCAAAAATGATGGGACTGGGATACCCCGGCGGACCGAAAATAGAACAATACGCACAAAAGGGCGACCCCGATCGATTTGATTTTCCGCGTCCTATGGTCGGAAAACAAGGTTGCGACCTTTCGTTTTCAGGATTGAAAACGGCCGTACGTCGTGCCGTAGAAAGCTTTTCGCCGGACAGCATATTGGAACACGCCGTCTTGTCGGAACGGGACATCGCCGATTTATGCGCCTGTTTTCAGCGCGCCGTACTGGAATCGCTTTGTTCCAGATTGAAAAACGGTATCAAAATATTCAAACAGCTGCACCCCGAAGGGACGCATCTTGTCGTCGCCGGCGGTGTCGCCGCGAATTCAGCTTTACGTCAAGCCTTGGAAAATCTGTCAAAAAAATATAAACTGTCCTTTGCGGCCGCACCGATGAACTTATGCACGGACAACGGCGCCATGGTCGCTTGGGCGGGAATGGAGCATTTTCAAGCAGGCCTGTCCGATCCGCTGGATTTCAGTCCGCGACCGCGTTGGCCTCTGGATCCGACAAGCAAAAGATAACAAAAGGAGCGCATATGAAAAATATTTCCGTTTTGGGAGCCGGCGCATGGGGAACCGCTTTGGCAAACATTGCCGCCGAAAACGGCAAAAACGTCACCTTATGGGCCAGAGAAACCGAAGTCGTTACGGATATAGAAACCAAACGTCGCAACACCTTGTTTTTGCCGGACGTCGCTCTGCATAAAAACATTACGCCGACAAATGATCAGACGCGAGCCGTCTTAAATGCCGAAGCGGTTTTATTGGTCATTCCCTCACAATATCTGCGTTCCGCCTGCCGTTCTCTGCGTTCCGTATGGCCTGCCGGATTGCCGGCCGTTATTTGTGCAAAAGGAATCGAACAAAAAACAGGCGCTTTATTAAGTGAAATTCTGGCCGAAGAATTGCCGCAGGCGGAAATCGCCGTTTTATCGGGACCGACTTTCGCCGAAGAAGCCGCCATGAACAAACCGACGGCTTTAACGCTTGCCTGCGCGAATGAAACTCTCGGCAAAAAATTGGTTGAAGCGTTGGGAACGCAAACGTTCCGTCCGTATTATTCCGCAGACGTTATCGGCGTACAGATCGGCGGCGCGATTAAAAACGTCATGGCGATCGCCGCGGGTATCGTTGCCGGCAAAAAATTGGGAGACAACGCGCGTGCCGCTCTGATCACGCGCGGATTGGCCGAAATTTCCAGATTGGCGGTTGCTTTGGGCGGACAAACATATACTTTGATGGGATTGTCGGGATTGGGCGATTTGGTTTTAACCGCCAACAGCACGCAGTCACGAAACTTCACCGTCGGATTGGAATTAGGTAAAGGACGGAAATTATCCGACATACTGGCCGAAAAAAGAACAGTGGCGGAAGGCGTTTTCACCGCGACCGCCGTTTTGGAACGCGCCGATAAAGCCGCAGTCGAAATGCCGATCTGCGAAGGATTGAGTAAAATCATGAATGAACACGTTTCCGTCGACGACGTCATTCAGTCTTTGTTTGCC
>JAZNBT010000072.1:0-13381 GCA_045587165.1 Alphaproteobacteria bacterium | reverse complement strand
ACCGCTTGGCCTCCGACTTAAACGTCGGGGCAATTTTTATGCGTGATGACCGTAACGACACCGGCAACCTTTTCGGCTTCGGTTGTGTCGATGGACGTGATATAGGCATGAGCGTGCGGGCTTTGCAGCATTTTTAAAATACAGGCGCCCGGTTCGACCATGTCTTCGACAAACGCCTTATGTCCGGCGACCAGCTGATGACCGTCGATTTTACGGCGGACTTTGCCGACTTCGCGCAAGTCTTCCCGAAATTCTTCGAAACCTTCGGTTTTATAATCGGGATCTTTCATTCTTTTTTTGGCCAAATCGACCGCCTTGAAAAACGGCTGATAGCCGGCGGACCGGCTGAATAAAGGCGATAAGGCGTCCATGATGTCGTCTTTGGTCGGATTTTCGATCCGGTTTAACAGATCCGTCAACATCAAAGCCGCGGCGGGCGAGTTATATCCCGATTGCACTAAACCGCAGTCAACCATGGCGGACTGGACGGCGGACAATTTGCCGTCAACCATGACGGATTCAATGGTTTTAATGTCCGCACCGTCAATCTGGGCGGCGATGTATAAACCGGCGTTAACGGTTTTCCCGTTTAAAATGACGGTGTCGGATCCGCAAAATCCCTGATGGTCGTCACTGTCGCGTACGGAAAAGATTCCCAGACGTTGCAATAAAGCCTGCACGTTTTCGCCGGCTTCGGTATGGACGGTCTTTTTTAATCCGTTAAGGGTAAAAGAAACTTTCATTTTTATACTCCCTTCGCCGCGTTGATCAGACAGTCGGCCAACAAAACGCCCGCCGTATATTTTTTAAAGGCTGCCGATGTTCTGTAATCGTCAAACGAAACAACCGTGTCGGTAATCTGTTTTGCCAAATCGTCCCGATCGGGCAGGGAAACGGCGTACAGTTTTTGTTCCAAATCTTTCAGACGTTCAATCTTTCCGCCGTCTTGAGCAACGACTAAGCGGATGCCGCCGTCCGAAACACCGGCGGCGACGGATACCAGATTGGCGCCGCGTGCCGTAACGGAATGTTTCGCGGAACGGACGTTCGCGTCGGCGGGCAGGCGTATCGCCGTGATTAAAGCGGAGGAATTGCCCGTAATGTAGTCTTCGACACTGATGAGGTCGGCTGATGTTTCCAAAGAAGCTTTAGCGGCGATTAAAACGGTCAATAATGAAAATGTCGGATTTTTTGTAGCGATCGTACCGGCTAAAGTACCTTGATTGCGCAGGTTGCGGTTGCGGAATAAAGTCAGGCTTTCTTTTATATAATCAGGGGTTAAGACGTCGTCCAAGATGTCTTGCAACGTTGTTGTCGCCCCGATAACAATATCGTCGCCGTCTTGTTTGATGAAATCCAGATTCAAATCGGCCAGACTGATAACCGTTTCCGGGTTGATGTCGGAACGTGACGAGTTGATCCACGCTCCGCCGGCCATATAAACGGCGTCGGGATTTGCCAGTTTTAATCGAGCGGCTTCGGTTGTTGTTTTCGGTTTAAAAAATTCCGTTATCATTTCGACCTCTGAAAAATAATTTTGCCTATTATACAGAAGAAAGATATTTTTCCCAACGGAAAAATGACGATGATCTGCCCGAATAAGTCAAAAAAAACAGGGATCCTTCGCTAAAAGGATCCCTGTTTGTTTATGCCAGAACCTTGTCTAAAAAATATGGCAGCTGGACGTACCACCAATCCCAATCGTGATTGACGTCTTTGCCCCATACGTCGACAAATGCCGGAATGCGTTTTTCTTCCAGAATTTGTTTCAATCGGTGCGTTTCTTCAACCATGGGATCTTCCCAAGCGCCTTGACCGACGCAGAAAACCAAACGGGCACGGCGCATCTGGTTTAAGTAATCTTCGTCGTGGATGTTCGGCAGAAAATACAACGGGCTGTTTTTATAAACGGTGTTGTCCATATAATCGCCCAAAAAATATCTGGGGCCGTATAATCCGCTGAGTGCGATGACGGAATCAATCAGGTCCGGACGGCGGAAAAACGTATTCGCGCTGTGGGTTGCTCCCATCGAACAACCTGTCGCCATGATGCCGATTTCCCGTCCGCCGTTCGCTTCGCGGCTGATTTCCTTGATGCGGGGTATGAATTCTTCAACCGTATAGTTGAAGTATCTTTCCTGCATTTGCATATTGTCATAGGGATTGCCGTCTTTTCTTTCCCAACTTTCCCCGTCTATTCCGTCAATGCAGAACAGTTGAATACGTCCGGCATCGATGTACGGCACGCAAATATTGACCATGCCGTGATATTCGTAATGCCAGAATTTTCCGCATCCCGGCGGGAATACCAAAACGGGTTTTCCCGTATGGCCGTAAACCTTGAATTCCATATCCCGTTCCAAACAGGAGGACCATTCTTTGAAATATTCTTCTTTCATTTTCGAGAATCCTTAAACGCGAGCGTTAATCGTATCGATGATTTCGTTGATTTTTTCCAACGTGTCCGCATAAATCAGGTACACGTAGTCCCCCATCGCGCGGGCGGTAATTCCCTCGATGGGCATGTGTTCCATGATGTGATCGCCGTATTTGGCCAAAATCGCTTCATGCGTATACATGTAATTAAAGCGGAATTTACGGCTGGCGTACGCGGCAAAGCGTTTTTGGCTCATGTCGCCTTCCGGTTTCCCTTTGATTAAAGTATCCGCCCACGCCTTGTAGATATTTACGTCGTGGGACGCTTCGTAAATTTCCGTAATCATGCCGCCGGGCGGACGCATGTTGACTTCCAAAGCCATAACTTTTGTTTTGCCTGTCTTCGGATCGGTCGTGCGGAAAAATTCAAAATGGAAAAAGATGTCTTTAATGCCGTACGCTTTAACGATTGCCATTCCCGCTTTGCGGATGTCTTTCGCCATTTCATGATCCGTGTGGTACATGATGCAGTCGTCGTTGACAACCGTATCCATCAAAGACTGATGATAAATCTGGCTGGCGCAGAAAACGATTTCACCGTCACGATTGGTTAAACCGTCAAACGTTTCGACGTGACCGTCGATGAATGTTTCCATGATATACTGAACATCCGGTTTCTGAACAAAGAAGTCGGCCATTTCGGATTCCGAGTGCAGCGTATACGTATCGCAAGCGCCGACGCCGTCGTCGGGTTTGACAACGACGGGGAAACCGTATTCGTCTGTAAACGCTTTACCTTCCATAAAATTTTTGGGCAGGCAGTATGCCGCACATTCAACGCCGGCTTTTTTAAAGTAAGCTTTCATTTTGGATTTTTGTTTGTGTTCCAAAATATCGGGATACTTAACGCCTTCAATATTGAAATCCGTTCTTAATTTCGCTTCGGTAACCAACCAGAATTCGTTGTTGGATTGAATACGGTCGATTTTACCGTGATGATTTATCAAACATGCCGTTGCCCGATAAACCTGATCGTAGTCTGACATGTTGTCAACGCGGTAGTATTCGGTTAAAGAGTCTTTTAATTCAGGCAACAGCTCGTCATAGCTTTGGTCGCCGATTCCCAGTACATTAACGCCGTTTTCTTTTAAATAACGGCAAAATTTCCACCCGTAGGTCGGAAAGTTCGGAGAAAAGTAAATAAAATTCATCATTCATCGTCCCATCAGGATTTTTTTATAAAAAAGGCTTGCCCTTTTCATCTCAAAAAGTGGCAAGCCCAAAGCAATCTGTCAACAAAAAAAAGCCTTTATTTCCCCCATTCGTTTTCGTGAATGTATTCCGGGTGGAATCTTTGCGCTTCATTTGCGGGCTTTTCGGGATATCCGCCGATTAACAAAGAATGGACTTTGATATTTTCTGGGATGGCGCAAATGTTTTTAACAATATCGGCGCGATCTTCGTTCGGATGCATTCCTATCCACACCGCCCCCAATCCTTTGGCATGAACGGCCAACAGCATGTTTTCCATCGCCGCGGCACAGTCCTGCTCCCAATATGCCGGTGAAGCTGCTCGATCCAATTCGGCGCAGACGGCAATGCCGAAAGCGGCCGTTTTCGCCATCGGAGCCGTTTCCAACCGTTCACCTATCGCGGTTAATTTTTCCTTATCCGTAATCACGACAAATTCCCAAATCTGCTGGTTGCGGGCGCTGGGAGCAAACATGCCCGCTTTGACGATGTCCGTGATATCGGCTTTTTCAACCTTTTGCGCCGTATATTGACGGACGCTGCGCCGTGTCAGCAATCCTTCCATTAATTCCATAATGCATCCTTTCAATAAAAAAATACTGATTTGATTTTATCAGCTTTCTTATTTTTTCGAAAGATGATAATAATAAGAAAATTTTCTAACCGTTTGACGAGAACGTAAATGTTGGCTTGGTTTGTTGATTTTTTGCACTTTACTTTGGCGATGTTGGCCGTGTGCGCACCGCAGTCGGCCATCCCCGTTTTTATCAATTTGACGGACGGAATGGGGCGCAGGGAAAAGGCGGGCATCGCTTTGCAAACGGGAATCGCCGTCGCGTGCGTGTTGTGTTCTTCCGCATTCTTCGGCAGCGCTATTTTGGATATGTTTGGCGTCAGTCTGAACTCCTTTAGAATCGCCGGCGGAATTTTATTAATGTCAATCGCCTTCGGTATGATGAAAGCGTCGGAAAAACGCCATACCAAAGAAGAACAGGCCGAAGCCGAAAATCGTGACGCAATCGGCGTCATGCCTTTGGCTATTCCCGTTATTTCCGGTCCGGGATCCATTTCGGCAATGGTTATTGCAACACAAATGGATAAATCGTGGTCGCATTTGATCGCCGTCATCTGTGCCGGACTGGCCGTGGCGACAGTTTCCTGGCTGTTATTGCGCGTAGCAGATAAATTAGCTGCCGTATTAGGTCAAACCGGCTTAAATATCATCGGTCGTTTGTGCGGTATGTTGTTGGCCGCTTTGGCCGTCGAATTTATATATACTTCCTTAAAGAATATGTTTCCCGCCTGGATCGGATAAAAAACGATTTTATCGGATTATCGGTTCGTCAACTGCGATACTCGGTTTTCGTGTACCCGTCGTACACGTCAAACCTGCGTTTCTCGTTTTCTGCCGCTAATCATCCTAAAATCGTTTTTTTGTGTTATCGGATTACCGGTTCGTCGGTTTCATCGCCTTCATAATCTTCTTTTGTATCCGTATCGGGTGGCGTTTTTTGTTTAAGGCGTTTGATAAATTTATGCAAAAGAACAAGATATAACAGCGCCGCAAAAAAAGATATTTTATAAATCCCGTCCGTTTTGTTCAGTTCGAAATGTCCTTCCTGATAGATGTATTCTTGTTTGTTTGTGTTTAAGAAATCGTTCAGCTGATAAGCGATATGCTCGGCTTCCTCTTGGTTTGTAAATTTTGTCGGAAAGCATATTTCATCGGATCCGGAATGAAGAATAACTTTGTAATAAATTTTTCTTTTAATGCTTATTCCGTGCTTTTCCTTGATTTCCCATGTTCTTTTTTCTTGCACTTCGATATGGGGGCGACCTTTTAAATCAACGGATTGTACGGTATGTAACGTAGAATTGAATTTTGTCAGTTCCCGATGTTCGCAACGCTTGGTCGTTTTGTCGCATTCGAAAATCGTTCCGATCGGATAATAAAAGCAATTCCAGCCAAGCGCAAAACAATAAATAACAAGCACCCATTTTATGGATAAAAGATCTTCTCGATTTTTGCGGGCAAAGAAAATGTAGGGAAGGGCGACAAAGGGAATGAACGGCATCAGATAAATCATTTTTATTCCTTTGAGTGTTTTTTCTTTTTAAACGTTTCGTGTCCGACGGATAAGATCGTCTTTGCTTCCGTCGGATTTTTGTTTAAAAGCGTCCGGCTGTTTATCCGTTTCTTTAAGGTATGCTTCTACCTCTTTAAGAAACTCATCGTCGTTTTGCTCGTCGGAAGATAAGGATGGCGGTTCGATTTCGTTATCCTCATAATCATAATCATAATCCTCGTCCGCATCGAAAGTCTTTTCTCTAAAACCTCCGAGGATATAGAAAAGAAAATACAATAACGTTAGGACGGTTATAACGATGCTTGTATTTTTTGCCGACGATATATCGGAAAGATATTTAACGTAGGCATAGTTTTTTTTCGATGAAAATAAAAAGCTGTTAAATTCGTCCGCTTCGGCTTGAGCCTCGTGTTCATATGAAAAGTCAAAAGGCACTTCAACGGACGGACCTTTTTTCATGTCTAAAAGGACACCGTAACGTCGACTTTTTCCTCTTCTGAATCGGTACATGTCAGCTTGCTCTATTGAGGAAATGTCGAATGTTTTTACGGGTCTGAGGGTTTTGTTGAATTCGGTTGAACGACTGTAGGTGCAGGTCATTGTTTCTTTATGACATTCGAATAACAAAGAATGCTCTTTAAAAAAGTACATATATCCGCAAAAGAAAATCAGAGCGATTAATAAAGAGCAGATCCCTTTAAAAACGTCGGATTTTCTTTTTCGGTAAGAGGAAGGGTTGACCTTTTTTAAAAGGAAAAATAATGCGGTATTTATAAAAAGAAGAACTGAAATGATGACGATTGACAACATTTTTTTATCCGTGATAATTAAAACAATAGGAAAAAATTATAACAGATTAATCTGAAAAATCGCTTTTTTTTCTTAAAAACAATTTTCCCAACATTAAAAAAATGCCGTAGATCGTTACAATCGCCATCCCGATTTCGAAATTTTTCGATTGAATGTTTTTATATTCATAACGGGGAGAGTCCGTATGTAAAAAGAGAGCAATGCGAGACGCTTGTTCACGGGCTTTGCTTTCAAGAAAAAAAGATTGCGGCATTTCAAAACGGTCAAACGGGCCTGAAAATTCTAATCGGTAAAATGTCTGTTTTTTTTGTCGGCGGGGGACGATTTTAATTTCATTAATTGCGGCTAAATCGTATGACTTAATCAAACGCAATTCCTTGTCATAAAACGTCGAGTGATAATAGTCGCAACGCCGTGTTTTCTTTTGATAGTCGAAAACAAAATCAACGTCTTGAAAAAAATGACAAAAGGCATGATGACCATGGATAAAAACAGTACAGTGCTCATGCGTTTTTTTTCATCTCTTTTGAAAGAAATCTTTTTTTTGCGCAGGCAATAATACAAAAATATGAAAATCAGCCAAAGAACAACGTTTAAAATCAGAAAGAAAGTATTTAAAGCAGTCATTTTTCTTCGTGTGTCAGATCGTATAAAAGCCAAAGGATAAATGCGGCGCCCGTTATGAAAAATAAATATTTGAGGCCATGATCAAACTCGCTTGTTCCCGAATGACCTGTATAGAATGTATAACGTTTGCGGTCGGTATGTAAAAAACGATTGATTTTGCCGAGCTCTCTTTCCGCCGCTTCACGGTAACTGAATTCATTTGGAAACGTGTTTTGTTTTGTTTCTAAATGAAATACGATTTTATAAACCGTACGTCTGGAATATTTTCCCGTGCGTCGAGTGGCTTTTTTTATTTCGATGCTTTTCAATTCTCTCAGATCGAATGAATATACGAAACGCAAATCCGGATTTGCAATCGTTGAATGCAGATATTCGCAACGCAGATGTTCTTTATCGCACTGAAAAAGGGTTTCTTTGTCGTCGAAAAAATAAATAATCCCTAAGGCGATACAAAAGGCAAGCAGAATAGTTTTCCCGTGATTGCGGGCTTCTTTCATGTTCCCGTTCTTTTTTTTGACCAATACAAAGGATAAAGTGATCATTAAAACAGGAAACAGCATTATCAGAAAAAATATAAACACGATCATATTTTTATCCCTGTTTTTTTGCACGCGGATGGGCGTGTGCGTAAACGTCCATCATTCGATCAGCGTCCAGTCCGGTATATCGTTGCGTGGTCAACAGCGACGCGTGTCCTAATAATTCCTGTATCGTACGCAAATCACTGCCGCCCGACAACAAATGCGTGGCAAAACTGTGACGCAAAGCGTGCGGTGTCGCCGTTTCCGGTAATCCAAGCATGTCACGGATTTTGCGCATTTGTCTTTGCATAACGCCGGGGTTGACGCGTTCGCCGCGCGCCCCGATAAACAGCGGAGAATTGTTCGGTGCGCCGTCGGGTCGCTCCTTTAAATAGGCGTTGATCATCTCGCGGACGATCGGCAAAACCGGTACGACGCGTTCTTTTTGTCCTTTGCCTAAAATGGTCATGACGTCCGATGCCGGCCGATCTTTGACGTCCAAAGACAACGCTTCGCCGATACGCAATCCGCAACCGTACAACAAAGTGACAAAGGCCATGTCGCGTTTTTTCAGCCATGATTCTTCCTGCAGTTCGTTTGCCGTCCGAATAACGTTGAACGCCTGTTCTTTGGTCAACGGTTTGGGCAGGGTTTTGGGCGGCGACGGTGAACGGACAACGTTGATCGCCGGATTGGAAAGCAGGGCGTTACGTTCTAAAAACTTAAAAAAGTTACGTAACGTTGACATGTTGCGCGCCAAAGACGTCCTCCCGATGCCTTCCTGCGTCCGTGCCGCCAGATAGGCGCGGAAGTCGGTCACTTCCATTTTTTTTAAAATATCAAAGGATGGCGTTTGCGCCGTATAGTCGTTTAAAAAATTCAAGAAAAAAGACAAATCCCGTCCGTACGCCGCAACCGTATGACCCGAACAGCGTTTCTCGGTTTTTAACCAGCGTTGCCATTCTTCAATCGCCGTCATCAAACGTCCGTCCGCGGCATAAGAGATTTCGATATTTTCGGGTTCGTACAGTTTCGCCATGGAATTCGTCCGTTTATCTCAATTGTTTTGTAAAATAAATCGCCAGAGAGTCATCCGCGACGACCTGCGTTTCTTTTCTTACGGGCTTTCCGTCGTAACACAATCCCTCGCCGTCGGGGATATAGCCCGTCTTAACATACAATCGCTGCGCATTGCCGTAGTCTTTGTACAATCCGACGCCGATGCCGATTTGGTCGTACCCCGATTTTTTGGCGACGGTTTCCGCACGTCGTAACAATTTACGACCTATGCCCGATCTTCTGAAACGGGGGACGACATTGAAATCGACAATTTCCGGAATGTTGTTTTCGGCAAAATTCTGATAGTCCGAAACGTATTTCAACGTTACGTATCCGACGATTTTCCCTTCGCAATAAGCCAACAGAACATATCGGTTTTTTTTCGTGTGTTCTTTTAAGTATTTTTTGAATAAATCAAGGCGGTCGCTTAAATAAGTGCCTTGAAAGCTTTCTTCGAAAACGTCAAGGGCGGCGCCGGTCAGCTCTTTTAATCTGATATGCGGAGAGGAAGTTTGTTTCATTGCTGTCCTTCAGGTATGAAAAATCCGGAGAATTTCTCCTCCGGATTTTAACAGACAATCTTTCGAAAAGAAAGATTTACAGAATCGACTGACCCGTCTTGGCCCAGTCTTCGGCAAATGTCTTCAGACCGGAATCCGTTAACGGATGATGGTACAACTGACGAATGACTTTCGGAGGAGCCGTAATCACGTCGGCGCCGATTTTACCGGCGTTGATGACATGTTCGGGGCTACGTACGGAAGCCACCAAAATCTGCGTTTTGAAGTTGTCGTAGTTGTCATAAACCATGCGGATGTCGTCAATCAACTGCATGCCGTTGACGCCCAAGTCATCCAAACGGCCGACGAACGGGGAAACGAACGTCGCGCCCGCTTTGGCGGCCAAAATGGCCTGACCGCAGGTGAAACACAGCGTAACGTTGACCATCGTGCCTTCGGCGGATAAGGCGCGGCAAACTTTTAAACCGTCCTGTGTCAAAGGAACTTTAATCGTAACGTTGCGTGCGATTTTGCGCAACACTTCGGCTTCTTTCATCATTGTTTCGTAATCCAAAGCGGTCACTTCGGCGGAAACGGGACCCGGAACGACTTTACAAACTTCCGCGATCAGTTCTTTGAAGTTCATGCCTTGTTTGGCTGCCAAGGACGGGTTTGTCGTCACACCGTCAACCATGCCGGTCGCGGCCAAATCTTTAATTTCGTTTAAATCGGCTGTATCAATAAAAAATTTCATTTGAGTATCTCACCCTAAAGTTAGTAGATTGAAACTGAGTATTGAGTGTAAGGAAATGTCAAACAAGAATCAATCAAATAAAAAACGTTTGCAGGTTTTACTGCCGCTGCCTTTGGCCGGCGTGTTTGATTATGCTTGTCCCGAAAATGTTTCTTTGCCGCCGATCGGCAGTTTTGTCCGTGTTCCTTTCGGTGCGCGTACGATGACCGGAGTCGTTTGGAATACGGCGGCGGAATCGAAAATAGAAGACGCAAAGCTGAAAAACATCCTCGGTGTTTGCGATTTGCCGATTCTCGGTTCTTCAAATCAAAGGCTGATCGATTGGGTGGCGGGATATACGTTGGCGGCACCCGGTGCCGTTTTAAAAATGGCGATGAGCGTTGACGATGTCTTTCAGGGAATCGGGGAAACGATCGGCTTCGTCGCCGCCGATCAGACGGAAAAAATCCGTCTGACGCCCGCCCGTCAAAAAGTGTTGGCCGTCGTTACCGATGTCGCGCGTACGGCATCCGAAATCGCGCGACAGGCCGGTGTGTCGACGTCCGTCGTTAAAGGATTGGCTGATGCCGGATTTTTGCGGGCCGAAAAAATCAAGCCGATTTCTTTTGAAATGCCGAATCTGAAGAATGAAGGCGTCCGCTTGTCCGAACAACAGGCAAATGCCGCCGCCGTTTTGTCCGATTCGGTCGGGAGAGGTTTTTCCGTAACGGTTTTAAACGGTGTGACGGGCTCCGGAAAAACGGAAGTGTATTTCGATATGATATCCGAGGCTTTAAAACAGGGAAAGCAAACGTTGATCCTGTTGCCGGAAATCGGTTTGACGGGGCAGTGGTTGGAAAGGTTCAAACGTCGTTTCGGAGTGATGCCGGCTTTATGGCATTCGGATTTGTCCGCCAGAGTGCGCCGTGAAACGTGGAAAGCCGTATTAAACGGAGAGGTTCGCGTTTTGGCCGGAGCCCGCTCGGCCTTGTTTTTACCGTTTTCCGAATTGGGCGCGATTATCGTTGATGAAGAACACGACGCTTCTTATAAACAAGAGGACGGCGTCATTTATCAGGCTCGCGATATGGCGGTCGTTCGGGCGAAAATCGAAAACATTCCGATCGTTTTATCGTCGGCGACGCCGTCATTGGAAACCAGAATTAACGTACGGTCCGGAAAGTACGGGGAAGTCGTTTTGTCCGGTCGTTTCGGATCAGCCGTCATGCCGCGGGTCGATTTAATCGATTTGCGCCGCTTTCCGCCCGAAAACAAAGAAAAAATCAAAAGCTTTTTATCCCCTGTTTTGTTGGATGAAATTCAACAAACGCTGAATTGCAAAGAACAGTCATTGCTGTTTTTAAACAGGCGGGGATATGCTCCTTTGGTTTTGTGTCGCAAGTGCGGTCATCGTTTTCAGTGTCCCCACTGTTCGGCATGGTTGGTCGAACACAGAAACGGCAGTCGTCTTGAATGTCATCACTGCGGTTATCATATTTCAGTGCCGGATGTTTGTCCCGTTTGCGGCGAAACGGGCGAATTGACGTCATGCGGGCCGGGGGTGGAACGTATCAGTGAAGAAATATCCTTTCGTTTTCCTGATGCCCGTCAGTTGGTCATTTCGGGCGATTTAAACGCGACTGCCGCGCAAATGGCGGAATTGATGCGGCGGATCCATGATCATGAGGTCGATATTGTTATCGGAACTCAGATTTTAACAAAAGGGCATCATTTTCCGGATTTGACTTTGGTCGGTGTCGTTGATGCGGATTTGGGTTTGGCCGGCGGTGATTTAAGGGCGGGGGAAAGAACGTTTCAAATGTTGCATCAGGTGGCCGGCCGCGCCGGCCGCGCCGATAAAAACGGGCGTGTTTTTTTGCAGACGTTTGATCCCGAAAATCAAATTATGCAGGCATTGAAAACCGGAAATGCCGATGATTTTCTGGAAGCGGAAATTCAATCGCGTTCGTTTTTGAAAATGCCGCCCTTCGGACGTTTGGCCGGTATAATCGTTTCCGCTTCGTCCCAAGAATACGCTCAAAAAGCTGCTGCATTGTTGGGAAAATGCGCTCCCGCGGCGGACGGTGTGCGTGTGTTGGGTCCGACACCGGCACCTTTGGCTTTGCTGCGCGGAAAATATCGTTATCGTTTGTTGTTGCAGACGGGGCGGCAGATTAAAATTCAGGACGTCCTGCGGGATTGGCTTTCGCAATTGTCTTTGCCGTCTTCGGTTCGGATACAAACGGATATCGATCCGTACAGCTTTTTTTAAAAAAGACTGTACGTTTTATGGAAAAATCCTCTATAGTAGGTTGTTTTTTTCTTTATCGGGGTGAAACGTGGATAAAAAAGTCGGAAAACCGTATAAAAGACGCAGGTTCTCGGTCTTTAAGGATCGGTCGGCCGTTCCCGTTTTTGCAGCGATCGATCTGGGAACGACAAACTGTCGGCTGTTAATCGCTACGCCGACCCCGACGGGATTCGCGGTTAAGGAAACGTTTTCCAGAATTACGCGCTTGGGTGAAGGTCTGGTTAGCGACGGCGTTTTATCCGAACGCGCGATTAAAAGAACGATTTTCGCATTGAAATTATGCGTTAAAAAATTGGAAAAATATAAAACGGTTAAAGCGCGCTTTATCGCGACGGAAGCTTGCCGACGCGCTAAAAACGGAGCTGATTTTATCAATCGGGTCAAAAAGGAAACGGGGCTGGATCTGGAAATTATTTCTTTTGAAGAAGAAAGCCGTTTGGGGGTTTCCGGATGTGTCCCGCTGATTAACCGCAATATTCGCCATGCGCTTGTTTTTGATATCGGCGGCGGATCGACCGAAGTTTCATGGGCCAGAATAGACGAAAACAATCAGCCTTCAATCGAAGGCGTGCTGTCGTTTCCGTTGGGGGTCATCACCGTGTCGGAGGCTTTTACCGGCAAAGGATTGTCTTCGGCGGCTTACAGGGCGGTCGTTAAAAAAGTTTTGTCTTATCTGCGTCCGTTCGAAGAAAACTACGGTATTTTAAAGGTTATCGAACAAGGCGACGTGCAAATGATCGCCATGTCCGGAACCGTAACGACGATCGGTGCGTTTCATTTGGGATTGCCGGTTTACAATCGTGCCGTCGTTGACGGCTTGGCTTTGAGCTATGACGACTTGGCCCGTGCGAAAAGGCGTTTGGAAAAATTGCCGTATGAGGAAAAAGAGGCTCATCCCTGCATCGGTCCGCAGCGGGCGGATCTGTCTTTGCCCGGATGCGCGATTTTACAAGGGATTTGCGAAATGTGGCCGATCGGAGAAGTCACGATCGCCGACCGCGGATTGCGCGAAGGAATTGTTTTGGATCTGATACGTCGGGAAAACGCGGGAACGGGGAAAAAATGAAAAAGAATGCATCCCATATGCTGGCGACGCACGTCAAAAC
>JAZNBT010000071.1:0-13439 GCA_045587165.1 Alphaproteobacteria bacterium | reverse complement strand
CCTAACCTCATATACCCCCCGGGGGTATACCCCAACATGTATAAACAACATGCATACATGTTTGAACATGCAAGCACAATATAAAAAACATGCGTGCATAATACACACATGTTTTATTGTTACCGTGTTATGCTGTCCGGCGCCATACATTAACGACCAGGTACGGCGGCATGTTGTTGTGTGCGCGTCCGCCGCCGACGCTGGTTGTATTATATCTACCGGTAGAACCGTAAGTATTACCAACCGGAACGGTGTAACCTTCTCCGCTGCTGATGTTAATAATTCGGTTACTGTCGAGCGCTTCATGCCTGTGTGATGGCATTTCGTTAACGCTCAGTGTATGAGTAGCAGAACCGCCGACGGCGCCGCTGCTGTACTCGTTACCGGCTGCGAGTAAAAACCTATCCTGAATACGAACCCACGAACCGCCGAACGCGTTAGCCGGGTTGAAATTGGCGTCGTATGACAGGTAGATCGAGCCGACCGGGTAAATCATATCGATAATATTATTATCCAGGCCTAAATCTACCCAGGCGGCGCCGGTTGCTGTTTTCTGCAGCACGTTACCGACCTGGCCGGCCGCCGGAAGGTTATTATCTAACCGGGTCGTAATTGCGGCGATATCGGTTTCCGCGGTGCTGATCGCGTTAGCGTTAGCATATAACGCGGTATCGATTTTGTTGTTATCCTGGTTTACGTCCGTCAGCCAGCCGGGCGTATCAGTAGAAATAAACTGAGATAATTCGTAATGACTGGTGCTGTTTGTGTGCGACATTTTTTAACCTCCTGTTATGGTAAATATACGCTACCCTGTACATCGTACTGGTACGCTGTCAGATTTTTAGAATCATACGCGCCCGCTGTCAGGTTGAAACCGTCATAGGTTCCGGCTGTTAACGCGTCTTCCATATGGAAGCTCGCAAGCTGATAAATAACGTTTGCGATCGGTTCTTCGATACCTGTAAACGGGTTATACATGGTCAGGGTTTGAGCCAGGTTATCGATAGCGTTATCTAATTTAATATCCATTGCGATTAACCGGCTGTTAAAACCTGTCAGAACGCCGTTAACGTGTGTTTCCAGCGTTGTAAACTGATCATTAAGGTGCTGCGACTGCTGGTTAAATTTGTCCGTAAATTCAGCGTCCAGCGCCGTAAAATCGTTATGAACGTCGTTTTTAAATTGTGTAAAATCAGATTCGAGCTGACCGAAAAGCGCGTATACCTCGACATATTTACTTTTTAAATCTTCTAAATCGATGGCGAGCTGTTTAACGTCGTCGTATTCTTTACGAACAACGCCGATCTGTTCGATGATCCAATCTAAATTTTGTTCGTGAAAATTCTGATAGCCGTTGATATGAAACGCCATAGTTTTAACCTCCTGTTACGGTTCCGGTTAATGTTTTAACCGTTCCGGCGATCTCGTTTTCGACGACGACCGAAACCGATTCATCGACCGCGTTATATTCCAGGTAAACGACCGCGGCTTTATTGAACCGGATAACGCAGCGGTTTATTTCATTAAACGTGAAATCCGTTTCCGGCGGGTCAATACCCAGGATTTTAACTTTCTTTTTTGCCATTAGTCGCCGTCCTCCTCCGGTATTGGTTCACCTTCTTTATATGTTCGTCCTAATTCGGTAGGGTCGAGCGCTTCAATATAATTGATTTCATCACGAACGATATAACGGTTCCGGCTCGACCAGGTGCGCGTAAAATTTCTGTTACGAATAACTAATTCTTCTGTTTTAATCATGGTGTTATCTCCGTTCCGTCGGCGTAATGTGTTTCGTAATAAGAGTTTTCTATAGCGTGAACCGTAACGTTTAGCGCGCTCCAATTCGTACCCTGTTCATACTGTGTTATGTAATCACTTAATACGTACAGATCGCCGCCGGTTCCATCTATTGCAAACGGTGTACCTGTGAAATGATTTGAGTTATTTAAAGCTACAAAACCTTCTTTCCTTATTATTAAAGTATTAAACGCAGTGTTGCCGGCAAAGGCAGAGCCGCCGCCGGTTGTTGCTAACGAACCCATATCGACAGCGGTTAACGCTGTATTGCCTGACATGCAGTTTGTATCTAAATTTGTTACTTTTGGTAAAACTATCACAGGACATCTAATATTTCTAAGGGCTGAATTTCCGATACCGGTTGCCTGTGGAAAATCAAATGCTGTTAAACCGGTGCAATTTTCAAAAGCGTTAGCAGTCAATGATGTTAATTTAGGCAGACTAACATTATTTAAAGACGTGCAGCCTGTAAAACAATATTGCCCGATGTTTGTAACCTCCGGCATATTGATCGATGTTAAACCGGTGTTATTTCTAAATGCAGATTTGCCCGGAGATATTAGAGCCGGCATTTCAAGGGTTGTTAATGCCGCCATGTTTGATAAACCCATCTCGCGTATAGTTGTTACAGTATTATTCGTATATGTTCCGGATAAACTACCGTCTAATATTTCGGTTTCTCTGTTTACCGGTACCGGTACGTTTACGGTAACGCTGCTGTAGCCGTCCAGTTCATCATCTGCGGCCGTATACGTTCCGTTTTCTGTAATTGTTTTCGTGCCCAGGACAGCGCTACCGCCGCCGGGGTTATCGAAATTTGTAACGATGGTTTTAACGGTTTCGGTCAGCTCGTCCGTTTTCGTGATGGTTAAATCTTCTGAGTCTGAATAATATTCGATTTCGATAACGTTTTTATTATTAAATCGAATACCGGCGCGGTTTAGATCGTTATAAGTGAAATCAGGGTTTTCGGCGCCGTTTCGCGTCGGTATCTTTTTTACCATATTTCGCCCTCCTCCGGTTGTCTTCTTCTATATCTGATATTAACAGCGAATACAGCATAAAGCCAATATCCGCGGCAAAAATGACGAGCAGAAACGCCCAGGCTTTCGCTGACATATGTTTCACCATACCATCAAACAATAATATTTCCGAAAATCTGCGGCGATCGTTTCAATAATATTGAAATCCCATAGAGCGCGCTCGCGTTCGATTAGTTCCTGTGTTGATGTTATACCGATGTTACCGCGTTCTGTTCTCGTCCTGGTTCCGCTGGTGTTAGCGTTACCGCGGTTTTCGTCTTTATCGCGATCGACGAAATCGTCGTCGTTAAATCCGGTCGTTTGTCTGATCCCAGTACTGTTCGTTATCGCCTGGTCGCTGTATTCCTCTGTAAACGTTCCGTCTTTATTCCATATCGGGTTATAGTCGAAATGCATTGTGTTATAGAGTTTTTCCCAGCGTAACAGGTTCCGGCTCGACCATATACGAATCGAGTTTTTCATAATACCGGCGTCCGGATAGACAATTTCCAATTCCGCGCAGCTTTCCAAAATGAAATCAATAATATTCTGTTTTTCGTTTTGCAGCTGCTCCGGTAGATAAAAATAATCGAAAATAGAAGGGTCATAGGCGTAAAGGCCGTTAATTGACATCATTTTCGGCTACCTCCTCAACGTTTTTATTTTCGTTTAATTCTGTACGCAGCCGGCACGATAATGACAGATCGAACAGTTTATTCGCCGTCTGCAAACCCTCGTTAATAGAGTCGCGCCATACAGCGCAAAGCGCGCGCGTTTCGGCGTTGTTAGCGTTTACCTCGTCCACGTTCAGCCGTTCCGATTTTTCATAATTGGAATTATCAATTCCGATAAAAGTATCAAACTGGTTATTCCATTTCGTAAATGCTTCCTGTAAATCAAGGCCGATAAAGTTTTCTCGTACGTTCTGATTAAACATCGTCCATTTCGGGTTACCTTCCTCGTCAAACAGGTTTCGGGAAACGAATACGGCCGGCTGGTTACCGATCTGATCGAACATTTTTTTCATGGTTTCCGCTTCCGCTTTATTATCACCGGCGAAAACCCACGAGAATTTAGAATTCCAGGTATTGATCGCTGCCGTTTCCAATGTTATCGCCATCATAGAAGCGTAGTAGCTCACTAAATCCCAAATACCCGAATAATTGGGCTGCATTTTGATTAAAGCACATTCGGCGCCGATCGTCGGGTTTACGTTGCCGCGTATAAGCGGGTTAGCGATCAGGACGCGCGACGGCTGCATAAACACGTTGCGGCGGCCGTCCAGGGTGCAATACTGCGGAATAACGCCGAATTTATCCGTATTTATAATAGCTTCGAACCCGAACACAAACAGAACATATCTGAAATAATCTTTATCCCAGGTATCCGGAATACCGGCGAAATCATAGACAGCGAAAACACGTTGGAACAGGTAACGCCGCAGCATGTTCATAACAGCCGTATTATTAACGTGAACGGTTGACGGGTCGATCATTGAGTTATAGATATTAATACTCTGATAATCGACCGGCGGTTTATGATCGAATAATTCGTTTGACATTGTTTAACCTCCTCCTAACATATCGCGACATTATAGTGAATAACGCACCGTTCGAACCGGTTGGCGTTGGCGGTTCCGGCGGCTGATCCCACGTTTCAAAATCAATACCCAGCGTTATAACGATCGTTTCTGATCCGGATAAATAGAAGATATCTTCCGGAGGTACGCTATCATTCAGAGCGTAACACGGATTACCATAACCCGGACAGGTGTAACCGTAATAAATTAATTGCGCGTTCGGTACGTCCGCCTGGTCAAGGTGTAAATGATCCGGGAAACCTCCGGCGCCTCCTGTATGGCCTATTAATTCGCCCTGACTGAACGATGTACGCGCCGGCGGGTTATCGTCGTGGGTAAAGCTGAACGTTACATACATCAAGCCGGCCGGCGTCCAAACGCGATCATCGCTTGTATATGCTCTTGTATTACCGGCCGCCCATGAATCGGAATAGACTAAATGACAGTCGCAGGGTGCATAAATCGGATAACCGGCATACTGACCGGCTAAATCGATCGGATAGCCGCAGCAATGAGAATACGGGTCGGGCGACCGCTGCGTAACATAAATATAATCGAGCGGAAACAAGCAAACCTGATAACCCTGATACGATAACGTTTCATTCGCTTGCATAGTATTTCCTCCACGCTTCCATAAAATCGTCTTTTTTGCGGCCGTCCGGTAAAACCTGTATAGCAAAATAGATAAATTCTTTCCGGTTCTCCTCCGGTATATTTATATGATATGGAATAACAGTTTCCGCCGGTTCGCCGGCGTCGATCCTGTCTTTCATCTTTTTAATTAAAATACATTCATTCATAATAAAACCCGCTTTCGAGATAAGATTTTACCAACGCCTGTTCGTTACCGAAACCGTTTATTTCAACGTCCCCTTCTTTAACGAGCGTATAACCGCCTAATGTTTTTAGCTGGCGAACCTGGCATAAAGGCCGGCCGAAATTGGTATTATCCTCGTCGGCTACCGTGTAAAACTGGCATGCTAACGTAGGTTTACCGGACAGATCAGAATAACCACCGTTACCGCCGATCGTTGAAACGATCGGTTTATACGCGTTTACAACGCTGCCGATCGCCGACATAACGCCGCCGATAATACCCATAGGGTTACCCAGCGCCAAACCGGCGCCGGCTGCTACTCCGCCACCTACAACGCCGCCGATACCGCCTATATAATCATGTGTTACCTGTGTTAAGCTGATCGGTACGCCGACCTGGGTTTTCGTATTTATTAAGAATTGGCCGTCGCCCTCCGCTCCTACTCGCAGCGTACCGGCTCCGCTGATTAAATCTAAAAATACAGTTATCGCAAGCGTTGACGCCTGTACTAGAACGCTCGTATCAAGATCGAAATTCCCGAACGGCGGAAAAAGAAGCTGCATACGCGTATATGGTTCTACGTTCAGATAATTACCGCGGGCGCTTGCTTGCGGGTGTGCCGGTATTGTTATCTGTGTTGTTAACACCTCTTGCGGCGGGTTACCTGAAATCTGTTTGCATGAAAAGCCGGTCGCCTGAATTTCCATACCGAACGCGTAAAGCTGGCCGACGGCTACGCCGTCGATATCTGAATAATCGACCGGAAGCCAAATACATGATTTTATCCATTGCAGCGGGTCGATGATCGATTTTTGCAGCTTTATCGTTAAATCCGTTAAATCATTCAAACCCCAGTTTTCGAGCGTGTTATCGTCTAATAACAAACGTATCAGTATCTGCAAAGACGAACGCTGAAAAGCGTAATACGTAACGCTGCCGTAAGTGGCGTTTGTTGATAATGAACCGGTAGCGCCGACGATACCCAGGATAAAACAGCCGTTATTAACGTTTGCATACGCTGACGTTCCGCCGGCGTTGATTATGCTGTTAACTGTTACCCGCTGGTTCGTTTTCGTTACCTTTACCGGATAATAATTATCGACGATATTACCGTCATAGGCCGCAGCAGATCGCAGCACGTACAAACTAGCGTTGCCGATCTCTACTTTAAAACTGGCTAATACGTCGGTATGCATTGAAATTTCCCATATATGTTTTCCCAGGTTAACGATATCATCGATATAGTAAAACCTGTCCATATCCGATATATAAGCGTAGTTATAAACCGGCTTGCTCGTCAGACGCAGAATAACGACGGGGTTTACCATGCTGCTATCATCTTTCAAAACAACATCGTATTCTGTACCGCTTCCGCTGGCCGGCTGTTTCGTACTGTTTTCACGTTTCGCGAAATTATAGAATTTTATTTTCATATAATCCCCCTGTAATTTTAATATATAACGAAAAACGGCCGGGTAAAAGTAACCCGGCCATTTTCCGAAAGGGTATAGCAATATGACGAGCGAAAGAGCAGATTAATCGAGTTTCAGAATAATACCTTTTTCTGTGTAATCCGTCCAATAGCGATCGGTAAAGTGAATAAACATATTCCAGTAACCGCCTTTTGCATTAAGCGGCGTCATTGCCGACCACTGGTTAATAACTGTATATCCCAGCGTATCATCATCGAGAATAACGCCGAACAGGTCGTCGATAACAGCAGCGGAACCGGTAACGATCGCGCCGGTATTGTCGAGATAAGACGGTGTTACGCTGATCTGTTCGGGCGACTGGATAGACTGCCAGTAATTCACGGTTTCGACGTCAGCATATTTCAAATAATTATCGTGGAATGTATCGGCGAGAACGCGCGCTTCCATTCCGTAACGATCCGGCGCGAAAAGGTAAACATTCTGATTTCTATATGGTGTATGCCGCATGACAGGTTTACCTGTAATGTTTGTCTGAAACATGTTCGAACGTTCTGTCATGAGGGCGCACAACGCGGCAACGCGTGCATAAACCCACTGCATAAAGGGTTTATAATTGTCCGGCTGCATGGCGTCCGCTTTCGTCAGCGAAAGGCCGGTAGCTGCGTTATATTCAGTTAAAAGGTGAATAACGCTGCCCGAATCGCCGGCGACCTTTCCACCGACATAATTAGCGATCGTCGCCCTGGCAAGGTTCTCGTGCGCCTGTTCGACCATATCGCTTGTATTCTGTGTTACCATCGCCATAAATTCGCCCAACTGTTCGGCGCCGGTGAACGCGTTGTCGAGCTGATCCTTAAAGATCGTATAATTCTTTTCGAAAACGTTGGCGCCGTAAAAATTCGTCTGCAAAATGTTCGGTTTATTTACGACATAATGATCGACCGCCTGTCCATCGATAAGCTGGAAACTGACGTCGTTTTCGAAATCTTTATCGGCGATATTGAGTTTCCGGGTGATGGCGCCGAATTTCTGATTATCGACCTGAATACCGGCAAATTTGCGATCGTACGGCCGAACGCTGAAAATCGTTTTCGTTACCATCTGCGAAATAGCATTTAATACCGGGTCATATCCGGCTTGCAGCGTTGTTTGTGCCAGGCTGACAAAATCCGCGGTCGTCGTCGGTGTAATTGCCGAACGTCCGGTCGCCTGGTAGTGAATCGAGTTTAACAGCGTTGAAATCTGTTCAAACCCCATTGTATTAACAGACATGTTTTTAACCTCCTGTTTTAATTTATTTCCCGCCCGGGTTTATGACGCTGGCGAGAATTTCCATATCAGTTTTAACCGACTGTCCAGGCTGCAGATCGTTTATGATTGCGTTGGCCTGAATCGTTTTCGTTAATTCCGTAACCGCCTTTTCAAGGCTCGAAAGCCGTTCATCTGATACGTTCGCCGGTTCCGCTTTCGGCTCCGGTGCTTTATCCTTTTCCGGCGCTTCCGGCGCTTCCGGCGCTTCCGGTGCAGCCGGTTCGTTTGCCAGCGTCATGATCTGATCGGGCGTGAAACCCTTGTCGAGTAATTCCTTAATTTCTGCGAATTTCATTTTAGTGGCCTCCTGACTTTATTTTAATGCTTTTATGAAATCGTTTACCAGCTCGTCGAAATCTGCGTTCGTCGGCCGTATCTTTTCCAGCGCTTTCCTGATCTGTTCGTCGCTGATGTTGTAATTAACGGCTTTCGGTACGATACCGACCGCGAGATATTCAACGACCGCCTGGACAGAATCATAGTATACACCTAGCGCGTTTTTACGCTCCTGGCCGTTACCGAACTGGCCGAGCATTACCAATAACGCCAACTCTAATTCGGTATATTCGCCGACCGGGCTTTCAAGTTTGAATTTCATACTTTTTATGTACCTCGAACATAGTTTTTAATTCTGTCATTATCCTTGTATTATCTTCTAGCGCTTTCGTTAATGCTGCGGTTTCTTCTCTGTGAACTTCGCGTTCGCGCTCCATCGATCGGAAAAGGACGAAACAGCAAACGATCGGAAAACAATACTGGCCTATCAATTCAGCTATAAATTTCATTTCGTCCATTGTCCGCCCTCCGTTGTTTTTAATTAATGGAACGGTTCAAGGGTCAGACGAACCCACGCGCACCGCTTCCGGCGGTCGTCTTTTGCGCGCCGTTCCTATATTTAATAAATCATGTTTTGCAGATGTTTACAAATAATCGCTCGACATAATAGTTTTCGAAAGTGATTCGCAAGTCGAAATAAGCGTTCCATAAATAATAATATTTCGAATTGAACCTTTTATAACTGATCTCGCCGTTTCCCATATCCTCGTATGATCCGCTGGCGTGGGTTGTAACGTAATACTGTTTAGCCGATTTATGTTTGTATACCACGATTTCACCGACCTTTACCAGCGGCTTATATTCTTTTAGTTTTTTGCTTTTGATGTTCATTATTTCCGCCTGGACGAAATCGTTATCGATCGACATTTTTTCAAAATCCGAACCGGTCGTTAATTTATATAATACAGTTTCTTTTTTCTGTTCGCTGATCGGTGACCGGTCGAGCAGTATTATCATATAACCGCGTTTTTTATCCATGTATATTTCGCGCCCGGCTTCTCGCATACGTTCCGCTACGGTAACGAGCTTTAACGACATGAAAACAGGATTACCCAGGTCGTTAGCGTTTGCCAAACACCATAACCGCGCCGGCTTTTCATGGTTTAATTCACGATTTCGGTTTATCGTTTCAAATAAATTGAAAAGGGCGTCGGCTTCCGCCTTGATCGGCCGTTCGTGCCGTTCCGGTATAAATTCATCATAAATAATATTGCTGATGTCGGAACCGTCGAACCCTCGAACGTTTGAGAATGTCGCCAGGGCGGCCAGGTAACCGATCGTATTATCGTCATATACGAATTTAGAAACGTTTTCGACGACCGGTTCAACGCCGACCGTGATATCATAGTCAGAACATATTTTTTTGAATGGCGAAAAGTCAGGTTTGCGTATGGCGTTTACCTGGTTCTGCTGGCGGCGAATAAACATAAATTTGTCGTCGGGGTTCTTTATTGCCAGCTCTAAAAGCGCGCCGTATGTTTTCCCTGTACCTCGTCCGCCAACAATAAAAACGAAATATATGTTATTTTCGTCGCAGATCCTCCGAATTTTTGGAAAATCTATATAACCGTTGTCCGCGTACGGCGTACAAATATCTTTTTTCATATTCTTATTATAACAAAATAAAAAGCGGCCGGGCGCCACCATACCCGGCCACTTTTATAATATATTGATTAAATAACGACGTCTAATACATTGTATTCGCGTCCGGCTTTCGATGTTTTGCTGACGATCTTTAACGTTACGTCCTCGTCCTCGTCACCGAAAGCAGAAAGAATTGTTTCGAAACTGTTGATCAGCGGTTCGCTGCTGGTGATAAATACTTCGCCGTCGATAAGCAGCGAAAGGCCGTTAACGTCCTGGCCGTCGCTGTTCGTGTAGTCGTAAAGGCAATACGCCGCAGGTGTAAACTCCTGTCCTTTAAGGGTGGAAAGCGGCGTTCTGTCCTGGCCTTTCGTCATTTTGAAAAGTGTTTTTTTGTCCATTGTTTCCGCGTTTTTCATCTTTTTCTTTTTTCTCCTGTTCTTTTTCTGTTTTCTTTCCGGTGGCTATCTAATAAGGTCGTCGTAATATTGTCCCGCCCATATTTCGGGCATGGTCAGCAGGCGTTGATATTCGCCGGTTATTCCTAATGTATACTCGCTATCACGAATGACCATATTGGATATAATCATTATATCGTGTTTTCCGATTCTGTATATACCGAAATTTTCGTCGTTATATACCGCTTCCGTTCCGCCGGCTTTACGGAATACAAACCCCGGTTTAAAATTCTCGACCGCGCCCAGCTCCTCGGCTCCTAATCTTTTATTAACGCCGGCGATCGTTATATATAGTTTTCCGCAGCGTTCATAAACGTATTTTTTCGCGCCCAGGGTGCAAAACTTACTATACGGTTCGGCGCCGGTTTCGTCCTCGAATACGCCCATATAATGTATTACGCCGTAACGATCGGCTGCATATGCTCCGCTTTTCTCCGACCGGCGTTTCATGCTCTTGTTATACTTATCCCAATTAACGCTGCCGGTGTATTTTATGCTGTCTGTATCCCAATAGAGAAGGACAGCGCCGGGCGTGTTGTAAACGAGTTTCTGACCCTGAAAAAGTCGGTATCTCGCCCAGGCGGTCGTATAACACCCCCAGGCGTACGACATAAACGCTTTCGTATTCGCCTTTTTAATGATCTCGTTAACGTCGTATTCAGGTATAACAAACTGGTTGTCGATAAACTTTATTTCGGCTTTTCCGATATCCTGGCACGTCATACCGTAGACAGCGTTTAACTTATTTTTTTGTTTCATATAATAAATTTCCTGTCCGGGAACGTTTTTTAACTCTGTCTTATCCTTAAACAAACCCGATATAACTTTTCTCAATTCTAACGGTAATTTTCCGTATTTCGTATAATAAACGTCGAACGGCTGGAAATCGTCGAAATCGTAGGTTTCGCAAATGATCCGGAAATCGATATCGGTTAAACTTGTTTCGAGATAATCGGCCGCCAGTATACGGCCGTTATCATACCAGCCGTTTTGAATTTTCCGGCTCTTGTCTTTCGTAAGATACGGCGCCGGCCAATGCTTATTACGCAGCCGGATTTTATAAAATTTCGCCCGGAATATAACAGCTCGTTTATACCTGAAAATCAGATCGTCAAACTGTTTATTCTCGTCCTCGCGTAACCGGTTCCATACTCCCATCGGGAACCGGTCGTTTAGCTGAACCGACGGGTACGCGCTCGACTCGTCGCGGCTGTTTACTCCGGTTATGATCTCGCCGGCGATTAACCTGTTTCCGTGTGTATCGCCGCCGCGGAATAATTCACGCAGCAAAATATATATATCTGTATCGGGTAATATTTCTTTAAGCTGCGGCCGGAACGTGTGCAGCGCTCGCTTACATTCCCGCCGTACGTATCCGGTAGATGTTCGCGGAACCGTCAAAAGGTTATCGCCATCGAAAGCCATTTCGGTATATAACGCTTCCGCCAGGCCTAGCACATCATTGATCATATATTCACGCTCGCGCGGCGTGATACGCGACCACGGCCAGCGCTGGACGTTATAAACGAAATCATCAAGTTTTTTGTGCTTGACGTTAAATTTATTCGTATATTCTTTTAACGACATGTTCGAATGAATGTAGCTGCAACGGTACTCTATCCGGCCGGAACGGAAAAATAACACCTTGCGGCGATCCGTTGCGAATACGTCAGCCGGTTTCAGGTCGTATAAGGCTTTTAACCAATTAAATTCGAATGAGAGATTATGCACCCATACGACCAGCTTTTCATCTTCCGGATAAAGCGCCAAAAGTTTTTCGGTAAATTGTAACCAGGTTTCCCAGCGGCGACCGCAGCATATCAAATAATCAGATAAATCTTTCATAACGCAGCATTGCCAATGATACATGACCGCCTGTTCGATCTGCTGAATCGTCGTCGTTTCAATATCAAACGTTATCACTAAATTTTTGATCTTTTTATCATGCTGGCGGCCGGCGTTGTTGCCGGCCGGCCGTTTTACATTCTCGATATTGAATAATTTGTGATAAGGGAAAGTATTAACGTTGTAAAACTTTTCCATTTTGCCGCGCCTCGATTATTTCGATCAGGTCATACATACCGCTGATATAAAGCGATAATTCGTTTATTTCGCGGTCGATCTCCGCTTTTTTGTCGTCGAATACCTGGTCGCCCTTGCAACCGTATATTTCGAACGGGTAACGCTCGTCGATCCGGTTTCGAAGATTCTGTTTTTTGTCGCGCAGCTTCTCGCGCCGGCTGACCAGCAGATCGATACATTTATCGACCGTTCTATTATTGCTCGTCATCGCTGTAAATCCCCTTTTTGTTAATACGCTGTTCGTAATCATCGGCCAGCATACAGCACGCCGCTAACCATAAAATACTAAACAATAACCCTGTCATATTTCTTTACTCCTCGTCGATCATCTTTAACGCTTCTCTGTAACGTTTTCTATAATTCCATGCTGAATAACCTTTTCGCCCGCTTTCGAACGGTTTAACCTTCTCCCAGGCTTCCAGCTCGCCGCCGTAGGTTTCCAGGTTTTCGTATAGTTTCATCGGGTTTATTTTCAAACGTTCCGCCGCTTCAAATACACGAACCCCTCGGAAACTATCGCGCAGCCGGTTCTTATAGCGCTCACGTAAATCTTCCATAAAGTCGCCGAACTTTTTTAAATTGTCCGCGTTGATCTGTTTAAAACCCATCTTACGAAAAGCCTTAATTTGCGCGCGCTCGTACGCGTGAATATCCTGTATACGTGTAAGCGATCGCAGAAAGTGGCTGACCTCCAATAACGCGTCGGTTACTGGAACGTTTAATTCGCTTATTTTCGGTATTCTGTCCCGGCCATCGAAATATTTTTTAATATCTTTCTCCGCTTTCGTTTCCTTTTTATACCGATTCAATTTTTCAATACGTTTATTCGCGATCGCGCGCAGCTTTCCATATGCTGCCCGCTGTTCACGTTCCGAAAATTTAGAAATGTTCACCGGATTATATCCGATATAGGTTTTTAATTTATTACTGGCCATCTGCTCGAACCTCCCGGATAGTTAAATTCTCAATAACTACGATCCCGGATTTTTCAGCTCGCACCGCTTTTTTATCGTCCTGGGT
>JAZNBT010000070.1:0-14427 GCA_045587165.1 Alphaproteobacteria bacterium | reverse complement strand
AATGCCAGAAATAATCTTTGATTTTTTCAAATGTTCCCAGTTGATCCCAGTTTTCGGAGAATAAACCGCGCAAAGGAAACCAACTGAAATATCTGCCGCCGCAAAACAAAACAATCAGAAGCATCGCAAATAAAAAGGCGGGAACGGCATAACCGATAATGATCGCCCAACTGGAAAACGCATCAAATTTTGATCCGTCACGAACGGCTTTTAATATTCCCAAAGGAATGGACACCAGATAAATAATCAAAGTCGTCCATACCCCCAGCGAAACGGAAACGGACATTTTTTCCCTGATCAGCTGCGTTACGGGGGTATCGCGATAAAAGCTTTTACCGAAATCAAAGCATAAATAATTTTTAATCATGGAAAAAAAACGGACATGCAACGGCTTGTCAAAACCGAATTGGACTTCCAATTCTTTGATCAAAGCCGGATCCAGTCCCTGCGCACCGCGATATTTCGATTGTATGGCATAGTCCTGCCGACCGGCCTTTGCGCCGATCATACCGCCTTCAGATCCGCCGGCTCCGCCGATTTTGGCCGCGGACGATCCCGATCCGTTTTGCAGTTTGGCAATCACCTGTTCGACGGGTCCGCCCGGAGCCAACTGCACGAAAATGAAATTAACCGCCATAATGCCGAACAACGTCAAAGGAATTAAGACCAAACGGCGTAAAAAATACCGAAACATTTAAAACCACTCCTTCAACCGCTGAAAAACCGTTTTTCTGTCGGCCAAAGCCTTTTCGGTTTCCTGTTTGCGCAAAAGACGCAGAGCCTGTTCTTTTTCGGGATCAATCCACCAGCTCATTAACTGAACGCCCTTCATCACGGTATTGGCGGGTACGCCGAATTTATCCCAATAAACCAAACGAACGGAAGGGACATACCAATGCGGAACGACATAATATTCCCACAACAGCACGCGATCCAAGGCTTTGACGGCCGCAACCAGTTTTTTGCGATCGGGCGCTTCGATGATTTTTTCGATCAATTCATCAACAACCGGATTTTTTATACCGGCGTAATTTTGCGCGCCGGGCATATCGGCGGCGGCGGATCCCCAAAAGTAACGCTGTTCGTTGCCGGGCGAAGTTGATTGTCCCCAGATATTGACAATCATATCGTAATCATAAGAATCCGTTCGATTTTTATACTGTGTCGTATCGACCGAACGTAAAACGGCATCAATCCCCAACCTTTTCAAATGACGGATATATGGTAATGTAATTCGTTCCCATGCTGAAGAAGAGGCCGAATCAATCAAGATTTCAAAACGGAAAGGTTCCCCCTTTTCGTTCTTCAAAACGCCGTTTTGTATTGTCCAGCCGGCGTCTTCCAATAATTTGAACGCCTTTTCCAACTGCGGACGGATATTGCCGTCACCCGACGTTTTTTCCAATAAAAACTTTTGTTTAAAAAGTTCCGGAGGCAACCGATCGCGATATTTTTCCAACAGCTTGAGCTCTTCACCCTTAGGTAAATCTTTAGCTGCCATTTCCGAATTATCGAAATAACTTTGTGTTCTTTTATACAGCCCGTAGAACAGATTTTTATTAGACCATTCAAAATCGAACACCAGTCCTAAAGCCTGTCGCACGCGCCTGTCCGAAAA
Source organism: Alphaproteobacteria bacterium (assembly GCA_045587165.1). Classification (GTDB taxonomy): domain Bacteria; phylum Pseudomonadota; class Alphaproteobacteria; order CAAGCB01; family CAG-977; genus UBA11549. The sequence goes on along the minus strand of JAZNBT010000070.1, from coordinate 12,809 downwards.
AACGGAACGACGCGTGTTAAAAACAAATCCCTGCATTCCGGACGGCAAAGAATGATTGAAATGCTTTTTGATCATTCCGTTCTTTTCGGAAAACCCCTGATAAGCCGACACCCATTTTTTTGCTTCGTTTTCCACACGCAAATCAAATGCGCCGGATTTAAACGCTTCGACGGCGACTGTCGCGTCACGATAATAATCGTAGCGGATCTTGTCAAAATTATAAAATCCCTTCACCGGCGGCAAATCTTTTGCCCAATAATCAGGATCGCGTTCATAAACGATATATCGTCCCGTTTCAAATTCGGCAACTTTATACGGTCCGCTACCGACCGGCGGTTCCAAAGTCGTAGCCGTAAAATCTTTATTCTGCCAGTACTTTTTCGAAAAAACGGGCATTTGTCCCAAAATCAACGGCAATTCCCGATTATCGCCCGGTTTGAACGTAAACAAAACGCGCGTCGGTTTTTCGGCGACAACTTGATCGACATTGCCGTAATAGTACCGGAACATCGGCAAACCTTTTGTCCGCAAAAGATCAAACGAAAAGACGACATCATCCGCCGTCACCGGTGTCCCGTCATGAAAACGCGCTTTTTTATTCAGATTAAACGCCACCCAGGATCTGTCTTTGGGCATTTCGATCGTTTCGGCGATCAATCCGTATTCGGAAAACGGTTCATCGGCGGATTCAACCATCAACGTATCAAACAGCATGCCTGTTCCGGCGGCGGCCACGCCTTTGATCGTATACGGATTAAGCGTGTCAAAACTGCCAAAAGCGGACATTTTCAGCGTTCCGCCTTTCGGCGCGTCCGGATTAGCATAATCGAAATGTTTAAAATTCCAGCCGTAACGCGGGTTTCCGTGCATAGCCACCCCTTTTGCGGGCGTTGTCTGATACCCGGCCGCAGAAGGAAAAGAAAAAAGCACGAAACAAAGAAACAGCCGAAATATTTTCACCGATTCAAAACCTCCAACACGGCGGACAACAAATCCGGATCGCCAAGAGCTAAAATACGTCCGCCGCCTTTATTTTCAAACAAATCGTTCCCGTTCCAATCCGACATGACACCGCCCGCGCCGGCAACGATCGGCATTAACGCCGCATAATCATACAATTTCATATCGGCTTCGCAGACAATATCGGCGCAACCTGTCGACAGTAATCCGTAACCGTAGCAATCCGTACTGAACCGAGCCGTTTTCACCCGATCGCACAAAGCAGTAAACCGCCGTTTATCATCAGGATCGGCGAACATTTGTTTATCTGCCGTGGAAAATAAAACAGCCCGATTCAAATCCGTACACCGACGCACAGCGACATCCGTTCCGTTCAACGTCGTCCGTTTTCCGGCAACGCCGACCCAGCGTTCTTTGGTAAACGGCTGATTGATCACCCCTAAAACCGGAACGCCGTTACGCAACAACGCGATCAACGTCCCGAACAAAGGAACGCCCGCAATAAACGATTTCGTACCGTCGATTGGATCCAACACCCAAACAAATTCGGCATCTTCGTTCTTTTTGCCGTATTCTTCGCCGATTATACCGTCATCGGGAAAACAGCGTTCGATCATATTTCGCATCAAACGTTCGCTGCCTTTATCCGCTTCGGTAACGGGCGAAGAATCCGCTTTATCGCAAACATCGACCGGACGGCGAAAGTATTTTAAAATCAGTTCACCCGAAAGATCGGCCATTTGATGAGCAAAAGCAGTCCGTTTTTCAAACATACTTTTTCATCCACTTTAACCCGTCAGTCGTTTTCAAGCGCGGCGTATAAGAACATCCGACATGTCCTTGATATCCTTGCATTTCCAACAAAGAAAGCAAATAATCATAGTTGATTTCACCCGCATCGGGTTCCGCCCCCGTCGGAGCTCCGGCGATACGGACATGGCCGATCAGAGAAATCAGTCCGTCTATCGTATTGCTCAAACCGCCTTCGGTCATTTGCGCCTGATAAACGTCAAACAAATATCCGAAAGCCTTATCGTCGTTTAATTCGTCCAAAAGCTCCAAGACTTCCAGCGTCGAAGCGGGATAAAAATCAGGATTTTCCATAGGATTTTTAAAACCCAGCAAAACCTTTACGCCGGCCTGACGCGCCCGTTGAGCCGCTGCGTGCAAAGCGGAAACGAAAGCTCCGCGCGCTTCATCGAAATCATTTTGATCAATGATTTTTCCGGAAATGAAAATCTTTTTACATTCCAAAAAGTCGGCCTTATCCAACAAGGCATCAAACGCCGTCAGAAACTTTTGCTTTGACTTTTTTTCAAAAGCCAGAGCCGCCTGATCTTCAGGCATGGTCAGCACCATGACTTTCAACCCTTTATAAGCGGCGGCATCGCCCAACTGACCCAATCCGACATCGGCCGGCAATGTAAACTCGATGGAAGAAAAACCGTTTTCCCTCGCTGCCTTGCAACGTTCCAAAAAAGGATATTCGACAAACAGGCGGTCGATATCGGCACAAAAAGAAACCATTATCCGATCATTTCCTTTATTTTGTCCGCAACATCCCAAGCGGCGTTCAGCCGTTTATGTTCCGCCGTCGCGACGGGAACGGGATTCTTTGCCAATTCGACGGCGTACCCTTTTTCATACAATTCCCGATGCAGCAAAGCGTGTTTTTTCCCGACCGTTCCGGACGGTGCGTAAATATACACCGGCGCATCCGCGGCACAAGATTCCGAGCACATGGAAACGGAATCCCCCGTTACGACGATATAATCGGCCAACGCCAAAAAACCGAAGTAGGGATTTTCTATTTCCTTGTTGCCCCAACCGTAGAAAAACTTCGGATCGGGCAAAGCGTCGCGAATGATTTTTTCCTGTTCTTCACCCGTTCGTCTTGACGTTGTCACCAAAAACGAACCGCCGCCGACGGCTTCGCGCAAAGCCAAGCAGCGCTCTGCCAAATCTTTTGCCATTTCGGGGGTAAACGGCTTATCTTTCGTCGCGCCGCCGACAATCAATGAAATACGCGGAGACGGCAGACTTTCAAAAACCGGCGTCCATTTTTCCTTTTCCACGGCCAACCGTTCCGGCGTAATCCGGTGAGGCGCTCCGGTCGTACGCATAATATTCGGACGAACCAGCTTGCAACCGTCATGTCCGGGCAACACGATCAGATCAAAATCCGACAAACCGAAGTTTCCGGGAAACATGATTTGAACGATCTTCGTTTTCCCTCCGGATTTCTTTTTAATATACCTTAACAACGGCGCGGCGCGTCTGCCGGCGGCAATGGCAACATCGGGAAAAGGTTCTTTTATTTCCGTCAACGTTTCCGGTGTAACGCCTATTGTCGAAGCACCCCGCAAAACGTTAGGCAAAACGACGGCTCCGGTATAGCGTACTTTTTTTGTGATTATTTCACCGCCGACGGCCTCAGCCGTTCCCAAAGCCTGTGCCGTATTGCCGGCCCTGTCATCGGCCAACACCCATATTGTTTTATCAGTCACATCAACCCTTCTTTTTGTTAATGAATTTCAAATGAATTTAAAATAGAATACCTAAAATTAAGAAAAAAAAACATTAAGAAAGTACTCTTTTATGATCAAAAAAGCATATTTTTGCGTAATCGGTCTGTTTCTGACCGTTTCCGGCGCGGCAAACGCGCAGCAAACATCCCAGATACCCGAAGATTTTGATCCGCTGGAAGAACGTTTTAAAATTGAAGCGGCTTATATCCCGAACTATCGGGAAATGATGCGCGACGTCATCGTGGCATTGGAACAGTATGCACGTGAAAACCGCCCCGAATTTCAAATTATCTTGGACGGCGGACAGGATTTATTGACACGCGGCCAATGGGAAAACGATTTAGACGATCTGCACCGCGCCGAAATGGCCGGAGCTCAAACGGACGACGAACGTTTTTTATTAAAGCTGTTTTCTCCCGAACATCCGATCGCGGTCGGATCGCCGATCCGCCGATATATCATGGCTGCCGACGGATTGTTGCTGACCGATCAAATCTGCGGCAGAGCCCGCGGCAAGTTATCTCCCGAAAACGAAAAAATCGTCAAAGAATACGGTCTCTTCCTTATCGGCGCCGAACATTGCGCTTCCGAAAAAGAGCAAAAAAACGCCGTTACGACATTGGCAAAAAATAAAATTCCCGTTCACGCCGATACGGATAAAAAAGCATCATTCAATCATATTCCGGCTGAAACGGAGCTGTTTTTGGAAAATCCGAACAACATCGATTCTTTGGCGAAAGTCCGCAATATGCTGATAATGACGGACACCAGAAACTTTACGGACAAAGATCTGTGGATCAAAGCGTTAGGCGAAACAAACTACGATTTACTGATTATCGAACCTTTCTTTAAATCAAACATTCCTTTGACAAAGGAAGAAGTCAAAGAAATACAGGCAAAAAAAATCGGTGCCAGACGATTGGTCTTCGCCGTTTTAAACGTTGCCGTCGCCGAAGACACACGGCTTTATTGGGAACACGGTTGGAAACTGCGCGAACCGGCCTGGTTGCGCTTTCAATCAAAAACAAATCCGGCGGGAATTGTTGTCGATTACTGGAATCCCGCATGGAAACGCATTCTGGGCGCATACTTTAAGAGCATTATGGATCTGGGATTTGACGGCATTGTGCTGCAAGGCGTTGACGAACATAAAACTTATGAACGGATCATTCCGATCAACTAAACTTTAACCGGCCAGAGCCAAATCTTCGACAATAAGCTGAACGCTGTCCGCGCCGCGGAAAGTATCGGGACGAATATATCCGGCAACATGAAATAAAGCGCCTTTGTGATTCAAAAGCGACGTCCCGACGATCGAATCCGCCGCACGAAACGCGATTGCTCTGATACGGGTTTTACCGTTACGTCCGACAAATGTACAGGAAACATGACCTGACCCGACGACACGCACCGAAGAAACCGCCACGTCGGGAATGGCAAAGCGCGGTTCGGGGTTACCTTCCCCAAACGGTTCCATCGCATTTAACGTTTCCAAAAGACGGCCGGAAACGGCACCGATATCGACGACGGAATCAATCATGTAATCCGCCGGACGTTCCGGACCTTGTTTATGCGTTTTAAAATAATCAACCAAAAAGGCCTTAAATTCATCTGCTTTTTCAAGTTTTAATGAAAACCCCGCCGCCATAGCATGACCGCCGCCTGTTGTTAAAATCCCTTTTTCTTTTGCGGCCAACACGGCGGCTCCCAAATCCGAATCTGCGACAGAACGCCCCGATCCGCGCAGTTCGTCACCTTCCTGCGACATTACCAAAGACGGCACGTTATATCGTTCTTTCAATCGCCCCGCAATAATGCCGACGACGCCGGCGTGCCAATCTTTGCCGTAAACGAACGCGATATTATCCTGATCCGCAGTACTTTCTATTTGCGCGATTGCCTGTTTATAGATTTCTTCACACATCTGACGGCGAAGGGCATTCAGTTCATCCAAACGCTTGGCTATTTCCGCTGCTTCCGCTTCATCAACCGCACATAACAGCTTCATCCCCAAAGAAGCGTCCCCGATTCGCCCGCATGCGTTCAAACGCGGTCCGATCACAAACCCCAAATGATACGCCGTCGGCCTTTCTTTTATATTTGCCAAATCGCTGAGAACGCACAAGCCTTTGTTTTTTCTCTGCGCCATTGTCATCAAACCGGATTTGACAAACAACCTGTTCAATCCGCGCAAGGCGACAACATCGCAAACCGTCCCCAACGCGACCAAATCCAAAAACTGCATTAAATTCGGCTCGGTTTTATCCGTATAAAACCCCTTTTCGCGCAACAAACGATTGACGGCGACAACCGTCATAAAGACGACGCCGACCGCCGCCATTTGACGACACGGATTATCAACGGGTTCATCCAAACGTTTCGGATTAACAACGGCGTAAACATCGGGCAAAGTCACGTCCGGTTCGTGATGATCGACGACAATCACATCCTTACCCTGTTTTGTAAAAAAACCCAACTGTTCAAAAGCCGTCGTGCCGCAATCAACCGTTATTGCCAAGGAAACATCGGCATCAATAAATTCCCGCATGGCTTTTTCACTGGGACCGTATCCTTCTTCGCGTTCGGGAATCCGTACGACCAAATCACACCCCAGCATTTTTAAAAACTGAGACATAACGGCACTGGACGTCGCTCCGTCGACATCATAATCCCCGAAAATACCGATTTTTTCTTTCGCCATAACAGCTTTGGCGATACGTCCTGCCGCTTTTTCCATATCACGCAAGATATACGGATCCGGCAAATGACTTTTGAAAGAAGGCGAAAGGAAAAAAGATACGTTTTCCGGAGCAACACGGCGCACCGCCAACAATCGCGCGACGACTTCGGATACGTTTGCCGTACGGGCGATCGTTTCAACCGTTTCCGGCACAACTTCATGCGCCGCCCAAAATTGCGACGTCAAAGAGCTTTTAACCCCTAAAACAGCATGCTGTTCCATTTTACAACCGTTCAATCCGGATCATGCAGGGTTTCTTTAAAACACTGTCCAACCGTTCTATCGCCGCCAACGCCGTTGTAACGGAGCGTTCCTTTGATTTATGAAGGGTCATGATCAACGGAACTGTTCCGTCCTGCGCCTGACCGCGCTGAATCATCGAAGCAATGGACACTTTTTCATTTCCCAATATCCGCGCGATATCCGCTACGACGCCCGGTTGATCCCGAACGGCGAAACGAACATAGTACTCACCTTCGCGTTCAGCCAACGAAACAACAGGCACCGGCTTAATTTCCTTATTTGCTACAGTCAGCAACGGCAAACCGCGATGCATCGCCGCATCCGCAATATCGGCAACAACGGCCGAAGCAGTGGGACGTTCACCCGCCCCGCGCCCGACGAACATGGAATGACCGACAAAATCGCCTTGGGTAACCACGGCGTTAAAGACGCCGTCAACATGGGCGATTTCCGCCGTTTGGGGAATCATACAAGGGTAAACGTTTAAAGAAACACCATTATCATAGCGCCGACCGACCCCCAACAATTTAATTCTGAATCCCAATTCTTCGGCAAAAGCGATATCTGCATCCGTAATAAAGCGAATACCTTCAACATTTAACGCCTGCAAATTTATCGGCATACCAAAAGCCAGAGACCCCAAAATACACGTTTTATGAGCCGTATCAATTCCGTCGACATCAAAACTGGGATCCGCTTCGGCATACCCCAATTTTTGCGCATCAGCCAAAACATCATCAAAAGAACGTCCCGTTTCACGCATCATTGTCAAAATATAGTTACAGGTTCCGTTTAGAATCCCGTAGACTTCGGAAATTCTGTTGCCGACCAAACCTTCGCGTAGCGCCTTGATAATCGGAATACCGCCGGCGACAGCCGCTTCGTAACCGAAAAAGACTCCGTTTTCTTCAGCCAAACGAGCCAATTCATTACCATGATGAGCAATCATAGCTTTATTGGCCGTTACAAAATTTTTGTTCCGTTTTAACGCTGACAAACACAATTCATATGCGATGCCGTTCGCTCCGCCGATCAATTCCACCAAAAGATCAGCATCCGCTTTTTCAGCCATTTCACGAGCATCCCGATAAAAAGAAACGGAAGCCGGCAAATTTAATTCTTCACACCGATCCGGATTCAAATCCGATACGGCCGTCAGCTCGATCGGCTTGCCGCAACGTTTCAGCAAAACATCCTTTTGTTCCAACAACAGTCTGGCAACACCGCCGCCGACAGTACCTAAACCGGCGATAGCAACTTTAAAAACTTCCGACATCTTTCACCTACTCTTCTAAAAAGATTTCTATTGACGATTCTCCGGACGGAGAAGTCAATACAATTTTATTTTTCGCATCCGGCGGTATCAGTTTAATAACCGGCTCTGACAGAACTAACGGTTCAGGCTTTTTTTCTTGAAAATCCGGAGCCTTTAACGTTACGGCGGGCAAAACGGACGTCTGCTTGACAACGACGGAGCGTTCGGAAAGATCCGGTTCATCAACAACAGCGACTCCTGATACGGATTCATCGGATGCGACGTTTAAGCGTTCAACAGGCACCCCGTCCGGCCGGGCAACGACGGAAATAACTTCGATCATTTCTATATTTTCCGCTTTGGGAGCGATAATTTCCGCTAACATCTCTTCTTCGGACACCGCCAATAATTTATCTTTTTCCCGTTCTTTCAACTCTAACGGCCGAACAACCGACGCATCCCGACGTTTACGCGTTCCGTAAATTATTCCTGCATCAGGAGCGTTCAACCCTTTGCGTAAAGAGATTTTTTCTTTTGATCCGAACCGTCCGACATGTTCATACATCCGATCTGATTCGCTCTGTTCCGGATAAACAGCCCTTTTTACTGCAACCGATTGTTTCAAATCCAGCATTTCATCAACAGTCCGTCCCGGCTTATCATCAGGAGTAACCGGCACCATATCGGGTTGCGGTATTACAAAATTTTCCTCATATCCGAAAATTTCTTCCTCATCAAGGGAAGAACAAGCTCCGAGAACCGCCAACAAAAACGCGGCAACACACCGGACAAACACCGAAGAAAACGCCATGTTTTTCCTTTCAAAAAAAAGAAATCCATCCTTTAGTTATAGGATATTACAAGAATGACAAAGAAAGCGCAAGAAAGACTGTCAAGCCCTTTTTCAGAAAATAAAAAAACAAATACTTAAGAATTTCTATTTCTAAACAAAATGTTAATAAAATTTTTGTGGACAAATTGGACAAATTGCGCTATTCTGATGAGTTAAGAATGAAAGATGTTTAAGAAATAAATAAGTTAGAGGGCCGGAAAGCCCCGAGAAGGTGAACCATGACAAAAGATTTTAATACAGCGTCTTTGCCCAAGGCAACTCTGCACGAACATATTGAAGGAACCGTTACGCCGGAAATGGCGGCGAAGTTGGCTCAGCGTCATCATATTACATTGCCGGACAACTTTGTCATGGCCGAAGGACAATATGATAAAAACGATTTTCCCAACGGCCGATATGCTTATGACGAAAGCGATTTCTGGGCTTTTATCAGCACATACGACAACGTAGCCGACATGATGCGCACTCCGCAGGATTATTATGACGTCACCAAAGATTACCTCAGCAAAAATGCGGCTGAAGGAGGCGTTTATGCGGAATTGATTTTATCGCCGGCTCATATGGCGGTGGAAGTCAATCCCGAAACAGGGAAAAGCGAATTGTCCGCCCCGCGCTATCTTGCCATGATGGAAGCCATCACCAAAGCAGCCGAAGAAGTAAAAGAAGAAACCGGTTTGGAAACGCGTTTCATCGCAACGGGTGTACGTAATCTGGGTGCCGAAAACGTTAAACAGGTGGCGGAATTTATCCGTGACAATCCGCATCCGTTGGTAACGGGCTTTGGGATTGCCGGCAATGAACGCGCCGGAGAATTTGATGACTTTGCAGACGCTCTGGCCATTGCGAAAGCATCCGGATTGAAATTAGCATTGCATGCCGGCGAAATCCGCGGACCGGAAAGCATCAAGGACGCCGTTCGTTTAGGAGCATCACGTATCGGACACGGCGTTTCCGCTCCTCAAGATCCTGAAGTAATGAAAGATTTAGCCGAAAAGAATGTCATGGTTGAAGTTTGCCCGACATCCAACCGTATTCTGGTAACCGATTTAAAAGGCGATTTGGCAAACCACCCCGCACGTAAGCTGTACGATGCGGGCGTGCGCATTTCTTTAAATCCGGACGACGCCGGCATTTTCGGAACCCACACGGGAAAAGAACACCGGATCAGCGCCGAAAAATTCGGTTTTACAAAAGCGGAAATGTTAGACATCACTTTGTGCGCCGTTGAAAATTCGTTTGCCGACGTAAAAACACGCAAGCAGGTCAAGGAAAACGTCTATAAAAAAATGACCGCTGAAGACCGTCGCGAAATGAAAGAACTGGCGGAAAAGGCGAACAATCCCTACCTGAAAAAACGTTTGGAAACACGTGTTGCCGAAAGCGAAAAAACCGCAAAAAAGCTTGAAATTCAAAAGCGGAGATCGAAAGCGATGAAAACAATGAAAGCTTCCCGTCTTGCTTTATTGGCTCGAAAAACGGCCGGACGCTAAAATATTGACTTTTGCAAAAAAACACCCGTCCGTTAAAGGACGGGTGTTTTTTCTTTTATTAACTCCCTCTTTACGAAATAGGCTGTTTCGACTGTCCCTCGGCAGAAACCGGTTCGTCAACGGCCGGCGTATATTCCAACGGCGGCTGATCGGCGTGCATTTCGGCCCAGATATCAATGTATTTATGAAGCAATTTTTCAATTTCCGCTTTGTTTTGAAAACGCTCATTGATTTGTTTGGTAAACATATCTTTATACTGACGACAGGGCGACATTTTGGAAAAAGCCATAAAATATTTTACGTGCCGCACAACCTTTGTGCCGAAATGCAGTTTATCCCTAATTTTAAACCGTTTGGATTCTGCATACGCGGCATAAGGACTGGTGATCATAAAATCCGCATCTCCGGACAATAACATGCGAAACGCCTTTTCAGCCCCGTCGACAACCTCTAACTTCGTATCTGTCGGCAACAGTCCGCGTATCAAAGATTCAACCTCTTCTTCCCGTCGAACGACCCCTTTTAACCCCTTTAATTCGGAAAGATCATCAATATTAATTTTTTTCGTTTTACGCGATAAAACGATAAACGGATTACCGAAATATGCCGGATAAATATAATCCATCCCCGATTTCGCTTCATCAATATAATAACCGGTAAATAAAAAATCGGCATTACCGCGCAACATCGCCTTTAACGCGTCGTTAAAATTATCAAACGCCAAATCAGAGATATATTTGATTTGCAAATCATTAAAAGATTGTTTCAATGAATCTAAGATAAAACCGTGATACGTATAAACTTTAACCCCGGTATCCTTGTACAAGCGTTCATTCAGCTCCGTCCAAGAAAACGGCGGGTAATCTTTAAAGCCGATTACACGAAACCTCGGACCGGGATTTTTTGTTCCGCACCCTTTTATGATATCTGTTTTTTTATTGACAGGATCGGCTGCAACAAGCCCAGAAGAAATAAAAAAAACGGCAACGGCAGCCATACAAAGCGATTTTATTTTCATGCATCGTCTCCTTTCGAACGCATCAAAGCCATTAATTCATCATCCCAAACGGCATGCAAAGCCTCCGCCCAAGAAACGGCATATAAAGCCTTACCGGAAAACATAACTATTCTGGCGGCACGAATATCCATCATATCGATATCATAAACGATCGAAACCGACGTTTCAAACGACGATGCTTGGAACTGAATAAAAAAGTGATTTTCCTGCGGCATCGCGAAAATATTGACACACCCTTCATCTTCCAAATCGAATGTATACAAAACAATCGGTTTTGTTTCGACACCTTTTTCAGCCAACCACAAATCGTACTTATCACGCAGGGACACATCTTGTTCAAAAGCGGCAGTCAAAGCGGAAACGGACAATTCGATAAAACGATATGTCACCATATCGCGGCAAGCATCGCCTTCCCATGAAAAAAGTTCTTCGGTTTCGATCATATTCAACCCATCTTTAATCTTTTCGTTTTTATAATTTAGCAAAGATTTTTGATTTTTAACATACATTCAGTTATCATATTTCTGTTTTTTTTAAGGAGTGCCGACATGACCACCAATCCGTATATGACCACAGAATCTTCAGCTATGCCCCAAAATGAACTGGAAGCGCGAGCATTGATTCGAACGGCATCCCGTTTAAACGGTATAAAGGAACGTTGGCCAGTATCAACGAACGAATTAAATGAAGCTTTGGATCTGAATCGGAAATTGTGGACAATTCTGGTTACCGGAGCGACAGAAGAAAACAACCCGCTTCCGTTAGAAATCAAACAAAACATTTTTAATCTGGCACATTTTATTTTTAAACACACCTTTGCCGTTATGGCAAAACCGTCAGCTCAATCCTTGGAAATTTTAATCAATATCAATATGAATATCGCCCGCGGACTGAACGAACAAAGTCTGCGCAAATCCCAATCAACCGAAGAACGGCCGGAACAAAAATAAGTTTTGCCAATCGTACAAATTTTTGATTTTTTTCGGCCGGAAGAACCGCCCTTTCGGCCGAGATATTATGTCACTTCGGTTACTGCACGGATATTTCCCTGACGATTGATCTGCACGACGCGCAATTTATCATGCATTTCAGCAATCGTTTTTTCGCGGTCAATCGTCGGATAGCAGTGTAAAATACGGTCTGTAAACGCTTTATAGGCGGCTTCGGAATTTTCGGCATGAATGGTCGCAAAACAGTTGTCATGCCCTGACCCCATCAATTCCCACAAAGCCCCTGCGTTCGCCGTGGAAATTTCCCCCCCGATAATCGCGTCAGGCGTAAAACGAACAACCAAGTCGATCAATTTAGGATACGTCATTGTATTCGTTTGTTCGGTACGGGATAAAACCAAATGGACATGATTGGGATGAGGAACGATCAATTCTCGAGTATCTTCAATCGTAATAACTCGTTTATGAGAATCCAAAATCGTCAGCAAGTTATTCAAAAATGTCGTTTTACCGGTAGCTGTTGCGCCGGAAACCAAAATATGGTCGCCGCGTTTAATGGACAAAATTAAACGTTCATAAGGATCTTCCGGATTTTCGACTTCTTTCAGCTTGTTTAATTTTTGCAATCGTTCGCCGGATTTCAGCCCATACGCATCCAGACCGAATTTAATATCATCGGAATGAACACGGACACACATAGCTATACCGCCCGTTAAATCTTCATTGTCGTACATAACGTTTTTGCCGGCGATACCAAGTCGGAGGCCAAGCG
>JAZNBT010000069.1:0-14309 GCA_045587165.1 Alphaproteobacteria bacterium | reverse complement strand
CAAAGACAAGGCCCCGTTTTTCAATCGTTCAAAGATCATATAAGCCGTCATCAGCTTACTCATGGATGCTGGGGGCATTTTTTCATCGGCTTTTTTCTCAAAGAAAAAAGCTCCCGTATCAAAATCCATTAAAACAGCGTTCTTCGCTTTTGTTTCTATCGCTTGAGCCGAAAAAGAAAAGTTTCCGAGAATAAAAGCAGTCAAAAATAGAAAAGAAGAATGTTTTTTCATTATCGGCTCCTTTTAAAATGCGCTATCTAACCGTTTTCCGGCGGGAACAGATCCTTTTTCTTCAACCAAACGGGCATCGGATATGCCGTTATTCGTGACTTTATCCATAATCTCCAAGGCTTTTTTAGCGCTTTCCGGCCCCAATCGCACACGATACAACGTTTTGGCATTAACGGTCACCGGCAAAATCAACGCATTGCCGAACGAAGAAACTCTGCTGCGCATTTTTTCCGCATTATCCATACTGCCGAAAGCCCCGACCTGAACATAATATCCCGGAGCGACAACCGATTTTTCCTGTTTCGGTGACGATTTTTTGGAAGCAACCTTCAGTGTTGCTGCCGGCTTCGGCTGATTTTTGAATGATGTATCGACAGCTTTCTTAGCCTGAGCCTGCGGAATATCATCATCCCAATCATTATATTCCGGTTCGGCCCGTCCGGCAGGAGAAGCAATCAACGGCGTTCCGCCCGCAGCGACTGTCGGCGGCGGATTTGCTAAACGCGGATGATTTGGAGAATATCCTAAATTCTGCGGTTTTGCTATAGGCTCGCGAACCTGTGCTGTTTCATACGAAGCATCTGCAGAAACATTGCCGAGAGTTGTCGGACCAGTCGCGTTTGCCGCAGCCAAAAGCTCTTCTTTTAATTTTTTACTTTCTTCGGGCAAGACTTCAACCTGAACCTGCGTTGTTCCCTGATCTTTAAATCCGAGCATCTGAGCTGCACGCATGGAAACATCAATAATCCGGTTATTAACAAACGGACCGCGATCGTTAACGCGCAAAACCAAAGACCGACCGTTTTGCAAATTTGTCACACGGACGATACTGGGCAACGGCAACGTTCTGTGAGCGGCAGTCAAACCATGCATGTCATACAGTTCCCCGTTAGCCGTGATACCGTTATGAAAATCCGGTCCGTACCACGACGAAACGCCGATTTCCTTGTAATTATAATCTTCTTTCGGGTAATACCACAATCCTGCAACCTGATAAGGATTCCCGATTTTGTAATATCCGGCGGAACTTGACGCAGCCGTCTTCGGGGCACCGGAAACGGCGGATGAAAACACCTGAGAATTATCCGTACAAGCCGTTAAAGCCAATGTTGTCGATAAAAAAAGAACTTTCACAAATGAATTCATTTTTACTCCTTTCCGCTATAGCGCAGAATAACGGGTTAACGCACCGAAATCAAGAAAGATACTTTTGTTTTTTTTGCACCTTCATTAGCGTTTTTTTAACCTCTTGTCAGAAACAGATTTCCGGACAGCTTTCGCCTTTTTTTTCGTTTTGTTTTTCTTCGCTTTTTTAGCTGCGGCTTTTTTTGCTTTTTTACGTTCTTTTTCCAAACGGATATTCTCTTTGACCAAAGGATCGATATCCCCGTTTTCCAAATTTCTGGCAAACTGGACACGCATCTTTTCCAACAACGTCCGGTTGACTGATTCCGAAGAAATGCCATATACCTTTTTATACAAATCAATGCCTTTTGACGTGGACGGCCCCAGCTTGCCGTCAATCGGTCCGATATAATAGGAACCTTTGGCCAAAATTTTTTGCATTTCGGTCACTTCATCAAATGTCAGCTTGTTACGCTTTGTGCCGCCGCTGACAGCCAGACGCATGAAATGCAGCAACGAAGCATTGGCGTATCCGTCCGCCGGCAAACCGTACATAGATTGAAACTTACGAACGGCTTCACGACTTTTACGCCCTAAAACGCCGTCAATTTCATCATGGTACATCCCCATCTTTGACAATAGCTCTTGTACCTCCTGAGCATTTTCCAAAGTAAAAGACGGTCCGCGCTGAACGTATTTTTTTGAAAATGCCGGTTTTTTCAAAATTCTGTCTGCCAAATGCCCGACGGAAACGGCATAAAGGACCGACTTGTTCCATTTCAAAATAACATTAAAATTCGAATACACTAAAAAGGCGGGACCATGAACGCCAGCCGGCAAAAACAATTCCGCCGACGTTGACAACGGTTCGTTTAAGGGAAGATTATCGGCCCAAACAATCCCTTCATCTAACCACTCATCCAAAGTTTTTTTCTGTTCAATCAAATCCCAATTGAATTTTTTCGGCAACAAGACTTCCCTGCCCCAACCGACCGACGGATTCCATCCTTCAGAGGACAGATAGTTCGCGGCAGACGCTAACGCATCAGGCAAACTGTTCCATAAATCGATCTGTCCGTCTCCGTCATGATCTGTTCCGAAATGCCTGAAAGTCGAAGGCATAAACTGAAAATTTCCGACAGCTCCGGCCCACGATCCGATCATTTTTTCCGTCGGCAATCCGTCTTGAATCAAACGAACGCCATGCATCAGTTCCGACCTGAAAAAAACAGGACGCCGCGTATCATATGCAAGCGTTGCTAAAACATTAATTGTCGGATACGCACCTTTTGCCGTTCCGAAATTTGTTTCCATTCCCCAAAATGCCAACAAATAATTAGCGGGGACCCGATACTTTTGTTCGATTTGCTTTAACAAACCGGCATGTTCCCGCATCAGTTTCTGTGCTTTTTTTATACGCAGCTTATTAATGGCATTATCAATATAGGATTGGAAATCTTTACGAAATTCCGGCTGTTTACGATCCTTTGCAATGACTGACGGTTCCAAACGCAACGATTGGAAAGCACGATCCAGTGATTGAGCCGAAATACCGTTATCAACAGCTTCCCTTCTGAATTCCTCCACCCATTCATCAAAAGTCAAACCGACGCCGCCCGTCGTTGCCGACGACGGAGAAGAAAAAAGGACAACACAGCACAACATGCCGCATTTCAGCCACGAATTCATAAAACAGCGCCTTTAACTTTAGAATATTCCTTTTCTATTCTTATGAAAAAGACGTTATTTTTTCGTTAATCAAAAAAAACGCTTTTACCGTTCGGTGAAAGCGTTTTTCAGAAATTCCGATCCCGTTTTATTTTTGCAATGCGCGATATAAAACCAGTGCTTTAGCATAAGATTCCAAACTGCCGACATTTAATTTCAGTTCCTTGTTTTGCGTAAACACGACCAGACGGCCGGCCGTTTCACCGCGCGGCGGCAGCAGGGAAAAACCGTAAACGGATGAAACAGGATAAATTTCAGCCAAAAATTGATCTGAATTTTTAGAAAAATAATACAAATTTTTGGCAGACAACGCAATGTACGCAGGATCGGCGGCTGTCCCGAATTTTATTTGAGCGGTTACTTTATCCTCCTGCGTCAGATCTGACAAAACGGCTTGAACGACGGCGGGAACATCTTCAATCATTTGCGCTGAAGCTTTTGTCGTCAAATCTTTTATTTGATCGGTGGAAATTTCTTCGCGCGGCGCAACGGCGTTATCTGCTTTTCCGGCATTTATTTCCGCCGCCATATCTTTGACTTCATTGACTTTTTGTTTTGCTTTTTCGGTCAATTCCTTAACGTCGATGTTTTTAGCTTTTTCAGCCAATTCCTTTACATCCAAATTTTTAGCCTTTTCAGCAAGACCGCCTAAAAAGCCGGTCAATTTTTTACCGACTTCCTGAGCTTTGGCGGCGGCTTCAGACTTTTGCTGTTCGGGAGCCGGCTCCGTTTTTTTCTGTTCGGTGACAGGTTTTTCTGCAGGAGCGGCTGTTTGAGTTTCCGGCGTTTGCGTTTCTTCTGTCATAACTCTCTCCTAATTTTTAATCATCAATACGCCTATGATGACACTTTTTTATACGGCCATCAAGTGCGATTCTAAAGACAAAAGAACACAAGAAAGATTAACTTCTTTAAATATCTGTTTGAAATAAAAGAAAAAAAATATTTAAAAAAATCTTTTATAAAATCTTGCTTTTTAATGAAAAATATCAGAGAATGCACATATCGCGGATGGGTGGCAGAGCGGTTGAATGCACCGGTCTTGAAAACCGGCGACTCTTTACGGAGTTCGTGAGTTCGAATCTCACCCCATCCGCCATAAATAAAAAAACTCCCGAACGGGAGTTTTTTTATTTATTTATGAAAGAATAAAATCGTTTTCAATCTTATGCGAATTTATTGCTTTTCGGGAAACCGACGGGCGGCATTTTGCCGACTTGAGCACGGTGGCCCGTCCAACCGACCAGATTTGTTTCAATTCTGGTGCCGCCGCCGCAAGGATACGCCAAACCGTCTTCTTTATTAAACAGCTTAATGTCCGACAACATTACACCTACCGGATATTTTTGAATAAAGACCCCCTGCCCGCGTGTCATTTCCGGAATTTCAGTTAAATCGAAAATTAACAGCTTGCGGTTTTCGCCGATAACGGCAACCGTATTTCCCATAACCGGCAAAGACAAATACGCCCGATCGCCTTGGGTCAGATTCAATACGATTCTGCCGTTACGCGTTTGAGCCTGTAAATCGTCTTCTTTTACGATAAAGCCTTTTCCTTTTTTGGAAACGATCAAACGTTTTTCGCCGGGACGGAAAATCGTCATGGAAATAATTTCATCTTCTTCCGGCAAGTCGATTGACAAGCGCAGGGGTTCGCCGAAACCGCGTCCGCGCGGCAGTTTATCCCCCGATAACGTGTAACAACGCCCGTTCGTCGCAAACAGCAAAATCTTGTCCGTCGTTTGCGCCTGAACGCCGCACTGTAAATGATCGCCTTCTTTAAATTTAATGTCGTCGTCCAGCTGAACGTGCCCTTTGACGGAACGGATCCAACCTTTTTCAGACAAGATAACGGTAATCGGTTCGCGTTCGATCAAAGCTTCTATCGGGATTTCGATTTCTTCGAGCGCGCCGGAAATAACCGTACGGCGTTTTCCCAAAACGGTGGCTTGACCGAATTTCTTTTTCATCAAAGAAACTTCGGCGGAAATTTCCTTCCAACGCAAAGTTTCGTCCGCCAGTAAAGCTTCCAGTTTTTCCTTTTCGCCGGCCAATTCATTATGTTCCGTTTTGATCTGCATTTCTTCAAGCTTGCGCAAAGAACGCAAACGCATGTTCAAAATGGCTTCCGCCTGAATTTCCGTCAGCTTGAACGCCGCCATCAAAGCCGATTTGGCGTCATCTTCTTCACGAATGATACGAATGACTTCGTCCAGATTTAAATAAGCGATCAAGAAACCTTCCAGAACTTCCATTCTGTGATTGATCTTGTCCAAACGGAATTTGGAACGGCGAATTAAAACATCCTGACGGTGATCCAAAAATGCCTGCAATACCTGTTTCAAATCCATAACGCGCGGTACGCCGTCTTTGTCCAACACGTTCATGTTCATGTTAAAATTGACCTGCATATCCGACAAACGGAACAAATGAGCCATTAATTGTTCCGGCTCGATGTTGCGGTTTTTGGGTTCCAGAACAATACGGACGTTTTCCGCGGATTCATCACGGATATCGGCCAAAAACGGCAATTTCTTTTCTAACAAAAGTTTGGCGATTTTGCTGATCAGTTCCGATTTTTTAACCATATAGGGAATTTCCGTCACGATAATCTGATACATACCGTGCGATAATTCGTCTTTTTCCCATTTGGCGCGTACGCGCATGGCTCCGCGACCGGTTTCATACGTTTTCAATATGCTTTCGGGCGTTTCGACAATTTCCCCGCCGGTCGGAAAATCCGGACCGCGGACGAATTTCATTAAGTCGGCGACGGAACAATCCGGTTTTTTAATCAAACACTGCAAAGCATCGGCTATTTCCCCGACATTATGAGGCGGCACATTCGTCGCCATACCGACGGCGATACCGGCGGATCCGTTTGCCAACAGATTCGGAAAAGCGCAAGGCATAACAACGGGTTCAACGTCTTCGCCGGAATAGGTCGGCCGGAAATCAACCGTTCCGTCGTTTAAGCCGTCCATGATCGCTTTGGCGACTTCGGTCAAACGGGCTTCCGTATAACGCATGGCGGCGGCGCTGTCACCGTCAATGTTGCCGAAGTTTCCCTGCCCTTCAACCAACGGATAACGCACGGCGAAATCCTGAGCCAAACGCACCATCGTTTCATAAACGGCAGTATCCCCGTGCGGGTGATATTTACCGATCACGTCTCCGACGACGCGGGCGCATTTTTTAAAGCCGGATTCGGGATCCAGATGCAGAGCATTCATCGCGTACAGCAAACGGCGATGAACGGGTTTCAAACCGTCGCGCACGTCGGGCAAAGAACGGGAAACGATCGTGGACATTGCATATGCGAGGTAACGTTCCCCAAGGGCTTCAGCCATTTTTGTTTCTTTTATCTGTTCAACTTCACTCATTTTCAACACCCGAATATAAATAATCCAGCAATCGACCTCTGACGGCGGGAATAGAGCAGTCTAGCGTTTTTAGGGCATAATTTTCAAGGAAAAATCCTGTTAAAATTAAAGCTTTTTTAATTTCTTCCCGAGTTTGCGGTTCAGACGTTTCGTTCCGCAAAAAGGCGGGCAATTCCAACAATTTATCACGCCAAGGTTCTCCGGCCGTTCGACTGACCGCTCTGCCAGATTTCGGTGAAACGTAAGTCAGATCCGTTGTCGTCCCCGTTGCAGCACAAACGGACAAGTCCACCCCGAACCCCAACGCTTTCAACAAAGCCGCCTCCCACAAAGCGTAACGTTCGGCCCACCCGTCAAACGTCAGCAAAGCCAGCTGCTCCAATGTCTTTTTAAAAAAGTCTTCGGCGTTTTCACGTTCCGGCATTAAAGAACACATTGCACACAGACACGATAAAGCGGTTAACCGCGCGGGATCGGATAAAACAGCCGCCGAATAAGGATTTAACAGCTCGACCTTTACCGTCCCGAGATGTTCTTCCAAACGCGCTTTCCAATTGATCTGAACCAGATTTCCCGTTTGAACCGTACCGGCCAAGCGTTTGGAAAAAGCCCCTTTGCACAATCCGCTGTATCTGCCGTGTCCTTGAGTAAAAAAAGAAACGACGGCATCTCGCTCGGCAAACTTTTTCACCCCGACAATAATCGCGTTATCCGACCATTCAGGCATTAAAGTCCAATCCCCACGGACGATAATGTTCCGGATTTTCAGCCCATTTTTCCCGAACTTTTACAAACAAAAACAAATGAACGCGACATTCAAACAGTTTTTCCAATTCCTGTCTGGATTGCATACCGATTTTTTTTATCATTGCGCCGTTTTTTCCGATAACGATTTGCTTTTGATTGCTTTTTTCGACATAAATCGTCTGATCAATACGAATGCCTTTATCGTCTTCCTTGAAAGAATCTGTTTGAACCGTGCTGATATAGGGCAATTCCTGATTTAAGTTCATATACAGTTTTTCGCGCGTGATTTCCGCGGCCAACAGCTTGTCTGGCAAATCGGACACCTGATCCGCGGGAAACATAAAAGGTCCTTCGGGCATCACGGAAATCAAATAATCTTCCAAAGCGTCCACGCCTTCTCCCGTCGCGGCGGAAAGCATAAACGTTTCTTTGAACAATCCGCTTTCATTCAAACGCGCGGACAATTCCACCAATACGGCAGGCTTGACCAAATCCGTTTTATTTAAAACCAAAACGGCCTTCTGTTTGTTTTTAACCAAAGAATCCAAAATCGAACGCGTGTCATCGTCCAGCCCGCGTTTCGCATCAACCAACAACAGACGCACATCGGAATATTCCGCCTCTTGCCAAGCGGCGGCAACCATTGCACGATCCAAACGGCGTTTAGGTTTAAAAATCCCCGGCGTATCTATTAAAACGATTTCACAGTTATCCCTGACAAAAATGCCGCGCACACGGGATCTGGTTGTTTGCACTTTCGGCGAAACAATGGAGACCTTTACCCCCACCATATAATTGACTAAAGTGGATTTACCGGCGTTCGGAGCTCCCAACAACGTAACAAAGCCGCATTTTTCAAGTGTGTTATCCATGATTTTCCAACATCTTCAATAATTCGGCGGCGGCATTTTGAGACGCCTCGCGTTTCGATTTTCCGACGGCACGGACGGAAGGCTTCCCTTGAACGACGACCTGGATCGTAAAAACGGGATCATGATCCGGTCCGGCTCTGTCCAGTTGAATGTATTCCGGCAACGGCAAGCCTCTGGCTTGTACCCACTCCTGCAATTTTGTTTTTGCGTCAACGGGAGGAGCCGTAAATTTGTGCATCGGATCCGTCCAGTAACGGACAACGAATTGGCGAGCGACATCAAAACCGCCGTCTAAAAACAAAGCGGCGATAACGGCTTCGCAAACATCTGACAAAACGGCTTTGGTCAAATCCAGTTTATTAGACGGAACCGTTGAAATCAAATAACGGGAAAACCCCAGTTCCTTGGCTATAACGGCCAAAGTTTCCGCACGTGTCAAATCAGAAAAACGTTTTGCCAAATCGCCTTCCGCTTCATCGGGAAAATGTTGATACAGCATTTGAGCGACAATAACGCCCAAAACTCTGTCCCCCAGAAATTCCAAACGTTCATACCCTGAAAAATGATCCCCGAAACCTAAAGTCAAAGCTTGTTTCAACAGCTTTTTGTTTTTAAAGGAATATCCCAGAGACGGATATAAATCAGCGCAGCCAGTCATTACTTTATACCGTTAAACAACCTGGACCACCGTACGGCCATAGGCCATTTCCAAATTTGCCACCAAGCGGCGGAGCCGTCGTTGGAGAAAAATAAAAACTTCGCCTTTCCGACCAAATTTACTTTAGGTACAAAGCCCACCTTGATCGATCTGCTGTCCAAAGAATTATCGCGGTTATCCCCCATCATAAAAAAGTGATCTTCGGGAACGGAAAATTCCTCCGTATTATCGAACGGCGCATCATCGGACGCTTCGATAATCGAATGTGTAAAACCTTCAGGCAAAACCTCCGTAAATTTTTTAAAACGCATGGCTTTTCCGGTCGGATCCCGCATAACATATTCGCTTTCGTCGCGGCGTTCCACCATGTTGCCATTAATGAACAAACGCCCTTCTTTAACCTGAATTTTATCGCCCGGCAAACCGATCAGACGTTTAATGTAATCCGTTTTATTGTCAGAGGGCATTTTAAAGACGATCACGTCGCCCCGTTTAGGTTCTTCGTAAAAAATCCGGCCTTTAATCAAGGGAATGCTTAACGGCATGGAATGACGGCTGTAACCGTAGGACATTTTAGAAACAAACAGATAATCTCCGACCAACAGCGTCGGAATCATGGATCCTGAAGGGATGCTGAACGGTTCTGCAAAAACAGTCCGAACAAACAACGCAATCAGAACGGCATAAATAACCGTTTTTGTCGTTTCCCAAAAGCTACCTTGAACATTTTTATCATCCATAACTTCACCCTTTACTGTTTTTCAGCACTAATAATAACAACGGCCATTGCATACGGATATTCATCTGTTAAGGAAACATCTATTTGACAGCTCATTCCTTTTGGCGTCAAAGCTTGCAAACGCTTCAACGCTCCGCCCGTCAAACGCATAACCGGTTTGCCCGTCGGCAAACTGACGTTTTCCATATCCCGCCAAAAAACCCCCAGCCTTAATCCCGTTCCCAAAGCTTTAGAACAAGCCTCTTTTGCCGCAAAACGCATAGCGTAAGCGGATATTCGCTTTTTTCCCTGACGCGAATTACAAGCGTTTTGTTCCGTCTGCGTATAAATTCTATTGCAAAAAAGGTCGCCGAAACGGTTTATAGACCGCTCAATTCGTCTGATATCGACCAAATCCGTTCCTAAACCGACAATCATATCAATCCTGCGAACGACGAACGGAGTTGATACCGGGGCTGGCCCTTAACGCCGCCATAATATCGCTGAGATGTCGAACATCATGGACTTCGACATCAACGGACAAATCAAAAAAGCTGGGCGTTCTTTCCAAAATATTCAAATTGGCAATATTACCGTGATTTTTAGCAATCACATTTGACAATGTTCCCAAGCTGCCCGGCTGATTAACAAGAACAATTCGCAATCTGGAAATATGGCTTTTACCGGCGATCATTTCTTCATTCCAAGAAACATCCAGCCAACGTTCCGGTTCACCTGAAAATTTTTCCAACGTCACGCAATCTATCGTATGTATCGTAACTCCTTTTCCAGTTGTTACAATTCCTACGATTCTGTCACCGGGCAACGGATGGCAACACTTGGCGAAATTAATCGCCATTCCGGGGATCAACCCTTTAATCGGGCTTTGTTTTTTATTATCGGTTTTGTCGCCGATCTTTTTCGCCCCGCGTTTGATTGCGTCGACCACCCGAACAAATCGGGATTTATGTCCGGGGAATACGGCCTCGACGACATCGGAAGCTTGAACAACCCCTTCACCGACCGAAGCGATCAAATCTTCAACCGTTGCCTGTTTGAAGTTCGTTAAAACGTTTTCCAGACTTTTATCGGAATATTCGTATCCTTCTGATTTATAGGAACGCTGCAACATCTGACGGCCGACTTCCAGATATTGTTCACGCTTTTGCGCACGTACAAACCGCCGGATGGCGGCTCTCGCCTTGCCGGTGACGACGAAACGTTCCCATTCGGGGGAAGGAGTCTGTGTTTTTGACGTTAAAATTTCGACCTGATCACCGTTTGTCAACGTTGTACGCAACGGACGGATTTTACCGTTAATCTTAACCCCGACACACCGATTGCCGACACCGGAATGCACGGCGTATGCAAAATCGACTGCCGTTGCGTTTTTAGGCAAAGTGATCAAGTCGCCTTTCGGAGAAAAACAAAAAACCTGATCCTGATACATTTCCATTTTGGTATGTTCCAGAAATTCTTCAGGATTATCGGACTGTTCCATAATGTCCAACAATTCGCGCAGCCATGCGAATTGCCGCCCGTCCGTTTTATAATCACCTTGTTTGTAACGCCAATGCGCCGCCAGACCGATTTCGGCGATATCATGCATTTCCTGCGTACGGATTTGAATTTCGATCCTGTGTTTTTCGGGACCGATAACGCCCGTATGCAATGATTTATAACCGTTGGGTTTCGGCGTGGAAATGTAATCTTTATAGCGACCGGGGACCATGGGATATTTTGTATGAACGATCCCCAAGACATGGTAACAATCCGCAACTGTCGGCACAATAATACGAAAGGCCATAATATCCGACAATTGTTCAAACGTAGCGTTCTGCCGCTGCATTTTGCGCCAAATGGAATACGGCGATTTTTCACGTCCCGTAACTTCACACTGAATACCGGAATCTTTCAGATCGTTTTTCAACGCTTCAATGATGCGCGAAACCAATCCGCCCCCCTGTTCGCGCAAAAAAGACAAACGGACATTGATCGATTCGTAAGCTTCAGGATACAGTTCTTTAAATGACAGCTCTTCCAGTTCGTTTTTCATCTCCTGCATGCCGATACGTTCGGCTAAAGGAGCGTAGATTTCCATTGTTTCACGTGCGATACGCTGGCGTTTTTCGGGCTTTTTATGAAATTGCAGCGTACGCATGTTATGTACGCGGTCGGCTAATTTAACCAACAACACGCGAATATCTTCCGACATAGCCAACAAAAGCTTGCGGAAGTTTTCCGCCTGTTTCGTTTGATCGGATTGCAGTTGAATACGGCTGAGTTTGGTGACACCTTCAACCAATTTGGCGACTTCTTTGCCAAACATCTGGCGAATATCGTCGTAAGACGCGGCAGTGTCTTCAATCGTATCGTGCAACAGCGCCGTCACGATTGAAGCGTAATCAAGCTTGTATTCCGTCAAAATACCCGCGACTTCGACGGGATGAGAAAAGTACGGATCGCCGGACGCACGTTTTTGCGAACCGTGCATTTTAACGGCAAAAACATATGCCCGATCCAAACCTTCTTCATCGACATCGGGGATATAAGACCGCACACGTTCTACCAGTTCAAACTGCCTGAGCATAACGATCAGCCCTGTTTAAAAACTAAAGAGCCGAAATTATTCTTCGGTCACTTCAAAGGAACCGGCTTGTTCAACGGCGGTTTCCGTATCGTTGATATAAGAAAATTCCGTTTCCAAAGCAGCCAATTCGGCATCAGCGGCCTTCATGTTTTCTTCTTCATCGGAAGGGATTTCTTCTTCTTTAACAAATTTCTGCATGCCGGAAACCAACGTGTTTTCCAGATCGGACAGATTGATTGTTTCATCCGCGATTTCGCGCAAGGCGATCACGGTTTTTTTATCGGCATCTTCTTCAACGGTCAAAGGAGCGCCGGCGCTGATATTTTTTGCGCGCTGAGCAGCCAACAGCACCAATTCAAAACGATTGGGAATTTTTAAAACGCAGTCTTCTACGGTAATGCGAGCCATTTTTTAACTTCCAAATTCAAGAGTGTACACAAAAATCTTAAGGATTATTGTTATATCGTTAATTCATCAAACAATGCAAGCCCATTCTTAAAAAAAACGGTTATTTTTCAATCGGGCCGGCATGGAAAGAAAATGAGCTTGGCAGAAAAAGAATTTAGTCTTATCTTAATAGTGTTTTAAAAAATATATTTTTGAAAGGATTACATTTATGCGTTGTTATGCAGGTGAAAAAATCGCTTTGTTTATTGACGGTTCCAACTTATACGCTGCCGCCAGAGCTTTGGGGTTCGACATCGATTATAAAAAGCTTTTGGATTTCTTCTCGACAAAAGGACGTTTAATCCGCGCTTTTTATTATACGGCACTGGTTGAAGATCAGGAATATTCGCCTATCCGTCCTTTGGTTGATTGGTTGGATTATAACGGTTATACCATGGTGACCAAGCCGACAAAAGAATTTACGGATGCGATGGGGCGTCGTAAAATCAAAGGAAACATGGATATCGAACTGGCCGTTGACTTAATGGAAATGGCGGAAAGCATTGATCATGCGATTCTGTTTTCGGGTGACGGCGATTTTCGCAGTCTGGTCGAAGCCGTTCAACGTAAAGGCGTTCGTGTTACGGTCGTTTCAACCGTTCAGTCGCAGCCACCCATGGTCGCGGATGAACTGCGCCGTCAGGCCGATCATTTTACGGATCTGTCCGATTTGGTAGAAAATATTTCCCGCGGTCCGCAGCCCGATAAAAGCGAACCGGACTTTTCAAAAGAACAGTCAATCCTGTTCAGCGGAGTAAATACGAATTTGGATGAAAAAACAGACTATGTCCCTTGATTTTACCTGTCCCGATAAAACATGCCGCTTATGCCCCAGGCTGGCGGCATTTTCAGATAAAAACAAACAGCTGTATCCGGATTTTTTTAACGGTCCCGTCCCTTCGTTGGGAACGTTGGACGCCGAATTATTGATTGTCGGTCTGGCTCCCGGATTAAAGGGGGCAAATCGCACGGGCAGACCTTTCACCGGTGACTTTGCCGGTGATTTATTATACAGTTGCCTGCATGATTTCGGATTTTCGACCGGCACGTATCAGGCCAGACCGGATGACGGCGTTCAATTAATCAACGCAAGACTGACAAATGCGGTACGCTGCGTCCCCCCCGAAAACAAACCGACAGGAGAAGAGGTGCGGCTTTGCGGTCGCTTTTTGGCTGATGAAATTAACGCCATGCCCAACCTGAAAGTCATTCTGGTTTTAGGGGGATTGGCGCATAACGCCGTTTTATCGGTTTTGGGACAGAAAAAATCAGCATTCAAGTTCGCGCACAACGCTCTGCACGTTTTGAATTGGAACGGACGTCAAATAAAGCTTTTAGACACGTATCATTCTTCACGTTATAACGTCAACACCGGCAAATTAACTCCGGAAATGTTTGTTAACGTCTTTAAGACTTTGTCCGAAATAACGAAAAGCTAATCCCACGGAGATTTTTTCGAAGAAACCGAACCGAACAGTCCGCCGGTCGCGTTCGGTTTCTTTTTGATCGGATCGGAAGACACATTTCCGCCGGACAAGGCTTTGATACGGGCAGACAAAGGCGGATGCGTCGAAAACAATTCGGCAAAGGACGGTAAATCAACGATGCCGAACGCCTTCATTTCGGAAGGCAGCGGCTGAACATCAGTCGCCCCCAAAGCTTTTAACGCATCTATCATATCTTGAGGCCCGCCCAACAGTTCTGTTGCGCCGGCATCCGCCCGATATTCGCGATGACGGGAAAAAGCGCAAGCGATAATACTGGCCAAGATACCGAAAACGATCTCAAAAATCTGAATTGTAAAGTAATA
>JAZNBT010000068.1:0-2242 GCA_045587165.1 Alphaproteobacteria bacterium | reverse complement strand
AGCATATGCCGTAATCCAACCGTCGGCATGTTTGATCAAAAGTAAATTACCGAACCCTTTTAATTCGTTGCCGGCATATGCGACAACTCCGTTTTCGGCGGCAAGAACGGATGTTCCTTCGGCAACGCGGATATTAATTCCGTCGTTATGACGCCCCGCCCCCGCCGAACCGAATTTTGTCATCACTTTACCGTCAACCGGCCAGGCAAACATTCCCTTTGATCTGGTCGGCGGAGTTGGCAAACGAACGGAATTTTTACGTGCGGACGTTTTTTTTGATGATTGCGTCGCCTTCGCCGTTTTTTTTGTAGACGCTTTAGGCGTTGTTCTGGAAGCCACTTTTGTTTTCGGCGCTTCCACGATCGAACCGGGCAACTTTAAAAACTGGCCGTTGTAAATATTATACGGCGGCATAAGTTTGTTTTGTTTGGCAAGCAGGCTCATATCCACATTGTAACGTCTGGAAATGCTGTAAACCGTATCCCCTTTTTGCACGACATGAATGGAAGCCGGCGGCAGTCTCAGTCTTTGACCGGGTGACAATAAAAACGGAGCCTGCAGTTTGTTTGTTTCAATCAAAGCTCTGGTCGGGACGGCATGCTGGCGGGACAACGAATAAACAGTATCGCCTTTTCTTACCGTTATATAAGACGGAGAAACGCTTTGGATGCGATATTGCGTCCGGTCGTGAACGTTGGAACGTTTTGAATTAACCGCCCTTACCCGCTGATAACCGTCGGAGCTGTTCAAAGGAACAACGACACAGCCGGACAAAGCAATCGCCAGCAAAACACTCGTGCCTATCCTTTTTTTTAACCCCATCTGCTCCTATCCGGTTTTGTTGTAACATGCAAAGTATAGCCTCCTTTTCGCTAAGAAAAAGTTTAAATTGTTTTTCTGTCGTTTTTTTTAAAAAACATCTTGGATATCAACGCATTTTTGAGTAAACTGGACAAAAATTTAATCTTTTAGAGGGATTTTTTCCAATGGCCGCCACACCGAAAACCGTTTATGCCAAGGATTATAAAAAACCGGATTATCAAATCAGTCATGTCGACATGACTTTTGATTTGGATTCCGAACATACAAAGGCTGTTGCCGAAATGCAGGTTCATCGCGAACCGGATACGGCGGAAAATACGCCTATGTGGCTGGACGGTGACGAACTGACGTTAAAAAGTATTGCCATTAACGGAAAGCCGTTGACTGAAAAAGACTATATTTTGTCAGAAGAAGGCATGACATTGCTAAATCCCCCGAAGGATTTTACATTAACCATTGAAACGGACATCAATCCTAAAGCAAATACAAAATTACAAGGGTTGTATGAATCTGACGGCATTCTGTGTACAAAATGCGAAACACATGGCTTTCGCAGGATTACTTACTTTCCCGATCGTCCCGATGTCATGCCGACATGGCGCACGACGTTAATCGGAGACAAAGAAAAATTACCCAAGCTGATTTCCAACGGCAACAAAGAATCCGTCGAGGAATTGCCCGACGGGCGCAAGAAAGAGGTTTTCTTCGATCCCGTGCCGAAAGCCTGTTACCTTTATGCCGTTGTCGCCGGACAGTTGGATCAGCAGCAAGACCATTTTGTCACCCGTTCGGGGCGTGACGTCACGTTAAACGTGTTTGTCGAAGCCGGTAAAGGTTCTATGAGCGGATACGCCGTCGAATCATTAAAAAAAGCAATGAAATGGGACGAAGACACTTTCGGCCGTGAATATGATCATGATGTTTTTAATATCGTGGCAGTATCAAACTTCAATTCCGGCGCATGTGAAAACACGTCGTTGAATATTTTTAATGATAAATACGTTTTGGCAGACCCGAAACGGGCGACAGATGCGGACTATGCCGGTATCGAAGGTGTTGTCGCCCACGAATATTTTCACAATTGGTCCGGCAACCGCGTTACTCTGCGCGACTGGTTCGACTTGACATTAAAAGAAGGCTTGACCGTTTACCGCGATCAGGAATTTTCATCCGATATGCGTTCACGCGCCGTTAAACGCATTGAAGACGTAGCCTCTTTGCGAGCCGGACAATTCACTCAGGACGCCGGCCCTTTGGCTCACCCCATTCGTCCGGACTCTTATATCTCCGTTCGCTCCTTATACACGGGAACCGTTTATAACAAAGGTGCGGAAGTCATTCGCATGATGGAACGCATGGCGGGAAAAGAAAACTTCCGTAAAGGAATGGATTTATACTTTGAACGCAACGACGGAAAAGC
>JAZNBT010000067.1:0-18532 GCA_045587165.1 Alphaproteobacteria bacterium | reverse complement strand
GGAATTCGTTTCCGTGTGGCGCATGCGGCTCTTGCCATGGCGGAATATTTCCGCGATGAGAAAAAACAAGATGTTTTGCTGTTGATAGATAACGTTTTCCGCTTTGTTCAGGCCGGATCCGAAATTTCCGTTTTGATGGGGCAGATGCCGTCCCGAGTGGGCTATCAGCCTTCTTTGGCGACTGAAATCGCTTCTTTGCAGGAACGTATCGCGTCTACGGCGACGGGGGCGATTACCTCCATTCAGGCAGTCTACGTGCCCGCGGACGATTTGACAGACCCGTCGGCCAGTCATACGTTTGCGCATTTGTCGTCCAATATCGTTTTGTCTCGTGCACGCGTGGCTCAAGGGTTGTATCCCGCGGTCGATCCGTTGGCTTCCGGATCAAACATGTTGACGCCGTTGACCGTCGGGGAACGGCATTACAGGGTGGCGACGGCCGTTCGCAGAACTTTGGCGGAATACGAAGAATTAAAAGACATTATTGCTATGTTGGGCTTTGACGAATTGCCCGAAAACGATCAGAAAACCGTGTTGAAGGCCAGAAAGTTGGAACGTTTCCTGACTCAGCCGTTCTTTACGACATTCCACTTTACGGGTATGGAAGGGCGTTCCGTCGAATTGGAAGATACGTTGCGCGGGTGTGAAAAGATTTTGGCCGGCGAATTGGATGATATTCCCGAAAACGCGTTTTATATGGTCGGTACGTTGGAAGACGTTATGGAAAAAGCCGAAAAAATGAAGGAGGCTGAAAACGCGGCATGAGGTTTAAAGCGCTTACACCGGCCGGAGTGGTTGTAGAAGAACGAATTTCGCGTATCAGATTTGATGCGTTGGACGGTTCGTTTACGTTTTTGCCGAAACATGCCGATTTTGTAACGGTTGTCGTTCCGGGGTTGGTTTCTTTTGAGCCGGCGGAAGGTAAGGATAAAGGGCGCGAAATCTATATGGCTTGCGACAGCGGTATTTTGGTTAAGGATAATACGACGGTTTTGCTGTCCGTTCGTCGTGCGGTCGTCAGTGAAAATCTGGAAGAGTTGTCTCGTACGATTGCTGAAGAATTTAAAAAGGATGAAGAAAACCGCAAGGCCGTCAATGCCGCAATGGCTCGATTGGAGGTCGGCTTGACCCGCGGGGTTATGTTCAGGACAAATATCAGTCCGGCCGATCAATTGAAAGGATAGTCATGGGGGTTGATCCGTTAAAACAAAAAGAAATAAAAACTGAAAAGGCTTTGGCAGATCGATTGGCTAAGCGAGCTTCGCGCCGTTTGGTCAACAAAACGGACGAAAAAGCGTTCAAGCCTGCCATGGGGTTGGCCTTTTTGGGGGCGTTGGGATGGAATATTCCGATACCGACGGTTTTAGGTGTGATGTTGGGGCGTTGGTTGGATGCCCATTATAAAGTCGCTTCGATTTCATGGACGCTGAATTGTTTGTTAATGGGATTTGTTATCGGTTTGTTCGGGGCTTGGCAGTGGCTGAAACGTGAAGGGATTGATAAAGCCCAAAAAGAACAGGTTCGCAGAAACGCTTTGGTTGATGAGGCTCAGAATGCGTCGGAACAAAAGCCGTCTGAAGAAGAAATTCTTGTCGCCGATGAAACTTCTGATGAAGGGGAAGAATAAATGCCGGTTTTATCGCCTTTTTTCGTTACGGTCGGTTTTGTTGTCGGGGCAGTCATCGGGGCGCTTTATTTCGGCGGATTGTGGTGGTCCGTAATGCGAATTAAAAATGTCGAGCGTAAAAAAATGTTTTTATTTCTCAGTTGGATGGTGCGTTCCGTGTTTTTATGCGGCGGGTTGTTTATTCTGGCTCGTTATGACAGTCAAATGTTGATCGGCGGTGCAACCGGTTTGTTGACAGCCAGATTTCTTATCGTTCATTCGGTTAAACGGAAAATGGCAAAACAAAGGGAGATGTCTGCATGTTAGAATTATATGATGAGCAAATCGCGTTTTATTTGCCGTATTGGAATATTCCGGTGAATTGGACGATTGCGTCGACATGGATCGTCATGGCCGTTTTGATGCTGGTTTCCTGGTTGGCGACCAGACGTTTAAAAACGGGTGATCAGGTTTCCCATTGGCAGACGGGGATGGAAGTTTTGGTCAAAACGATTCACGGCCAAATTCGCGAGATGACGCAAAGCAATCCGATGACGTATCTGCCTTTTATCGGAACGTTGTTTTTGTTTATTATGATGTGTAATCTGTTGACATTGATTCCGACATTTAAAACGCCGACGGCATCTTTGTCTACAACCGTAGCTTTAGCATTTCTAGTATTGTTGGGCGTGCCGTTTTTCGGGATTAAAAACGGAGGGTTGAAAGGATATTTGAAAAAATATCTGGAACCGTCGCCCGCCATGTTGCCGTTTAATATTTTAAGCGAATTGACGTCTACCGGCGCAATGGCCGTCCGTTTGTTCGGAAACGTTTTGTCGGGCGTTATCGTCGGATCGATTTGCTTGATGTTGGTACCGTTTATTATGCCGCTGCCCATGCAGGTATTAGGGTTGTTTACCGGTATGATTCAGGCGTACATTTTTGCGATGTTGGCTTTGATGTATATTTCTTCCGTCCGTGAAGAAGAAGAAACATCTTCCGTTGTTCAAACGGAAGAAAAGTCCGCATCAAACGAAACTTTATAACAGGAGGATAAGTCTTATGGATTTAGTCGCTATTTTGGGTTCGGTATCGATTTTTACCGCCGGTTTTTGTCTGTGCGTAGGTGCTTCCGCCGCGGGGTTGGCCGAAGGGTATGCCGCCGCGTCCGGTTTGACGTCTTTGGCTCAGCAGCCGGATGAAGCCGGTTCGATTTCCCGTACAATGTTTATTTCTTTGGCTATTGTCGAAACATCCGGAATTTACTGTTTCGTTGTCGCCATGATTTTATTGTTCGCCAATCCGTTTTGGCAGTATGCAATCAGCACCGCGGCAAAATAAACATTCCCTTTTCGGCCTTTTAACCAAACAGATAAGGATTAAAAAATGTCTGTAGATTTTACAACAGTACTGGCGCAAATCGTCAATTTTGTGATTTTGGCGTGGGCGTTGTATAAATTTTTATACAAACCGTTGTTGGTCGCCATTGATAAGCGTGAAAAGCATATCGCCGGTGAAATTAAAAACGCCGAAGATTTGGCTGCCGAAGCGGAAAAAAAGCTGGATGAATTGAACAAACGTTATCTGGCAATTGATAACGAACGTATGCAAATTTTAAAAGAAGCCCGTGATGAAGCCGATGATTTGCGCAAAGAATTGGAACATCAGGTTCAGGCGGAAATTTTGGAAAAACGGTTGTTGTGGCAGCAGGAATTGGATCGAGAAAAGGCATTGATGATCAATGAAGTCCGCCAGACGACGGTTGCCCATTTTTTGGAATTTGCCCGTAAGGCGTTTAAGCGCATGGCGGATGAAAATCTGGAAGATCGATTCATTTCCGTATTCAAACATCAGTTGGAAGAATTGTCCGCTAAAGATAAAAAGATTTTAGCCGCAGACACTCAGGACGTTCTGTTGCAGGTTTCAACGTCTGAAAAGTTAACGCCTGAGGCTCAGGAATCCTTAAAAAAGATATTAACCGAAGTGTTGAATATCGAAAATCCGCAGTTTGCGTTTGATGTCAATCCGCGTTTGTTGTGCGGGATTGAATTTTCCATTAACGGAAATGTCGTTTCATGGAACTTGGATGATTATCTGAATACCTTTACGACAAAGATGCATGATGCTTTGGAAAATATTTCTCTGCGTCTGAGCCGCGAAGAAAACTGATAACAAAAACGGGTGAGACATGTTAATAGATGCTGTAAAAGACGCCTTTAACGTTGTTCAGGAAACAATCGATCTGCAATCCGCAAAAATGAATATTGATGAAGTCAGTACCGTTTCATCTGTGTCCGGCGGTACGGCTGAAGTTTCCCGTTTGGATAACGTTCAGATGGAAGAGTTGTTGATGTTCCCGGGAAACGTTATGGGAATGACCTTTACGCTTTCGGAAGATTCCGTCGGGGTCGTTTTCTTAAATCAGCCCGGTGAAATCAAAGCGGGCGATCGAGTCCAACGTACCGGTCGTGTCGTTGATATTCCCGTCGGCGAACGATTGTTAGGGCGCGTGATCGATCCTTTGGGAAATCCGTTGGATGACGGCGGTCGCATCGTAACAGTCAACCGACGCAAAATCGAACGCGAAGCTTATCCGATTATGGCTCGCTCTCCCGTTTCCGTCCCGTTGCAGACAGGAATTAAAGCCATCGATTCCTTTACGCCGATCGGCCGCGGTCAGCGCGAATTGATCTTGGGAGATCGTCAGACGGGGAAAACGGCTCTGGCGGTAGACGCGATCATTAATCAGAAAAATACGGACGTCATCTGTATCTATTGTGCGATTGCCCAGCGCGGGACGGCGATTGCGCGTGTTGTCGACAGTTTGAAAAAATATGATGTGTTGAAAAATACGATTGTCGTCGCCGCATCCGGCGATGAAACCGCCGGTATGCAATATATCGCTCCGTATGCGGCAACGGCTATCGGGGAATACTTTATGGAAAAGGGCAAGGATGTTCTGGTGATCTATGACGATCTGACCAACCACGCCCGCGCTTATCGTGAATTGTCCTTATTATTGCGCCGTCCTCCCGGCCGAGAGGCTTTTCCAGGCGATATTTTCTATATTCATTCCCGTTTGTTGGAAAGATCGACGCATTTGCGTCCCGAATTCGGCGGCGGTTCCCTGACGGCGTTGCCGATTGTCGAAACCGAAGCGCAGAATATTTCCGCGTATATTCCGACAAATATTATTTCAATTACGGACGGTCAGATTTATTTGTCTTCGCCGATGTTCCAAAAAGGTATTCTGCCCGCGATCGATACGGGACGTTCTGTTTCCCGTGTGGGCGGTGACGCTCAGCTGCCCGCGTACAGTTCGTTGGTCGGTCCGTTGAAGTTGGCTTTTTCTCAGTTTGAAGAATTGGAAAGTTTTGCAAAATTCCGTTCGCATTTGGATGCGGAAACGGAACGTCAGTTAAAACGCGGTCGCGCCATTCGTGCCGTTATGCAGCAAAAACAGTTCGCTCCGGTACCGGTGGTCGATCAAATCGCGGTTTTGTTCGCAACGACGGAAGGGTTGTTGGATAACGTGACGGACAAATTACGCGAAAAGGCTTATCGTGTGATTGCCAAATTAATGAAAACGACGCATAAGGAAACGTCCGAATTGATTTTGCATCGTGAAAAGCTGTCGCCGGAGCGCAAAAAAGCGTTGTCCGACGATATTCGGGAAGCTTTGATCAACGAACACGTGCTTGTCGCCAAACATTAGGAAACGTCATGGATATCGAAGGACTGCAAAAGCGAATAAAAACAACGCAGGATTTGCGATCAATCGTTTCGACGATGAAATCGCTGTCCGCCGTCAGTATTATTCAATACGACACGGCTTTGAAGTCCTTGGTCGAATACGGACGCACGATCAATTTGGGGGCGGTTGCCCTGATGAAAAACGGGGAATTGGACTTGCCGAAACAACCTCGTATCAGGCCGGAACACCGCAGAGCTTTGGTGATTTTGATCGGTTCGGATACGGGATTGGTCGGCAAAATGAACCGCGAGGTCGTTCTTTACGCTCAAAAAACGTTGATGGAAAAAGGGTTTAAGATCGATCAAACAAAGTTCATCGCCGTCGGACGACAAATCATCGGGCAGTTGATGCGCAATCAATGGGATATGGTTGAAAGCTATCCCATTTCCAATTCTGTGAAAGCGGTCAGTAAAACGGCGGCGTCCGTTTTGATTACGGCAGAAGAGCATATGCGGGAAAATCATATTTCCGATGTGTATGTTTTTTATAGCGAAAAACGCGGGGTCAGCGTTGTTCCGACATCGTCTTTGTTGATGCCTTTGGGGACGGAATGGCTTGATCGTTTGAAAAAAATAGGGTGGCCGGGGCGTAATTTCCCGACATATACGTTGCCTGCAAAAACGATTTATTCAGCATTGTTAAAAGAACGTCTGTTAATTGAATTGTCTACGGCGATTACCGAAGCGTTGTCCGCCGAACATCATATGCGATTGACTACGATGCAGGCGGCGGAAAAAAATATTGATGAAAATCTGGAAGCGATGAATTTGGAATATCAGCAAATGCGTCAGGAAAACATTACGACGGAGCTGTTGGATGTCGTTTCCGGCGCGGAAGCGTTGCGTATGCAAAAAAAGAAATAAAAGAAACGGGACAGGTTTTCCTATCCCGTTAAATATAGAAAAAAGACGTTTCCTTCTTTAATTTTCCAATAGTCCTTCTGCAATCTGCAGATTCATATTTTCGAGTGTGTCCAGCGTTTTATCGCAGGCGTCACATCCGTATTTTATTGTTTTCGAAATGACAAAATTGGCCAGTTTAATCAAATTTTTCTTGGCGCTGTCATTTAACGGATGATCCTGACGAGATGCCAGTGTCTGAATGGCCGTCCATAATTGCATGTTTTCATCCAAAGCGATTGTTAATCCGGCTTTGTCGCCTGTCTGACGCGCTTGAGAAATATTTGTCGCCGCACGCAGCAAAGCCAAAGCGTCTTCTTCGGAAACGGAAAGTGTTTTGTTTGTCATGAGAAGTCTCCTTATTAAGAAAGGTGAATGAAAAGGTAAAAAGTATTCCGAGAGCCATAAAAGGGAGGAAAGGAGGACGACCCTCGGAATACAAACTGTTAAAACGGACTGATTATATCCAGAACCTGACGTCCGTAACGCGGTTGCTGAACGTCGCTGATCGTTCCTTTGCCGCCGTAGGCGACACGCAGTTCCGCGATTTTTTCCGATTTGATGGTGTTCAGTGTCGAAATATCTTCACGTCTGATAATGCCCGTCATATGCAGCTGACGCATTTCATAATTGACCCGAACTTCCTGTTTGCCTGAAATAACCAGATTGCCGTTTGGCAGAATCTGCGTTACGACGGCTGCCATTGTCACATCGATTTTTTCATTTCTGTCGATGGAGCCGTCACCGGTAATGTCTCGGCTGCTGGTAATGTCAAACAGGTTCGAAATGTCTACGCCGCTGGGCAGAATTTTCCCTGCATATTTTTCCAGTCCGGCCAAAGCGCCTATTTTAACGCTGTCCGTA
Organism: Alphaproteobacteria bacterium; assembly: GCA_045587165.1. Lineage (GTDB taxonomy): Bacteria > Pseudomonadota > Alphaproteobacteria > CAAGCB01 > CAG-977 > UBA11549. Next base: position 11,409 of record JAZNBT010000067.1, on the reverse strand, counting down.
TCGTCTCCGCGTTTTTGTTCGGATTTGTTTTCCAAAAGGGCTTTGTCGGAAATAACGACTTGAACCGTCAAAATATCGCCGACTTGCGAAGCGCGTTGGTCTTTGAAAAATCCTTTGGAACCGGGGCGCCACAACGAATTGGAGTTGACGTAGGGCGTTTGCGGTTCGGGCATGGGCATATCAACCGGTGTATAGCCTTTTTCTTTCGTCGGGTTTTCAATTTTTGACAACTCCGGCGCTTTACCTACATCAGCCAGTCGACCGAAATATGCGCATCCCGATGCATTAACGACAAAAACCGTCATCAATGCTGTCTTGAACAGTTTTTGAAAACTTGATTTTTTCATGCGTTTCTCCTCCCTTTGTTATTTTGCGGACGGTAAGATGGAAACCGTTTCCGGTCCGCTCACCGTTCCTTGAATAACGGATTTGCTTTGTATGTTCATCACGCGTACGGTGTCCCCCAAGCCGCCGTTTTCAAGAGCTTTTCCTTTGGCGCTGAGCATGACGCCGCCTTTGGTAAAGTTCAGTGTGACGATTTTTCCTTTGGCTACCATGACCTGCGTTTGCACGTCGTTTGGTGAAATTTGCTGTCCCGCACGTAGCGACCGTTTGACTTCTTTGCCGATCAGGTCGTCGATATTGACGGGATCCGGTCGCCGTCGTCCGGTTCCCAAAACGATGTTGTCCATTTGAAGGTCGTCTCGTGTAAGTATCCGGCCTGATTTCAAATCCTGTTTCGCGACCGGTACGGTAATGAAAATCTGAGCTTTTCCGGCAAAAAACAGATCGTCCTTTTTTTCCGAGTTGATGAATAAATTCATCTTTGCTTCAAATGTTTGACGGGTCGCATTAAATTCTGTCTGAACCGGTTGCAACAGCCATGATGATTTCAACGGAACTAAAACGGGCAGGCTGCCGCTTTGAATCAATAAGTCTGCGTTTTCCGGCAAACCGTGTTGTTTCAGTTCTTTGATCAATATCGTTTTGATTTCATCCGTTCCGATTTCATAAGCATCTCGGTGTACGGTTATTGATGCTTTGCCGTCAGCCGGCGTCCAATCGATTTTATTTGTCTGGGCCAGCTTTTTTAACCATTCTGCCGTTAATATGGCTTCTTTGCCCAAAACCGGAGCCGGAGCAACGATTTTTTTATCAGTATCGGCGTCCAATCCCGAAAATAAATCGCCTAAGCGAATATATTCGTCGGCGACGGTTGCTTTTTGTTTTAAAACAACGGGTAACGCCTGTAATTTTCCATGCATTTCGACCGCTTCGGCTTCTTTTGCCCACGCATCCGCTCCCGCTGCGTCGTGCAGCGGTAACACGGATAAGGCAAGAATGAAAATCAGGCGCAACATCGTTTTATTCCTTATGATTTCAGTTGGTTAATCGTGGACAGCATTTGATCCGCCGTCGTGATTACCTTGGAGTTCATTTCATAAGCGCGTTGAGCCGAAACAAGTTCCGTGATTTCCGAAACGACATTGACGTTGGAGTTTTCCAAGAAACCCTGCAAAATCGTCCCGAAACCAAGCTGTCCCGGAACGTCTACGGTCGGGTTCCCCGAAGCCGTCGTTTCGACAAACAGGTTGTCTCCGATTGCTTCCAAACCGGATTCGTTTAAGAAATTGGCGATTTCCAACTGTCCGACGTTGGTTAATTCCGTTTCCCCGTCTTCTTTGACCCAGACTTCACCGGAAGAGTTGATTGTGATACCGATTGCGTTTTCAGGGATCGTAATGCCCGGCTGAACCGTATAACCGTCCGAAGTGACCAGAATACCTTCGGGGCTGACTTGGAATGCGCCGTCGCGGGTATAGCCTGTACCGCGATCGTTGGGTAATTCGATTTGAAAATAGCCGTTGCCTTGAATGGCCAAGTCCAACGTGTTGTTTGTATTTAAAACGGAACCGTGTTCCGATACGCGATAGACGGAGGCCGTTTTCACACCGAGACCTAACTGAATTCCTGACGGAACGATCGTTCCCGAATCCGACGAATTAGCTCCGACTCGACGCATGTCTTGGTAAAGCAAGTCATGAAACTCCGCGCGTCTGCGCGAATAAGCCGTCGTGTTCATGTTCGCGATATTGTTAGAGATAACCTCGACATTTGTTTGTTGTGCCAACATTCCCGTTGCGCCGATATGAAGTGCTCTCATGGTAATGACTCCTTAAAAAATAAACTTTTAATTGCCGGATCTGGCATAAACCTGCATGGCGTTCTGACGGCGCGTATGTTCCGTATCAATCATCATTTGAACGTTTTCATAAGCGCGCTGTAGTTTAATCATTTCCGACATTTCAACGACGGCATTGACGTTTGACGCTTCAATCATGCCTTGTTCTACGTTCGGGCGAACAATCGTCATCGGATTGTTTTCCGTATTTCTGTAAAGGCCGCTGTGGGTTGTTCGCAGTTTTTGCTGATCTGCGAATTCGACCGTCTGTAATGTGGCAACAGGGCCGTTTTCCGTTAAAATCGTTCCGTCGCGCGTGACATTGAATTCCGTTTCTTCCGGTGCGATAAAAATAGGATTGTTTCTGTCGTCCAATACCGGATAGTTTGAAGACGTGACCAGCATGCCTTCATCATTGATTTTAAATTGGCCGTTGCGGGTATAGCGAATACCTTCGGGGGTTTCGACGACAAAATAGGACGGTCCGTGTATTGCCAGATCCAACGGATTGTCCGTTGCGGAAAATGCTCCTTCGGTGAAATCGCGGACAATTCCGAAATCGTGGACAAAAGACAATCTGTCGGATAACAGACTTTCATCCGTTTTGCTTTTGGAAACGTATTCCGTAAAATGAGGTTGAACGCCTTTGTATCCGGCGGTGTTAACGTTAGCCAGATTGTTGGCGACCATATCCAATTTGCGCCACAAGCTGGTCTGTCTGGACAAGGCAATATAAAGTGTGTTTTCCATTTTCCCCCCTCTGCTTTTAACGGAGTGATTTACTTCTGTTTTTTTCTTATGCATAAAGTGTGCCAATTTTTATTTTTTTGTTTTTTTTAAAAGAGCCGTAAAAATTATTTACGCTTATAACCTGTTATTAACCAAAGCGGCGTATAACAAACGTAATTACATCTGATTTTTGAGTGAGGATTTAAAATGGCCGCGGAAATGGAAGAGCAACAATTGGAAACGGAGGGGGAGAGCGATCGCCCGTCTTCGGGTGTTGCGTCGAAAAAGAAAATACTGCTGCTGCTGTTGCCGATTTTTTTGGTCGTCGGCGGGGTTGTCGGGCTTTATTTTTCCGGAATTGCCGATTCTTTTTTAACGATGCCGGATGCCGATGTTAAGGAAGAAGGTGATGCTTCCGCGGAAGAACAGGCGGATTTGTCGGCTGTTTTTTTTGATGTTCCTGAAATTTTAGTTAATTTGTCGGTTCGGCCGGGGCAAAAGCCCATTTATTTTAAAATAAAAGTGGCTTTGGAAATGAATTCTGCGACAGATGCCGCTCAGGCGGAAAAAATGTTACCGCGTATCATTGACAGTCTGCAGTTTTATCTGCGGGAGATGCGGTTGGAAGAATTGCAGGGGTCTGTCGGGACATATCGGTTGAAAGAAGAAATTCACAGTCGATTGAATCGTGTTTTGGCGCCGGCAAAAATAAACGACGTGCTGTTTAAAGAAATTTTGATTCAATAAGAGGAACGCATGGCTCAAGACAGGCAAAACAACCTGATGGACGAACAAATGCAGGCCGGAGTTTTTGATTATTCTGACGGGGACGAACAAAATGTTTCCCAGATTTTAAATCAGGATGAAATTGACAGCTTGCTGAATAACGGAGAGGACGGCGACGAACAAACAGGCGTTCGCGCCCTGCTGAATGTGTCAACGGTTTCTTATGAACGTTTGCCGATGTTGGAAATCGTTTTCGACCGTTTGGTGCGTTTAATGTCAACGACACTGCGTAATTTTACCCAGTTTAATATTGAAATTACTTTGGAAGGCATCGACACCATGCGTTTCGGTGATTATCTGGACGGTGTGGCTCAACCGTCGATGCTGTCTGTTTTTAAAGCAGAAGAATGGGATAACTTCGGTTTGGTGACGGTGGATTCGTCCTTGATTTATACAATGGTCGATGTTTTGTTGGGCGGTCGTCGGGGAACGGCTGCCATGCGTTTGGACGGTCGGCCGTATACGTTGATTGAACGCAATCTGATTGAAAAAATGCTTCATTTGGTCTTGTCGGATTTGTCTGCGGCGTTTGATCCGTTGTCTCCGGTAACGTTCCGATTCGACCGTTTGGAAACGAATCCCCGTTTTGCAATGATTTCACGTCCGTCCAATGCAACCGTTGTTGCTAAATTCAGAATCGATATGGAAGATCGCGGCGGCCGAATTGAACTGTTGTTGCCGTATGCTATGTTGGAACCGGTGCGTGAATTGTTGCTGCAAGGATTTATGGGGGAAAAATTCGGTCGAGACAGTATTTGGGAAAACCACTTGGCCGAGGCGTTATGGTGCAGCGATATTGATTTGTTGGCCGTTTTGGATCGGCATATGACGTCTTTAAAACAGGTTTTGACATGGAAAGTCGGGACTCGTCTGTTGTTAAATGCGACGCCTGATTCCGAAGTGGAAATGGTTTGCGGAGATATTCCGATGTTTTACGGTCGTATGGGGCGGAAAGGAGATCATATCGCCGTCCAGATTGAAGATAAAATCAAGCGGCAGAAGGATTAAAGCTCATGTCAGTCGAACTTTTTATCAATATTGTCGTGATTTGCCTTTTGGTGCCGACGATTGTTTTTGCGATTATCCTGAATAAACGATTGGAAGTTCTGCGTAATAGCCGAGCAGATTTGGGGCGCTTGATCGAGGCGTTTAACGATGCAACAACACGTGCGGAATCCGGTATCCCCAGATTGAAACAGGCGGCCGACAGTGCCGGCAGTTTATTGCGCGAACAAATACAAAAAGCGCAAACGCTGCGTGATGATATGGCTTTTATGATCGAGCGAGCCGACACGGTTGTTCAGCGATTGGAAGATTCTATGCGTTCCGTTCCTTCATCTGCCCGTTCTTTGGACAGTGTTGTCGAAACGGTTGAAGAAGTCAAAGCGACTCAGGTTTTCTCCCCTAAAACAAAAAAGAAAAGGGCTCTGGTTGAAGATCCCGAAGATCTGATATCGTCGGCCGTTTCTGCCGCACAAGATATTTTGCGAGATGTCGAAGAGGCAAAAACGCAAAAGTCGGCAAAAAAGGCGTTTGTTTCTTTGTCGGAAGAAGATGTCGCTTCCGATCGTTCGGAGGCCGAACGAGAATTGCTTAAAGCATTGCAGTCCATGCGTTAGGAGGTCGGGGTATGGTTGAACAAAAAACAGCCGCTCCGGCTCGTAAGGAAAAATCTAAGAAAAAAGCCGCTCGATTCAGATTGTTGCCGTTGGTCATCTTTTTCTGCGTGTTAATGTTGTCCGTGCGTGTCGGTGTGGTTTGGCGAAATTTGGTTTTACCTCAATCGGCGGACGGACAGTCGGCCGTTGCGGTGACAGCCGTTCACGCACAGTCTTCTGACGAAACGGATAAATCAAAATCCGAAGCGTTGTCTTCCAAGATTTCGCAAGCCGTTGCCGAACCGGATAAAAAAGCTTATCGGTCGGAAGAAAACGGATCCGGAAAGAGTTTTTCACAGTCTGAATTGGAAATTTTGCAAAAGTTGGCGCAACGTCGCGAAGAATTGGATGTTCGTGAACGCAGCATTGAACAAAAAGCAGGGGTCTTAAAGGCCGCCGAGGCGCAAATAGATGTAAAGATCGCAAAATTAAAGGAATTGGAAAATTCAATTAAGGATCTGATCGGTGTGTATGATGAAAAAGAACGCACTCGATTGACTAATCTGGTTAAGATTTATTCGACGATGAAACCCAAAGAAGCCGCCCGTCTGTTCAATGAAATGGAAATGCCGTTGTTGGTTCGCGTTTTTGAACAGATGAAAGAATCGAAATCCGCGCCGATTTTGGCTTTGATGGATTCGGCCAAGGCAAACGCATTGACTTCCGAGTTGGCAAATAAAAGAACCTTGCCCGGTTATGACGGGCCGGATATGGAACAGAAAAAATAAAAGGTTTTTTCATTAAAAGGGCTTTTATAAACATTCAAGATAAATTAAACTGCCTTTATTGTGTTGCCGAAATGAGGAAAAAAATGGCTGTGGATAAAGGAATTTGTGTGCTGATCGTTGATGATTATCAAACGATGCGCGGCGTTATTCGCAATTTGTTCAATCAGTTGGGCTTTTTAAATACAATAGAGGCCGCTACAACGGACGAAGCCTTGGAAATTTTGCAACAAAAGTCTTGCGGCTTGGTTATTTTCGACTGGCGTACGGGACCGATGTCCGGCGAAGATTTTTTAAAAACCGTACACAATAATGAAATCCTGAAGGATATTCCTTTCGTTGTCGTCAGCGCAGAAAGCAATGATGAGTTGACAGACGTTATGCGTAATGCCGGAGCGGCGGATTTTATCGCAAAGCCGTTTACTAAAGCGACCTTGAGGAAAAGAATGACGACGTTGTTCGGCTCTTTTTAAAAGAACGGGATCGAACGGAATATGAACAGGCTGAAAAAAATTGCGGCGTTTATATTTGTATGGCTGATTGCCGTACGGGTTTGTGCTGCGGTTTTTTCTGTACCTCACTTGGCGGTTGTGCAACGTGAAAAAGAAATCCGTTTACAATTTTTTTGGGATTCCGCGGTTGATTTTTCAGAAAAAACGGATGCGGGCAAATATTTTTTGACATTCTCATCGCAATCTTCCGTTCCGGCGGAACGGTTGAAACAAATTTTAACGGCTTTGCCCGAACAGTGGCGTCAAATGACATTGACACAACAGGGCGGTCGGTTGATCTTTTCTGTTGTCTTGCCTGAAAACGGCCATGTTTCCGCTCGAAAAGACGGTCGGAATGTTTTTGTCGTGTTGCAGGAAAAAAAGAACGTTTCCGTTTCTCCCGTCGCTTCGAAAAAAAAACTGAAACCCGTTGAAAAAAAACAGGAAAAAGAAAATTCTTCCTCCGCGGTTTCAACGGAAAAACAATCGGAACCCTTACAAGAAATCATTGACGATGCGGCTTTGGCTAAAAAATTTGATACGTCTAAGATGCCTTATACGGAAGCGCAGACCAATATTTCATTAAATGTTTCCAGTCCGCAGATTTTCGGAAGTAAAGCGGAACAGGTAAAATTGCCTGAACCCGTTGACGTTTCGGGGTATCGATCCGCTTCGCTCAGTTTCCCGTGGACTCGTATGACGGCAGTCGCCGCTTTTCGGCGTGACGGATATGTTTGGATTGTTTTTGATCGCAAGGGCGAATTTGATTTCAGTCTGGAACGCGAATTGTACAAAGACATTATCCATGAAATGATTCAGGTACCGCATTCTCATGCGACGGTTTTTCGTCTGGTAACGGAAAAAGGATATAATCCGAGCCTGCGTCGGGAAGGCTTGTTATGGGTTGTGGATCTGATGTATCAGCCGATTCGGTCGCGTCAATCTGTAGATTTGATTTTACAACGAAAAACGCCTTTTGGTGCGCGTATTTTTGTTCCTTTGGATGAATCGCCGCAAGTGCTTCCTTTGATCGATCCTGAAGTCGGCGATCTGATGTATATTGTGCCGATTTTTGCTTTGGGTAAAGGAACTCCCAGTCCGCGTTCGTTCGTAGATGCTAACTTTTTGCAGACGGCGCAGGGGATGGTTATTATTCCCAATGTTGAGAATTTAAACGTTTATTCTTCAACGTCGGGAATTGAAGTTCGCGGTCCTCAGGGCGGTATGCGTTTTTCGTCTGAAGATATTTTATCTTTTTTGGCCAAATCGAAAATTAATTCCGATCCCTTATCTCAAATTTTAGATGTTGCGGCTTGGACGTATAACGGTTCCGGCGATTACCTGAAGGATTTAAAAACCTTGCAGGACAATGTTCTGAAAGCGGATAAAAAGGATAAAGATGTTCAACGTTTGATATTGGCGCGTTACTACTTCGCGAACGGCATGTATCCCGAAGCGTTAAGCATCGTCCGTGTTATTGCCGCGGATAATCCGGCTTTGGCTAAATTGCCGGGCTTGATAGCTTTGCGCGGGGCGATTAATTTTATGATGATGCGCTATGATGAAGCGATCAAGGATTTGTCTTCTCCGTTATTGAAGGATGATATGGCTTCGGATTATTGGCGGGCGGCCACTTTGGCGGCGTCTTCGCGTACTCCGGAATTATATTTACAGGCAATGAAAGATAATATGGCAATTTTGCAAGCCTACCCGTATCCGATAAAAACTCGTTTGGCTTTGGCGGGATTGCATGCTGCTGTCGCCGGCAGTGATGAGTTTTCCATCCAAAATTTTATGGAAGCCGCCTATAATTCGCAAAATACGCCTGCAGAAAATGATGAAATTACATTTTATCATGCGTTATGGCAGGAAACGACCGGTATGTATACGATGGCTCGTACCGAAATGACACAACTGGCCGAAGGAACCAATTTTTATTTTCGTGCCATGGGCGGTCTGGAAAAAGTTCGTATGGATACGCGGGCGAACGCAATCACGCCGCAGGAGAGGATCGAAGAATTGGAACGGTTGTCATATGCTTGGCGTGGCGGCGAATTTGAATATAATCTGATGACAATGTTGGTTGCTGCTTATCAGGATCAAAAGAACTTTTCACAGGTTTTGCATATTTTAAAGGATATGCAGATTCGTTTTGACGGTATGCCGGAAAGTAAAAATATCCAAAAATTGATGGAAAATATTTTTCAAAATATTTACTTGAATGAAAATGAAAATGTATTGTCTCCGGTTAAAGCGATTGCTTTGTACGAAGAGTTTAAAGATTTAACTCCTGCCGGAGAAAAAGGGGCTCGGATTGTTCGTCGCTTGGCGGATCGTTTGGTTTCTATCGATTTGTTGGAACCTGCCGCCGCTTTGTTGGATGATCAGATTCGGCAGCCGATCGGAAATAAGGAGCGCGGCTTGATTTCAACTCGGTTGGCTTTGGTGCGTTTGTTGAATAAGGAACCGGAAGAGGCCTTAAAAGCGTTGAAAATCAGCGAAAACAGCAGTTTTTCAGAAAAAATTCAAAAACAGCGGCTTTATATTAAGGCAAAAGCTTTGGCTGATTTGAAAAAAGTGGATGAGGCAGCAAAGTTGTTGGAAGAGGATAATTCTGAAGAAGCGAAAATGTTGCGTGCCGAGATTTTCTGGCAGGCGCAAATATGGGATAAAGCTGCCGATGCCCTGAAATTGTTGATTGCAAAGCCTCAGCCGGGAGTGCCTTTGACGCAACAGGAAGCTCAACGCGTTTTGGATTGGGCTGCGGCATTGCGTTTGGCCGGTCGGCCGAAAGTGGTTATGCGGCTGCGGGAAAACTTTATGCCGTACATGGAAAAAACAAATTTGGCTCAAGCATTTGATTTTATTACGAAAACGCCTCAGCAAGGTTTGTTGGATTATCGTCAGGTCGCTAACGAAGTCGAATCAGCGGAAAGTTTCCATTCTTTCGCAAAAGAATATACAAACTTGATTAAAACAAAAGGGTTGAGCGAAACCGTTCAATAGGAGCCGCGTATGTTTGAAAAATTTCGTGACAATGTAATGCTGGCGGTGGATACGCTGCAGGAAAAATATCACGGTTTTACGGATTCGGTTGATAAGTTTAATCAGGATATGATGGAAATCAGGGATCTGTTTGTCAGTGTCAAAAACGTTATTTCAGCTGTTTTTTCTTTTATCGGACAAGAAACGGCGATTCTGTTGTTTTGCACTTTTTTGTTTTTGTTTGTTATTAATCTGATCCCTTTTTTGTTTTTTGATAAAAGGTTGCGTTATTGCATCGGTGTCTGTTTCGGTGTTTTTCTTTCTTTCTTTTTTGGTTATACCGCTTGGTCGTTGGCTAAATACATATTGATTATGTTCTCTCCCGTCATTATTGAATTTCTGTTGGTTAAATTGTTTAAAGTTACCGGAAAATCATTGGGGGGGCTGCTTAAAAAGATTTTAGTCTATTTGAAAAAAGGCTGTTGCACTGTTTTTCAAAAGTTTTTGGGAAAAACGAAAAAAAAGCCGAACGATGAAAAGTAGTTCTAAAAAAATAAAAAATTCTATAAAATAGACCCGAACTCAAACAACCGGTTTAAGTTCGGGTTTTTTAGAAGGCCTGTTTCCTTGTCGGATTGACAGTAGATACTATGCAGAAGATTCGTTTGTCAAACCGAATGAAGAAAGCGGTATAACATAACTTTTTCAGAGGCTGTCAGGCATTCTGTAAAAGTCCTTTTTGTTATATTTGAAAGAATAGCTTCGAAAACGGAAATTTTCAAATAAAAAATTCGTTTTCGGAAATATTTTCTGCTTTTGAGAGGGACGTAGGTCTTTTTCGGAGAGCGGAAAGTATGAACGGCACAGCAAAAAATGAAGCGTTTCATCAACGTTTGGCATTACTCATTGGAACTGAAGAACCTTTTCGTTGGGCTAAACGTATGGGAATCCCCAGTGCGACATTTGCCAGAATTTGGAATAATTACGATATTCCGAAACATGATCATTTGTGTCGTATCGCTCAACGTTGCAATGTCTCTCTGGATTGGCTTTTGTTGGGGTATGGCGAATCGAATTCGTCGAATTTTTCATTTACTTCCATGCCTCTGATCGGTTTGGCAAATTGCGGGATAGCGCAAGGCTGGTATAACGAATCGGATTTAAGCGGGCATATTTTGTTGCCGTCGTTTATGGCGGAAGAAAATGCTTTTGCCGTGTTGTGTCGCGGAAAATCAATGATTCCGGCGGGGATTGTTGACGGGAATGTTTGTATTATTTATCCGAATCGTTCTGTTGAAATCGGCAAGCCTGCGCTGATTCGAACAAAAACCTTTGTTAAGGGTAAGGAAATTTCTTTGGCGACAATCAAAAATTTCGATTCGGAAAATGAAGACTCCGTTTCTTTGTCCGGTTGGCTTGATCCCGATGAAACGGGATATCAAAGCGTGTTTACGGAAAAACGTTTGAAAAATTGTATAACGATGATCGCTCCCGTAGGGAATATTCTGCCGATTACGTTGCCCGAATCGGCGATTAATGTCGAATCAGGAATCGATAAGGCTGTTTTGGTCGAATGTCTTGAAGCTCTTAAGCCGTTATATGAACGGGCGGATCCGAAAAATTTTGCGGATATGATTCTGTTCTTATATGACGAAATCGTGAGAAACAGCAGTCTTGATACAAAAACAATCGGTCGTTTGATCGAAATGATAGGTAAAACAAAATAATTTTTTCAAAAAAAATAAAAAGTTTATTGACAAGTGTAACAAGAGTCCTTATATACGTTTCTTGCGCCCGTTGGTACGGGGGCGCCAGAGATATTAGAGAGAGTTGATAGGGATATAGAAGGGATG
>JAZNBT010000066.1:0-45197 GCA_045587165.1 Alphaproteobacteria bacterium | reverse complement strand
GCTGAGTTGCCGCCGGAAGAAGAAACTTTCACCAAAGAATATCCGGCCGTTGAAGCTGAGTTGCCGCCGGAAGAAGAAACTTTCACCGAAGAATATCCGGCCGTTGAAGCTGAGTTGCCGCCGGAAGAAGAAACTTTCATTGAAGAATATCCGGCCGTTGAGGCTGAATTGCCGCCGGAAGAAAATGATCTTTTGAGTGAATCGGAAAGTGATAATATGTTCACAATTCCGCCTATGGCACCGCCGCTGCCCGTAGAAAATGAGGTAAGCGCTGTTCCGCCTACAATAAAAGCGCCGGCAATGAAAATGCCGGTTATGAAAAAATTGCCGATTAAGATGCCGCCGGGAATGGTAAAAATTCCTAAGATGCCCGGCGTTGTTCGGGTCAAAATTCCCAAGTCGTTACATCAGGCGGCCGTTCCGCCGACACAACCTCCTGCCGGCGTTTCGGAAGATTAGTGAAAAAATAAACGCTCTTCCGAGTGATCAAAGGTTGTGACGGTTATTTTTTAACCGCGGCAGTTAAAGAGCCGTGGAACGCATGTTGTTAACAAAACCGGCCAATCCGTTTTGTCTTTGACGTTTCAAGCGTTCGGCTTGAATGATTGAACGAACGTTTTTAACGCTTTCTTCGAAATCGATATTGACGATTACATAATCATATTCGTTCCAATGGCTCATTTCCGCGGCGGCGGTAGCCATTCTTTGGCGGACGACTTCTTCGGAATCTTGGGCGCGGGAAAACAGACGACGTTCCAATTCCGTCATTGACGGCGGCAAAATGAAAACGCTGACCAGATCTTCGCGGGCGTTTTCGGCGATTTGTTGTGTTCCCTGCCATTCGATATCGAACAGAATGTCTTTGCCTTCTTCCAACGCTTTACGTACGGGTTCGCGCGGCGTTCCGTAGCAGTTTCCGCAAAATTCGGCATGTTCCAAAAATTCATCGCGTTGCACCATGCCGTCAAATGTCGGGCGGTCGACGAAGAAATAATCTTTGCCGTTGATTTCTCCGGGACGGGCGGGACGGGTGGTTACGGAAACCGACAGCGACATATTGTCCTCTGTTTCCAAAATACGATGCGCGATGGCGGTTTTTCCCGCACCGGAAGGTGAAGAAAGAACCAACATAAAACCTCTGCGTTTGATGGATTCCGACATGATGTTTTCTCCTATTCGATATTTTGAATTTGTTCCCTTAATTGATCTATAGTTGTTTTGAGCGCCATTCCCGTTTTTGTCAACTCTATATCGGCTGATTTGGAACACAATGTGTTGGCTTCACGATTAAACTCCTGACATAAAAAGTCCAGTTTTCTGCCGATGGCGCCTTGTTGTGCGAACAATTCCCGTGCGGTATGCACGTGTGCCTCCAACCGGTCGAGTTCTTCGCGCACGTCGGCGCGCAGTATATATGCCGTGACTTCCTGCATGAAACGTTCTTCGGATAAATCGGTCGTTTCTTTTAATAATGCCAGATTTTCTTTGAGTTTTTCTCGGATCTTTTCAGGTTGGGTCGCCGCCAGATTTTTAGCTTGCGTAACCAATCGTTCGATTTGATCGACTTGATCGTTTAAGCAAAGGGCGATTTTGGCGCCTTCGGTCAGGCGGGATGCTTTTAAAGATTTAGCCGCTTCTTCCAGTGAAGCCAATAATAAACGGACTGTTTCATCATGAGCGCGACTATTGTTTTGATTAACTTCCGCGACACCGCGCACGTTTATTAATCCGTCAATGGAAGCCGGTTTTAAAAGCGGAAATTTTTCATGCATTTTTTCGGATAAACGGCATAATTCTTCTAAAAATGGCAGATTGATCTGCGCCGTTTGATGTTGGAAATCCGATGCGATGTCCAAAGAAACCGATATACTGCCGCGCGTGAAAAAAGAACGCAGACATTCACGGATTTTCGGTTCCATGTCTTCGTAACCGGCCGGACAACGACAACGGATTTCAAGCCCTTTACCGTTAACGCTGCGCAGTGTCCATGTCCATAAGGTTTCATTTTCCGATGAAAAGGCACCGAATCCCGTCATACTTTCCATGTTAAAGCCTCTTTATTTATTGTATTGTTTGCATTACCTTACATAAAACTGGTTAAAACGGGAATTTAAAAATGAAAAATCCACAGCATATTTTAATCACGGGTGCTTCCAGCGGAATCGGCGAAGCTTTGGCGTTGTTTTACGCGCAAAAAGGAGTAACGCTGTTTTTGTGTGCGCAAAATGTCGAACGGTTAAGCAATGTCGCCGAAAAATGCCGAGAAAAAAGAGCGGAAGTCTTTGCCGAAAAAGTTGATGTTACGGATGCCGCGGCCATGGAAAACTGGATTAACAGATGCGATAAAATCGTCGGGTTGGATTTAGTCATCGCGAATGCCGGTGTTTCGGCGGGCCCCGGAAAAACAGGGGAATCAAGTGAAACGACGCGCAAAATTTTTGCCGTCAACGTTAACGGCGTTTTGAATACCGTTTTGCCGGCATTGGAAAAAATGAGTTCCCGCGGTCGCGGTCAAATTGCCGTTTTAAGCTCTTTGGCCGGTTACAGGGGGTTGCCGTCCGCGCCGGCTTATTCCGGATCCAAAAACGCCGTTCGCGCATGGGGAGAAGCTTTACGAGGGTATATAAAACCCTATGGAGTCGAAGTTAATGTCGTTTGTCCCGGTTTTGTCGTTTCCCGTATTACGCAGAAAAATAAATTCCCTATGCCCTTTTTAATGCCGGCGGATAAGGCGGCGCTGATTATCGCGGAAGGATTGCGCAAAAATAAAGGGCGGATCACTTTCCCGCCCCTGTTGGCTTTTTCTGCTTGGATTATCAGCTGTCTGCCATCCGGCATTGCCGAATTTATTTTAACGAAACTGCCTAAAAAAGGATCGGATTAATCAATCAGACGACCCCACGGAAAAATACGACGCAGATCTTTGAAATCATCCGGCAACTGCATAAAGGCTTGATTCATGTCATTACCGAAAACGTCAAAATCGATTCTGTCATCGACTTCGAAATCGTTTAAAAGAGATAACAGCAGATATTCTGCGAAAATACGAGCGACAGAAGCTTTCGGAATAAATCCCAAAATACGAAATTCAGCAAGCAGGTATTGCTTGTAGTCTTTTAGATTTTCCAAAGATTTTAATTTGTTCGCCAATAACGGATCCAAATCCTTGCGTACGTTCAAAGCCGTATCAACCATGGCGTTCACGCGTAAAGAACGTTCGGCTTCTTCCGATAAATCCGATTCGTCTGATTTTTCCATTAAATCAATCAGCGTTTCTTCATACATATCAATAAATTCCTGACGAACAGGATCAATAGCTGGCGTTGTATTCATTCTTTTTGACCTTGTAAAAAACTCTTGAAAAGAGCATAGCACCTTTAAAAAAAATAAAAAAGCTTATTCGTTTGATCCGGGGCTTTGGCGACACAAACGATTGATGGCTTCCATGGCGTTGTTAAATCCTTTGGCTGAAAAGACGTCATATGTTTCAACGCCTTCAATCGTCAATCCTCTGACCGTGATGCGAACGGCTTTGTTCATCGCCTTGGCTATTTCCGCATCTGTTTTTAAATTCTTTGCCCAAGCGGTGTCTTCGCTGGTGAACAAGGACGCCTTTACGTTGCCGACACGAAACTGGACTTCCGAACGCGGCAGATAAGTATAACCGGCAATAAATGTCAGCACGTCATACAGATGTTCATTCGGGCGATGTGAAATAATCAGAAAAACATCGCCGCGGCGGGTGTATTCTCCGGTTGATTTCAGCGGCATGGAGGAAACGAAGCAGACTTTGTCTTTTTTATTGTTGAAAATATAAGCGTTCCAATCGTCAAAAACCCCGATATGTTCCACCTTTTTTGCATCAATTAAATTTTGTGCCGCACAGGGAAAAGAAGACAGCAACAAAAAAAAGATAAAGAATTTTTTCATGCATTATTCTCCTGATTAATTTTTATTCAACAATCCGGTTATTTTGTTAAAATCCGGTTTAATATAAAGAGAAGCATATAATTCCGTCCAAAAATCGACGGTATTTTTCTGTATTGTTTTGATGTCCGTATTTTCGGAAATATGCTGCGCTACGGGACTCAGTACGCTGATCTTGGAAAAACGGGGCGGAATTTTAGAGCGAATGTCTTCCGTTCGGCAAACTAATTTTGCCGTATCCGCCAACATTAACGACGTATAATGTGAAAATCTTCCGGTTTCTTGAATGGAAATAATGAAACACGCTCGATTCATTTTAGCGGGATTTCCCCAACATAGCAAAGAAATCAAGTCCGGACAGTGAACGATATGGACTTTATGGCTTCTGAAATAAAAGAAAACAGGCAATGCCGAACGAATCAATTTGAACAAAGCCGTAAAATAAAAATCCTTTATTCCGACCGGATGAGAAAAAGGGACTTCTTCATAAGGAAGTCGTGCTTTTTTTAACAATGCGGAAATACGCCCCGGTTTGTCAACCGTGATCAACATCTCAATTTGCCGACTGCGTTGGATCCAACACAGTTCTTCGATAAAAGATTTTGTTTGTTCGTTATAGCCGTCTTCCATAAACGGGTAGAGAACAGTCATTTTTTCCATTTTAATCCTCTTTTCTTCAAACGAGCCGCAAAAAAACCGTCGCAGCCGCCTGTCGATTCATAAAAAAACGGCAAAATACACAAATCACCGTCTTTTGTAATCATTTCCGCGGGTACGTCGTCAGGTGTCAAAGCAACCCGTTCAACCAATCCGTCTTCTACGGCGGCATTTATGATCAAGCGTCCTTCTTCGGGCAGAATGGAACAAACGCAATAAATCAGTTCACCTTCTTCCGTCATCATATCAACGGCTGTTTTCAACAATTCTTTTTGCGTTTGGTTTAAACGGCTGACATCCTGCGGTGTTCTGTGCCATGCGACATCCGGATGACGGCGTAACGTTCCCGTAGCGGAACACGGGGCATCCAGTAAAACGGCGTCAAACTTTTCCGAATTTTTTCCTTCAGCCATCCACCATTTGCGTGCATCGGCGCAAACAATTCGTGCATTCAGATTCAGTCGTTTCAAATTTTCATTCAATCGTTTAATCCGGTCGGCAGAAACATCAATGGCGGTTACTTCGGCTCCGGCCATGATCATTTGTGCTGTTTTTCCGCCCGGAGCCGCGCATATATCTACGGTTTTTTTTCCGTTTAAAGAATGAAACAGGCGAGCGGGAACTGCCGCGGATAAATCCTGTATCCACCAATGACCGTCTTCAAACCCCGGTAAAGAAGGTATGGAAGTCTGCTTTTCCCGTCTGAGCGATCCTGTCGGCATTTCGACGGCTTGTAATTTTTCCGCCCAAAAGGCGTTGTCTGTTTTAACGCTGAAATCCAAAGGGGCTTCTTGTAAACCGACATCGGCGATTTTACGGGCATTTTCCCGACCGTATTCTTTTTCCCATTTTTCATACAACCATGACGGAATGTTTAATTGTGCGGGATCTTGAGTTTCGGCGATTTGTTTTCCTTCTTGGGATATTCGGCGCAAAACGGCATTGGTCAAGGCCGAAAAACCGCTGAATTCCCTGTTTTGTTTGATCAATGACACTCCTGTCGAAACGGCGGCATGAGGCGGCGTATCTAAAAAAACCAACTGTGCGGTGCTGATTCTGAGAATATCCAGAACATAATGCGCTTTATCCGGCAACGGATGTTTTAAAAAACGTTTGATAATGTCGTCGATTTGTCCCAAACGACGCAACATAACGGTCGCCAGAAGACGGACAAAAGTTCTGTCCCTGTTTTCAAGCGGTTGCTTTTTTTCCTGTCGTTCCATGCAAAAGGAATATTCGTCTTCCAGTCCTTTATTTTTTCTGAAAACGGCATCGAATATTTCAACAGCTAAATAGCGTGTTAATAAATCAGGGCTGTTCATCGGATTTATTCTCTTCTTTTTGCACCGTTTTTGTCTGATATTTTTCTTTAAATTCGGCAATTGTATTGCGGGTGTTCGTCAATCCTTTCTTGGTGTCTTTTTTAGCTTGTTGATACAAATCCGTCAAAGATGCTTTCGTCGAGCGCGGATCCATGATGTTAAAGTATAATTTCAGATACAAAAGAACGCCTAAAAGAAGGGGCTGTGATTGTATGGAAAGATAGACGGAGAAAAAGATCAGGCAGAAAACCATAAAATGATACCGGATGATTAAACCGATAATCTGTTCATTCGGGATGCCTTTTTCCAACAGAACTTCAAAAAAGAACAAAGGGGCTTTTTGCCGTAAAATTAAATTTTTAATAAATCGGCAACTAACAACGGTTAATTCAAACAGAACGTACGCCATCATTAAAAAACCGACACCCCAGTTTCCCGTTACGACCATAAAAAATAACATACCGGTCAAAATAAAGCTTAAAGCGTTCAGGCTGGCTCCTTTTAGCGGCATATCATACTGCAAAATGTAATAAAACGGCGTCAGCATGAATATTAAAACACACAGCATGCCGTTTACCTGTAACAATGAAACAAAGGGAAATGAGAGCAGAATTAAAATAAACAAAGATGAAGAACCAAAATGAAAAGACTGAGCCGCTATCAATCCTTCAAATCGATTAAGTGCGGATAAAAATTTAAAAAGCCCGAACCAAATTAATGCTATTCCGCCGCAAACAACCCATAAAGGCAAATCATTTTGCGGAAAGAGATCGTTATTTCGCACTATAAAAACAAAACCCGTAATTCCGGCTAATTCCAATGACGCTTTGATTATTTTTCCAAATATTTTTTTTGTTGAAATAAATCCCAACGCGGTAAAGATAAGGGCAAATCCTAAAAAATAAAGAAACTTGAATTCGAAAAACCAAGTTTTATCTGTCGTAAAGTAAAATAAAGCCGCCGCACCGGCAAAGAAACTGAAAATCAATATGGGATACGCTTTCGGCAAAGCGGGGGTCATAATCCGATTGTGGATTTGTTCAAAATTCTGCATTTCGCGGCGCAGAAAGTAAATGTATAAAACGGCGATGTTTGCTGTCAGCAGACAACCCAGAAAAATAAAATAATGCAATAAAGTCATCCGAAACTCCGTTTTTTATAATTATCTTCGAAAAATATTAAAAACTCTATAATTTACGAAGATAACACAATATACAGCAATTTTCTTTTGTTTTTGAAATATATTCCGTTCTTTCTTCAAAAAGCGTAAAACCAGCTTTTTGAAAAACGGTTTGCGAGACTTTATTGGTTTTTCTGATATCTGCCAACAGTGCAAAAACATTTTTTTCTTTCATATACCGGCAAACGGTTTTTAACGCTTCCGTTCCGATGCCTTCGCCGCGGCGATAGGGAGCGACATTAATCATAATTTCAATGATCGTTTTGTTCGGATAAGTCGGTAAGATTGTTTTTTCAAAACGGATAAAACCGGCCGGTTCGCCGCTTTCGATAATAAAAACGGGTGAAAAATCTTTATTGATAAAATATCCTTCGCTGTATTCCAGCCAAAAGGAATCCCATGATTTAGGCAAAGCGATATAAGATGATGCTACCGTTTTCGGGTCGTTGCGCCAAGAAAAGGCTATACGTGCGTCATGTTTGTCGTTTTTGCAAGGATGCAGCGTAATCATTTTTATTTTTTATCCGTTCATGGTACAAATGAAGTTTAAAGGATTATACCAAAGGGTTAAAGATATATGTTTAGAATTGTTTATTCTGTTTTACTGCCGTTTTTAACACCTTTTCTGTTATTTTGGATTAAAAGACGGCTTTCTGAAAAACCTTTGGTTTATCCCGTAAAAAGTTTGGTCGTTATCGGTTTGGGATTGGTTTTAATCTTTTTGTTTGTTTTTTCAAAGCCGGAACGGGCGTCTACGGACAGCATCTATACACCGCCTAAATTTGAAAACGGAAAAATTATTCCGGCTCATATGGATCGAAAAAACAATGCGGATTGAAAATCCGGTCTGGAAATCTTGCGGGCAAATCAAAAAAATCATTCGGCTGTTAAAGGGAAAAGTCAGATTTGTCGGCGGTTGCGTACGTGATAGTTTGATCGGGAAAATGCCGTCTGATATTGATATGGCGACACCGTTAAAACCGTATGTCGTTATGGAAATTTTAAAAAAACACGGATTTACCGTTTTGCCGACCGGTTTTTTATACGGAACCGTGACCGTATTAACGCAAAGCAAGCAGTTTCCGGCAGTGGAAATAACGACTTTGCGCCGCGATATCCTTAATGACGGACGTCGACCGAAAGTCGTTTATACCAAAGATTGGCAAGAAGACGCCTTGCGTCGAGATTTTACGTTTAATGCTTTGTATGCCGATTTTGACGGAACTGTTTATGATTATTGCGGCGGTTTGGCGGATTTAAAGAACGGTCGCGTTTGTTTTATCGGTAATCCGGCGCAGCGTATTGCCGAAGATTATTTGCGAGTGTTACGTTATTTTCGTTTTTTGGCTTTGTTTGAAAAATCGCCGGTTGATTCGGAAACGTTAAACGCATGCAGTGACGCTTCTCCTTTTTTATCAAGGATTTCTTTGGACAGAACCAAAAGGGAACTGTTTAAATTGATTTCTTCTCCGAATTCGGTGTACGGATTGGAAAAAATGAATCAAGCCGGTCTCTTGGAATGTTATTTTCCCAAGGCGGACATCAAGACCTTGGATTGTTTTTTGAATCTGTTACCTCAAGGATCCTTTTTAAATCGTTTATTGATTTTAAGCGGAGCAACGACTGAAAGCGTAGAGAAACTGATCGCCCGTTGGCAAATGTCAAAAGCGGAACGCAAACAAATGCTTCATATCGTCTTGTTTAATCGCAACAAAGATCCGGCCGATTTTACGGCGAATGATTTATTTCGTTTTGCCGTCTATTTTAAAGATGACGATAAAAATCAAGTCGTATCTTTATTTGCGGCGGTTTCTAAAAATACAAACTGGCTTGAAATCAAGAAAAAAACGGAAAGTATATTTATTCCGTCTTTTCGTCTGTCCGGCTCGGATCTGTCGGATCATGTCGACAGGAAGGAAATTAAAACCGCTTTGAAATGTGTTTACGAATATTGGTTGTCAACAAACGGACAGGCGGACAGAACTGAATTGTTAGCGTATGCCAAAAGAATTTACGAACCGAAATCCTGTTGAATCCAATCGCCGAAACGGGTGAACTGACCTTCGAACGATAAATCGACGGTTCCTAATGAACCGTGACGCTGTTTGGCAATAATCAGTTCGGCTTTATTTTGTAAATCCACCAAAGATTTTTCCCATTTACGATAACGATCGTTGAATTTATCTTCGGTTTCATTCTGGCGCTGAACCGGAATACTGCTTTTCAAGTAGTAATGTTCACGGAAAACAAACATTACGATGTCGGCGTCTTGTTCAATGGAACCGGAATCACGCAGGTCGGATAACAGCGGGCGTTTGTCTTCGCGTTGTTCGACCGCACGGCTGAGCTGGGAAAGGACAAGAACCGGAACGTCCAATTCTTTTGCCATGATTTTTAACAATCGCGTCGTTTCGGTTAATCCGCGCACCATATCGCCTTTGTAAACCGAAGTTGACATATCAATTAATTGTAAATAATCAATAACGACCAGTCCCAATCCTTTGGATTCATCCCGTCTTAATCTTCGACAGCGGTTGTGAATTGCCGCAACGGTCAGTCCGGGCGTGTCGTCAATATATAAGGGGACTTTTTCCAAATCGGCGGCAAATCCGACAACGCGACGAAACTCATCCGTTGAAATTTTTCCGTTGCGCAATTTGTCGGAAGCAATCTGCGTTTCCGTGGATAAAATACGTCCGGCCAGCTGGGACGCCGACATTTCCAAAGAAAAGAATGCGACGCCTTTTCTTTTTTTACCGGCTTTGATGTCTTCCAAAAAACTTTGCGCCGTATTAAACGCCAAACAGGTTGCGAAAGCCGTTTTTCCCATACCGGGACGTCCCGCCAAAATTAACAGATCCGATTTGTGTAAACCACCCATTTTATTGTCCAGATCACGAAATCCGGTCGGAACGCCGGAAATTCCGTCCGGATTTTTTTTGGCTTCGGATACTTCTTGTATAACTTCGGTTAAAGTTTCCACAAAAGATTTGGGGCCGCCGTCGATTTGTCCTTCCGTTCCCAAATCATACAATCTTTTTTCCGCATCTGCCATTTGCAGGGAAGCGTCGTTGTTCAAATTAAAGGCATAAGCGTTATTGACGATATCCGTTCCCAATCCGATCAGCTGACGACGCAGATAACGGTCGAAAATCAGTTTAGCGTAGTCTTCGGCATTGATAATGGTGACGGCTGTCGCGGCTAAGTCCATCAGGTATTTTACGCCGCCGACTTCGTCAAGCGTGCCGTCGTTTGTCAGGTAACCTTTTAAAGTTACGGGATCCGCGGAATGTCCGCGGGAATGAAGCGTCAAAATAGCCTGATAAATGGCGGAATGAACAGGACTGGCAAAATGAACGGGTCTTAAAAATTCGGATACTTTTTCCAGAGCATGGTTGTTTGCCAAGATGGCACCCAACAAAGCTTGTTCCGCTTCGATATTTTGTGGCGGAAGACGACTTAATACCGTATTTTCGTTACCATTGTTCATTCTGAGATCCTTCCGTACCGAGTTTTATTTTTTCCCTTGTTTTAGAGAAATTTTATTGTGAAGTTAAAACAACGGCAGGAGCATAATATTCATACCCCCGCCGTTTATTTCAGAATATGCCGCTGAATTAGGCTTCGGCTACGACAGCTTCAACTTCAACCGTTTCGGCTGCTTCGGCTTTGGCTGCTGCCTTGGCGGCAGCTTTGGCGTTGCGCTCGGCTTCTTCGACAGAACGGGCAACCGTAATGCCGACCGTGCGGCTGACATCCGGATGCAAAATAACACGGACGTTATAGATGCCGATTTCTTTCAACGGCTGATCCAAAACGACCTGACGGCGTTCAACGTTATAGCCGGCTTCACGAATGGCATCGCGAACGTCACGACCCGTAACCGAACCGTACAACTGACCTGTTTCGGCAGCCTGACGGACGATAACCAGATTCAGACCTTCCATCTTGGCGGCGATCTGTTCGGCTTCTTCCTTGCGTTTCAGGTTGGCAGCTTCCAACTGAACTTTGCGAGCTTCAAACAAAGCCAGATTTTCTTTGTTTGAACGCAGAGCCTTGGCTTGCGGCAACAGATAGTTGCGGGCAAATCCGGGCTTTACCTTGACGATATCGCCCATTTGTCCCAATTTTTCAATGCGTTCCAGCAAAATAACTTCCATTATTTTTCTCCTTCCTTAGTCCATGACATAAGGCAGCAGACCCAGAAAACGGGCGCGCTTGATCGCCTTGGCCAATTCGCGCTGTTTCTTGACGGAAACGGCGGTAATGCGGCTGGGAACAATTTTGCCGCGTTCGGAAATGAAACGCTGCAACAGTTTAATATCTTTGTAATCGATCTTCGGAGCGTCTTTGGCTGCAAACGGGCAAGCCTTGCGACGGCGGAAGAACGGACGGCGTGTTGTGGCTACCATTAGAATTCCTCGCTTTCATCTTCAAGATCAAACTTGTCGTCGAATTTTTTACCGCGGCCTTTAACGTCTTTACCTTTGTAAGACATCATAGCGGACGGTCCTTCTTCCAATTCTTCGACGCGGACGGACAGATAACGAATAACGTCTTCGTCAAAGCGCATCTGACGTTCCAATTCGATCAACGCCTTTGCGGGGGCGTCGATATTGAACAGAACATAATGTCCCTTGCGGTTTTTATTCATACGGTAAGCCAAGGAACGCAGTCCCCAGTTTTCCTTTTTCGTAACTTTGCCGCCGTTGGCTGCAATCACGCCTTCAAAGCGTTCGATCAATGCGTCAACCTGAGAAGCGGCAATATCCTGACGTGCAATAAACACGCTTTCATATAAAGCCATTTAAAAATCTCCTTTTGGCTTCTCTCAATCCCAAAAAACAAACCGCCCCCCATGGACGGCTGCCTTGGAACATAGCCGGTCCGTTATGCCGGCAAGGAGTAAACGGAAACTGAAATGTACATAATCTTTTCTTTAAATGCAAGGAAATGATTCAAAAAACGCAACCTGTTGACAAAAAACATGCCTTTCATACAATGTTAGCTCTTTAAATATTTTGTAAGTGTACTCTGGTTAAGGATTTTGAAAATGAACAAACCAAAAGTCGTGTTGGCCTATTCGGGCGGATTGGATACTTCCGTTATTTTAAAATGGCTGATTAACAAAGGCTTTGACGTCATTACTTATACGGCAAACGTCGGGCAGGATGATGATTTTGATGCAATCGAAGAAAAGGCGCTGAAATGCGGCGCGATAAAAGCGTATGTTTTGGATTTGCAGCGTGAATTCGTGACGGATTATATTTTTCCGTCTTTTAAAGCGGCCGCCATTTATGAAGACCGTTATTTACTAGGGACTTCGATCGCTCGTCCCGTGATTATCAAACATCATATCCGTATCGCCGAGGAAGAAGGCGCCGAATATATTGCTCACGGTGCGACCGGCAAAGGAAATGATCAGGTTCGTTTCGAATTGGGCGCCTATGCATTAAATCCGGCGATTAAAATTATTTCGCCTTGGAAAGACGAAGAATTTTTAAGTGAATTCCAAGGACGACCCGATATGTTGGCTTATGCCGAAAAACATGGAATCGAAATTAAAAAGCATGCCGGAAAAGCTTACAGCGAAGATGATAATCTGCTGCATATCAGTCACGAATCCGGCATTTTGGAAGATCCGAACGCCGAATGTCCGCAAAGCGTCTATTCCAAATCCGTTTCTCCGCAAGAAGCGCCCGATAAAACAACTAAAATCGCTTTATTGTTTGAGGAAGGAATTCCCGTTAAAATCGAAAACCTTGAAGACGGAACGGTTATAACGGATCCGTTGGATTTGTTTATTTATCTGAACAAGCTCGGATCTGAAAACGGTATCGGCCGGCTGGATATGGTCGAAAACAGATTCGTCGGCATCAAATCCCGCGGTGTCTATGAAACGCCGGGCGGGACGATTTTGCATGCCGCTCATATTGATCTGATGGGGCTGTGTACCGACAAGGAAGTGTATCGTTTAAATCAACAGTTCGGTATTAAAATTGCGGACTTGATTTATAACGGTTTCTGGTTTTCGCCGGAAATGGAAGTTTTGATGAAATCCGTAGATGCTTGTCAGAAAAACGTCAACGGTCGCGTTGTGTTGGAACTTTATAAAGGCAACGTTTATCCGGTTGCCCGTTTCAGTGAAACGACACCGTATGATGCAAACATCGCATCCATGGATATTCATGGCGGTTTCGATCAAAAAGATTCAGCCGGATTTATCAGAATTAACGCCGTTCGTTTGACGGGCGATTACAGAATGAAACATAAAAACAAATGAGTAAAATAAATCAAATGTGGGGCGGGCGATTTGACCTGCCCCCTTCTGAATTGATGCAGGAAATCAATGCGTCTTTACCGTATGACAAACGTCTTTATGCGCAGGATATTCGCGGATCCGAAGCGCACGCCGCCATGCTGGAAAAGCAGGGAATCCTGACTGCGGACGAAAATCGGAAAATACAAGACGGTTTATCCGCCGTTTTAACGGAAATTGAAGACGGCTGTTTTGAATTTCGCCGTGAATTGGAAGATATTCATATGGCTGTCGAATCCAGATTGAAGGAATTGATCGGTGATGCCGGCGGCAAATTGCATACGGCCAGATCCCGCAATGATCAGGTTGCGACGGATTTGAAACTGTTTATTCGCGAAGAATGTCAAAAATCTATTGTGTTGCTGCGGAATTTGCGCATCGTTTTGAAGAAGAGAGCGGCGGAAAATGTTGAAACGATCATGCCCGGATTTACGCATTTACAAGTTGCGCAGCCTATTTCTTTCGGTTTTTATTTGCATGCCTATTATGAAATGTTCGGACGTGATATCAAACGGTTTTCAAACGCGTTTGATTTAATGCGCGAATGTCCGTTGGGCGCGGCGGCTTTGGCGGGAACTCCTTTTGATACCGATCGATTTTTTACGGCTGAAAAATTAGGGTTTGACTTGCCTACCAAGAATGCTTTGGACAGTGTTTCCGACAGAGATTTTGTGTTGGAATATTTGTCTTGCGCCTCGATTTGCGCGATGCATGTTTCCCGTTTGGCCGAAGAAATGGTTGTTTTTTCTTCTCAACCGTTCGGGTTTGTCAAAATGCCTCAGGAATATACGTCAGGCAGCTCGATCATGCCGCAAAAATGCAATCCTGATGCCGCCGAACTGTTGCGCGCCAAGACGGGACGAATTTTCGGTTCTTTGATGACATTGCTGACGGTAATGAAAGGTTTGCCGTTAGCATATTCCAAAGATATGCAGGAAGATAAAGAATGTGTTTTTGATGCTTGCGATACCTTGACTTTAGGGTTGAAGGTCATGACCGCTTTGGTTGACGGCTTGACCGTAAATAAGGAAAATATGCGTCAAGCGTTGGAAAACGGTTTTCCGACGGCAACGGATTTGGCCGATTGGTTGGTTAAAAAAGCCGCTATCCCGTTCAGAGAGGCTCATCATATCACCGGACAAATTGTTAAATTCGCCGAAAAGAATTCTTTACGCCTGTCGGATGTTCCTTTGACGGAAATGCAGAGGATATGTCCGCAAATTACGAAAGATGTTTATGCCGTTTTAGATGTTTATGCTTCTTTAAACGCGCGGAAAAGCTATGGCGGAACGGCTCCGGATCAATTGCGTCAAAGATTAAAAGAAGAAGTTTAGCGAAAAAAATGAAAAATTTTTGTCGAAAAAGCTTTGCCCTTTTATAAAAGTTTTTATATGATGTGAAGAACATGTCTTTAAAACGGTGGAACAATGGTTGAATTAGTCGGCAGTGGTATCGAGCTGAAAAGTTTATCAATCGGAACGGGTACGTGGGAAGATTTTTTGTCTTCGACGACACGCGGCGTAATGAATATGAAGGAACGTATGCATCAAAGACGGGAAAAAGTGTTGCAGGCCGTTCCCGTTTTGAACGCCATAGATAAAAGATGGAAAAAGTTTGACGCCAGAATGGAAGCCAAACACGGGCAGGTTTATACAAAAATCCGTGACAGTGCAAAAAATATTACTCGTACTGTTTTGGCGGCTAAATTGTTCGGGTTACCGGGTGTCGTCGGTATGTGCGCCTATAAGACATGCGAAAAGTCTTTGTCTTTGCTTGAACCGGCTCAAATCGCCAAAGAAAAGGGCGAAATAAAAAGTCTTTTCGATTACTTTAAACAAAATAAGGAAGAAGCTCGTTTTACAACGACTTCCGGCGCCATCAGCATTTGTTCGGCCGCCTGTGATGTGGCCGGTGCTCCTGCCGTTAAAGGGGCGGTGCGAGTCGGTAAAGCGTCTTGGTTGATTCTGCCCGAATTGAAACAGCTGATTAAAACAACGGGTAAATGGCTGCGCGGGGAAGAATCTTTTACGGAAGTTAAACGTGATGCCGCGGTTTTGGCCATTACATTCGGGACGTACTTTGTTTCCAGCGTTCCTATGACGCACGGTTCCGGAAAACCGAAAGGGACAAAAGAATCTGAAGAAGAAAAAAGGAAAAGAGCTCAAAAGGACGATAAAACCGGCGATAAGATTAAAAATGTCATTAATAAAGGACAGGAATGTGCCGGTCAGGTGCGTGATTTCTTGAACAAAGGCGCCGAAAGTTCGAAAAACGCGATTACGTCGTTAGCGCTTAAAAGAAACAAAGAAGGCCGTTGAGCCTTCTTTTTTTTATTTGTTTTCAACAGATGATTCCCTATACTGTAAGCGTTTTTTATGCGGAGGGTAAGTATGGATTTTTCACAGAAAACGGAACAGGAACTGATTTCTGAATTCGCGGCGGCTCAGGAACAAAACGATACACAACAAATCAACGCCGTTCAAAACGAGGCTTTTATTCGTTTGACCGCATATTTAAATGGAGAATTGCCCGTTTCGGAAGATGAATCTCCCTTGTTTTTCGGTTTTATTAAAACGTTTTCTAAAACGAATAATGTGGAATTGAATCTTTTGGCAAAAAAGTCGGAAGCCAAAATTTCTCCGTTATTAAAAGAATTTGACAAGACCGTCGGTTTGGACGGTTTAGCCTCGCTTTCCGCGGAAAAAATCGAGGAAAATATAGGAGCTTTGGAAGATTTTGATGCGATAGATCCGTTTGAAAAGAAAAACGATACATTGGTTTATCCTCAATTTGAACAGGTTCTGAGAGTAATTGATGCGGTTGTTTTTACGGACGGCGATCAACCCGCGCAACAGCAGGAACAGCAATCCGATGTTTTTAAAGAAACAATCGTCGAAACGGCAAAATTAAAAGCTTATATGCGTCTGTGTATTTATGCCGATGAAATTACGCAGGATATTTATTTGAATCAGGTATTGTTCGAAATGGAAAAAGCTTTGGTAACGTTGTTTATGATGGAACAGACAACGGAACTGGCTTTGAATAAAACGGACGTCGAAGGTGTAGAGGCCGCTTTTGATAAGCTGTTGAATTTGTTATAAAAAAACGGTTAATAAAAAAGCCCCGAAAGGGGCTTTTTTTTTAATTTACGGCAGCCATCATAAAATCCGTTACGCGTTGTGAAAAAGCCGCCGGATCGTTAATCGGTTCGCCTTCGATAATTTTGGCCTGGTCGAATAAAACCTGAATAAGGGCTTTGTTCGTATCGCCCGTGTCGCCCGCCGCGACCTTGGCGGCTAACTTTTTAATCAGCGGGTGGCGCGGGTTGATGTCGAAATATCGATTTGAAACGTATAAAGACGGTTGGTTGTGTTGGCGCATCAGACGTTCCAAATGGATGGACGCTTCGCCGTCGCCGGTCGACAGGGCGACGGGGCTTTTTGTCAGACGTTCGGTTGTACGGACTTCTTTAACGTCGTCGCCTACGATTTCTTTCATGAATTTCTTTAAAGCTTCCAAATCGGATTCTGATGCTTTTTCAATCTTGTCCGACTGATCGGTGATCAAAAGTGTTTCCAATTCCTGAGCGCCAGCGTTAACGGCTTTGATAGGTTTCTCTTTGAATTGAGTCAGTCCCTGCGGCCAGAATTCGTCAATCGGATCCGTCAGCAATAAGACTTCGATACCGCGGGCGGCAAAGCCTTCCAATTGCGGATTGTTGCGTAAAACGCCCAAGTTGTCGCCGGTAATGTAATAAATGCTCTTTTGTCCGTCTTTCATACGGGAAATATAATCGGCCAAAGAAGTCAATTCGTCGCCGTTCGTGGAATAAAAACGGCACAGTTCGGCTATTTCTTCGCGATTGTAGGTGTCTTCGAAAATGCCTTCTTTCAAAACGGCGCCGAAAGCGTTCCAGAATGTCAGATATTCTTTTTCATTTTCAGAGCGTTTCTTCAGTTCATTTAAAATGCGGCGGACGACACCGGTTTTGATTTTAGCCAGTATCGGCGTTTTTTGCAGCATTTCGCGCGAAACGTTTAAAGGCAATTCCTTGGTATCGATAACGCCTTGGACAAAGCGCAGATAGTTCGGCAACATATCGGGCACCTGATCGGTGATGAATACACGGTTGATGTAAAGCTTGATCTGCGCGTTGCGGTTCGGTTGGAAAATATCAAAAGGCGTTTTGGTCGGAATGAACATCAATGCGGTATATTCAATCGTTCCTTCGGCTTTGTAGTGCAAAATATCCCACGGATCGTCAAAAGCGTGCGAAATGTGACGATAAAAATCCTTGTATTGCGCATCGGTAATGTCCGTTTTATTGCGCGTCCACAAAGCGCTGGCCATATTGATTGTTTCCGTTTCGCCCATGTAGTGCATGATGACGGGGAAGGATATGTGATCGGAAAATTGGCGTACGATACGGCGAACTTCCGCGGCTTCGGCGTACTGATGGGCGTCTTGCTTCAGATACAGCGTGATTTTCGTACCGCGGGAAACATCGTTTTCTTCGGTAACGGTGAAAGATCCCTTGCCGGAAGACGTCCATAACCAACCTTGATCTTCGCCGGCTTTGCGGGAACGGACCTCAACTTTTTCGGCGACCATGAACGCCGAATAAAAACCGACGCCGAACTGACCGATAATCGAAGCGTCTTTTTGTTTGTCGCCTGTTAAATTGTTTAAAAATTCGGCGGAACCGGAACGGCCGATCGATCCTAAGTCTTTGATTAAGTCCTGTTTGTTCATACCGATGCCGTTGTCGGCGATCGTTAACGTATGCGCGTCTTTGTCAGGGGTGATGTCGATTTTAAATTCGCCGTCGCCTTTGGCGATGTCCGGTTTCATAATCGCGGCATAACGCAGTTTGTCACAGGCGTCCGACGCGTTGGATACCAGTTCCCTTAAAAAGATGTCCGTGTCCGAATAAAGCGCATTGACGACGATGTCTAAAATTTTGCCGACTTCGGCTTGAAATTGCATTTTTTCTTCCGACATTATAACCTCCAGATTAACAAACGAGTTTTAATTAAGTAATGTAAGCCCGAATTTCAACCCCTTTTTGAAAGTTTTTTCGATGACGGACGGAACAATCACCGCTTTACTGGGCCCGACAAATACGGGCAAGACTTTTTTGGCCGTGGAAAAAATGTTGACGCATAAAACCGGTATGATCGGTTTTCCTTTGCGATTGTTGGCACGCGAAAATTATGACAAGATCGTCCGCGCAAAAGGGGCGGAAGCTGTTGCTTTGATTACCGGCGAAGAAAAAATCATGCCGGAAAAGCCGTCTTATTTTATCTGTACGGTCGAAGCCATGCCTTTGGAGCAGCCGGTCGATTTTTTGGCCGTGGATGAAATTCAAATGGCGGCCGATCCGGAACGCGGCCATATCTTTACCGAACGGCTTTTATATGCCCGCGGAAAACGGGAAACGATGTTTTTGGGGGCTGAAACCGTCAAGCCGTTGTTAAAACAGCTGATACCTGAAATCGAAATAGAAACGCGTCCCAGATTTTCAAAGTTGAGCTATACGGGAATAAAAAAGATTACCCGTTTGCCGCCGCGTTCGGCGATTATCGGTTTTTCGGTGCAGGATGTGTATGCTTTGGCGGAATTAATTCGCAGGCAAAAGGGCGGCGCGGCGGTTGTTATGGGGGCTTTAAGTCCCCGCACGCGAAACGCGCAGGTTGATATGTTTCAATCGGGCGAAGTTGATTATTTGGTCGCAACCGATGCCATCGGTATGGGACTGAATATGGATATAAATCATGTCTGCTTTACGTCTTTGCGTAAATTCGACGGACAAAAAATGCGAGCTTTATCCGCTGCGGAGCTGGCGCAGATCGCGGGCAGAGCCGGTCGCTACATGAAAGACGGAACGTTCGGTGCGGCGGCCGAAGCGTCCGCTTTGACGCAGGACGTCATCGACCGGATCGAAGAACACAGGTTCGAAGTTTTGTCTTATTTGTTTTGGCGTAATCCGGATTTAAAAACGGCGTCTTTGGATTCTCTGATTTACAGCTTGAATGTCCGGCCGTCTTTGTCCGGCTTGACCGGCGCGCGCAAAGCGGAAGATCAGCAGGTGTTGGAAATTTTAGCTCGAGACGCGGGTATCGTCAGGCTGACAAATCACCCTTCACGCGTCAGGTTGTTGTGGGATATTTGCCAAATTCCAGATTTTCGCAAGGTAACGCCCGAAGCTCACGCACGATTGTTGCTCCAACTTTATCGGTTGATGTTGGATAAAGGGGAATTGCCGCAAGACTGGTTCGAAAAACAAGTTAAAATGTTGGATAATACGAACGGAGATATCGATGTTATTACGGGACGTATTGCAGGAATCAGAATTTGGACGTATATTGCTCAAAGAAAAGAGTGGATCGGTCGGTCGGCGTACTGGCGGGACATGACAAGAACCGTTGAAGACAGATTGTCGGATGCGTTGCATCAGAAACTGGCTCAACGGTTTGTGGATAAGCGCACATCTGTTTTGGTAAAAGGTATGAAAACACAGGTAGAATTGTTTACAAAAATTGAAGAGGACGGATCGGTCGAAGTCGAAGGACAGTCTGTCGGAAAAATGGAAGGGCTGCGTTTCGCCCCGATTACGGGATCCGGAAAGTTTGCCGATCGTGTATTGATTTCTGCGGCGGAAAAGGCTTTGCAGGCGGAATTTCAAAACCGGACGGCCGCGATCGCGGCGGCGGCGGATGATGCCTTTACATTGGAAAACGACGCAACGGTTTTATGGCGCGGACAGTCGATCGGAAAAATCGTTAAAGGACGCGATATGTTACATCCGACCGTTACCGTCAGCGCTTATGAAACGATTGATCAGGCCGCTTTGGAACAGGTGAAGGCACGTTTGAACGTTTGGCTTGAAGTTTATCTGGCAAACAAGATCGCGCCGTTGTTTACGGCCTTGCGCACGTTGGACGAAGAAAACGCTTCGGGATCGGCGCGCGGGATTTTATGGCAGGTTGCCGAACAATTAGGCACGATGCCGCGTGAAAAAGTATTCGATTTAATCAAAGGTCTGAACGAAACGGATAAAAAAGTTCTGGCAAAATGCGGTATGCGCTTGGGTCACGATTATTTGTTTTTCCCGATGTTGTTGAAGCCGACGGCACAGCGCGTTTGCGCTGTTTTATGGAAAGTCTGGTTCGATAAAACGCAATACGCGACGGGTTTCGCCGTTGACGGAAAAATGTCGTTCGCCGTCGAACGCGGCGTACCGCGGGCGCTTTATCTGGTTCAGGGATATGTTTTGGCCGGCACGCGGGCAATCCGTGTGGACGTAATGGAACGCTTTACCGCAAAGTTGCGTGAAATTACCCGTCAGGACAAAGGAAAACCGCAGGTTTTGCCGTTGGAATTACTGTCGATTGCCGGATTAAAACGTGACGAAGCCGAAGAAGTATTCGGATTTTTGGGTTTTAAAGTCACAAAGGAAAAACAAACGACAACGGTCGGTGAAGAAACAAAGGAAACTGAAATTCTGATGATCCAGCCGAAATTCAAAAAACGCAAAGCCGAACCGAAAGCCGAGCCGATCGATATGACTTCGCCGTTTGCGGCCTTGGCGGCGTTGAAAAAGAAATGATCGATTCTCAGCGAATCGACAAGTGGCTTTATTTTACGCGTTTTGCAAAAACCCGCGCGACGGCTCAGGAGATGATCGTCGGGGGTCATGTCGCCGTCAACGATGAAAAAGTCCTGAAATGCAGTCGCGATATCAAAATCGGCGACGAATTGGAAATTTTGCGCGGCACGATGCGCTTTTTTGTCCGCGTGACGGGCTTTGTTGAAAAAAGAGTCGGCGCGCCGATTGCCCGAACACTTTACGAGCAGACGAAAGAAACGGAAAATATCGCCCCTCAGCCGAAAAAAGCGTTTGAATATCGCGAAGCCGGTTCAGGTCGTCCGACCAAACGCGACCGCCGCGCGCTGAATCGATTAAAAGGGAAGTTTTAAACCGTTAATCTCTTTTTGCAAATTCGCAAGGAAAAGACCGGCGTGAGCTCCGTCCATTTGCGTATGATGAAACTGAAACGAGATTGATAAATAATATCGGAAAAACCTTTTTTTATATCGTCCCCAAATCAAAAACGGATTATTGAAAATACCGCTGTTCATACCGACCGCCCCGTCTATTTCCGTATCGACGATTGCCGATGTACCTATAACCATGCTGTCGGCGGATAAATCCCTGTCTTGACAACTGCTTGCGATCAAAGAAGTGTATTTCAAATATTCTCCGTTAAACGTTTCCAAATCGCTTGAATATGAAATATCGCAAGAATTAACTTCTCCGTTTTTATTTTTAACGATTGTGTTCACGGCAATTTTATCATATTGCATCAGCTTACCGCCAACGGGCAAAATATAAAATTCCTTTACGCCGGCGGCCGCTTTTCCGATACACCAGTCAAAAAGCATATTGAATTTTAAGCGCTTTTTTTCGCTGATTTTGACTAAATTCGTCACATCCATCGTTTTAAAAAACGTCACCATCGGATTCGGAGCGTTCATCCAAAGTTCAAACGCTTTAGCTCTGGCCGTTTCCTGCGGATTTATTTCTTTTGCCATTTTTTTCGTCATCCGTTTTTTTATCGTCAAAGATTTCACAGCACATTCTACTGAAAAAACTTTTTTATTGAAGATTAAATGTTGAAAATCCTTGAAAAGCGTTTATTATTTTTTTACGTCATACAAAACTAGTTTTGAGGAGATTCAATATGGCTTCTGTTGTTAATGATTCCTGCGTAAAATGCCTGACCTGCGTAGATGTTTGCCCGGTCGGCGCATTCGTTGAAGTGGATTCTCAGGTTGTTATCAATCCTGATACCTGCATCGATTGCGGCGTTTGCATTTCCGAATGCCCGCAGGGTGCTATCACCACCGAAGACGAAGCGGATGAAAAATGGATTAAATTCAACGCTGAAGAATCGCAGAAATAATTTATGACGAAATAAAACCCCTCTGTTTAATACGGAGGGGTTTTTTTATTACCGAAAACATTTAAAAGATTATACGTTTAAATTCGTTTTTGCCGTTTCGGACGTAACACCGTGTTGAGCGACTTTTCGTGCCGCTTCGTAGGCGTCAAGCTGGCGGGTCATCGCTTCGGGAAACCATGCGGCGGCGGCGGATGTCTTTTCCGATGATCCGATCGGCAGGTTGTCGCGTTTATAGCCGAAGCCTTCCGTACTGACTTGGGAACGAATGGCTTCGATATCTACGGGCGGTTTGGAAGTCGTTGATTTTTGCGCCAAAGACGTATTTGTTTCATTAATTGTTTTGGCTTTGGCCTGTTGTTTCATTTGTTCAATACGCAGTTGTTTCGCCTGATCCGAAGCGCTGACCGTCAACGGTTGGGCGACACCGAATTTCGTTTGATTGTTGTTGTATCGCGTTACCGTATCCATCGAAAAAACTTTGGCGTTGCCGGGGCCTTTCAGCGTGCGCGCCGTTTTGGCCGTTTCTCGGGCCTTAACTTTTTCGTCGGACAGATTATAAGGAGATTCCTTGCCGACTAAGGATTTCGGTTTTTGGGAAAAGGTCGTTCTTTCCAGTTGTTCGTTTAAACGGCTGCCCGGTTTGGTCGTGTTTGCGCTGACGATAAAGGGGGTTAAGTCTTCGACATCTTTTAAGGAGGCGGGGATTTCCGGTATCTTTGCGGAAAGATTTACCGGATTTTGTATGCTTTGTTCCTGTGCGGTTAAAAGGACGGGTGTCTGAATCCGACTTTCGACCGTCGGTTTAACGCTAACCGGCTCTTGCGCCGTATGGGCGACGGGTGTTGTTTCCGTTTTATCGTTCAATGTTTGCGAAAACGGGTTTTTGCGTATCGTACGCGGCAGTTCAAATGTTCCTGCCGGTTTGGATGCCAATGCGGATTGAAAAGTTACGCCGTCCTGCCAAACAGCCATATCAACAGTAAATTCCGTATTTAACATGTTCATCCTCCCTTGTTTTCCTGTTTTTATGCAAAAGATATGCCAAGTATTTTTATTTGAAAAAAGAAAAAGCTCTTTTATGATATTTCTTTGTTGCTTCGGAGGAAAAGATGCGTCAGATTTTAATTTGTTCGTCCCGTGAAAAACCGCGCCAGGCGTTAGCCGGTGAAATCCGTGTGTTGGATATTGCTCAGGAAGTTGTCGAGACGGCCTCTTTTGACGAAGCGATCCGTTTCATTCAAAGTGAATCTTTTTCCGCACTGATTGCGGATGATCCGACGCTGGAGCAACATCAATTGTTATCCGCTGTTAAAAACAATACGCCGTTTTTTTATTTAACGACACTGCCTTTTGATGCGACGGATGTTCAAATTTTTCAAAAACCGATCCGTTTGTCCGTTTTTTTGACGGCATTAATTGCGGCAATCGCTCAATTTGAACAAAGCGAAAACGCTTCAATTACTTTAGGGTGTTGGAAATTTAATTTTGCCGGAAAAACGCTGAGTTATAAAAATACGGAAATTAAATTGACGGAAAAAGAAGCGGCGATTTTGAATTACCTTTACGGTCGTGACGAACCGGTTGATAAGGAAACGTTACTGCGTGAAATTTGGGGATACGGTAACGGAATTACAACCCACACGCTGGAAACGCATATTTATCGTTTGCGCCAAAAATTGGAAACGACGGGCATTTCCTTTTTAACCGGTAACGGCGAAGGATATCGTTTGGTTTGTTCCGACACGACTATTTAATGTAATTTTCACGCATTTTGCGTAACCGACGGGCTTTTTGAGTCGGCGTTTCATCCATATCGCGATCGCGAATACGGACTTTTAAAGTATCAAAAGCATCGCCTATCGGAATAAATCCGTCGCGGCTTTCGATCAGGCTTTTACCTGCGTGAGCTAACCCGATCGCGTTGCCGTTTTCATCCACCAAAATACCGCCCAAAGAAACGCTTTGAACATTTGTATTGGTTAATATGTCAACACCTGTATCGCTGAAACGGTATCCGGCGACTTTGCCTTTTTCCATGGCGCCTTCAAAACCGCCGCGCATGGGGGTTCCGATGGCATAGAACGGTTCGCCGACGTCGGGTAAATCGAGCCGCAGGGGAATAGGCCAGTTATATCGGTCGAATTCGGACGGCGACATATATAACAATGCGACATCTTTGTCTTTGTTGACACGCAATACCATGGAACGCGCAACGCGTCCGTCTAAAAATTCCGTCTTAACGAAGGTCGTTTTTTTAGCGATTTCGTAATTCGTCAAAATCAACGACGGCGAAATAACAAGACCGGATCCGACTTCTTCTTCATTCGTTACGGCAACAACGCTGGACCGGATACGGTATAAACGGATCGGCGAAAGGTAACGGAAAGGTTTTTGATTATCAATCGTTATCCAGCCGTCAACGGGGGATACGACAAATCCCAGTTTGTTGTCTTCTCTTTCCAAAGCGGAGGAGAGGTCATATCCTTCCAAAAAACGAGCTAAAGGAATAACCGGCAACATACGTCCGAACAACCCTCTTTCCAAGGGAGGTTCTTTCAACAAACGGGCGTAAAATCCTTGTCCGTCATCTTTGTCTTTCAAACCGCGAGCCAGAATTCCGGATCCCATGGAATCACCCAGACCGCGTCCGTCCATAGAACCTGATTCCATGGAATCACCCAGACCGCGAGCCAGAATTCCGGATCCCATGGAATCGCCCAAACCGCGTTCGTCCATGGCGCCGGATTCCATAGAATCGCTTAAACCGCGGTTTTCACCTGTTTTCAAACTTTTTTCGGTTTGCCGGGCCAATTCGCGACGCGCTTGTTCTAATTGTTCCAATTGTTCGGGAGTGAGTGTCTTTCCTTCGGCAAGCAATCGTTCCAATTCTTCCATTGTATGAAGCGCTCCGAGACCCTTTTCAAGTCCTTCGGCCAAATTCCGATCGCCGCCCATGATTTTTTCCAGATCATTCAGCGTTCTTTCACGTTCGCGCTCGTTGTAAAAGATCATACGTTTTCGCCGATAAGAGGATTTCAGCTTTTTATATTTTTTGTGTTCGTACGCCAACGCTTCGAAATCGGCTTTAGCCTTTTCCAATTCGTTCGGATCGGGAATTTTGCGCATGGTTTGTAAAAAACCCGGCATACCTATAACGCGTACCAAAGCGTCGCCGAACGCTTTTTCGATCAAGCGGACTTCGCCGTCGCGGACCGGTGTTTGAATTTCGGCATAGCCGCGGGTGACGTCTTCCCAGTACAGTTTGCGGTTGAACGGCGTCATAACGCGCCATAAAACCTGAATTTCAGCGGATCCGCTGCGCAAATGGGAATAAGTACGCGTCCGCCAGTCATATTGGTCGCAAACATTGATAAACAGATCTTTGATTTCTGCCGTGATAACATATCCTGGCAGTAAATCCGGCCGTTCGGCACTGATGGAATACGGGAAATAAGGATTATCTTTGCGCACGATGACAGGGAACAATTCGTTCATTTCTTCGAAAAAGACATTGTCGAATTTCATGTCGCGGCGCATGGCGCGTCCTTCATTTAAAACGACGTTTTTTTCCGCTCTTTTACAGCCGAATAATTTGAAATTATATCGTCCGATATCCTTTCCCCATTCGTCGGCCGTCCTGTTGCGATTGATTTTGAAATCCACGAATTCCAGCTTGATCGGAGCCAGTTTCGGGTCAAAGGTAAATAAATTTTGCGCAAGTTCGCTTGCCGCCGAATCATATACGGGCGTCGCCTCCGTTTCGTCGATGACGATCGTCGTGTCCGTCTTGCCGAAAGCGGCAGAAGGCATCTGAAACAAACATAATATCGGTAAAATAAAGAAAAAACGTTTCAAATTCATCAGATACCTTTGTATATTGATTCAGTCTATCTTACATAAGCAGAAAAACATTAAAAAAGGTTTTAGTTTTATCATGTATTTGCTTCCCGCCATTGATTTAAAAGAAGGAAAATGCGTCCGTTTGAAACAGGGCGATATGAATCAAGCTACGATTTTTAACGATGATCCGGCTAAACAGGCGGAATCCTTTGCCTCTGAAGGGGCGGAATGGATTCATCTCGTCGATTTGGACGGGGCTTTTGCTGGCCGGCCCGTAAATGCGGCGGCGGTCGAGGAAATTTTAAAGGCCGTTGATGTCAGAATCGAACTGGGCGGCGGGATACGCAGCCTTGAAACGATTGAAATGTGGCTGAAAAAAGGCGTTTCACGGGTTATTTTGGGAACAATCGCCTTACGTGATCCGGATTTTGTCAAACGGGCGTGTCTGGAATTTCCAAATCAAATCGCCGTCGGTATTGATGCTAAAAACGGCTTTGTCGCTGTTGAAGGTTGGGCGGAAACGGCTCAAATGACTGCGGTTGACTTGGCAAAAAAATTTGAATCCGCGGGTGTCAGCGCGATTATTTATACGGATGTCGCTCGCGACGGCGTTCTTTCCGGGCCGAATTTGGCGACTACAGTACAACTGGCCCGGTCGGTGTCAACGCCGGTTATCGTTTCCGGCGGGGTTTCTTCGCTGGATGACATTCGGGCTTGTAAAGCGGAAGAAAAAAACAATATTATCGGCGTAATCGCCGGACGGGCGGTTTATGACAATCGTTTTACCGTTCGCGAAGCCGTTGACGTGTTGAAAGGATGAAACATGAGTGTCTTAGAACGCTTATACCAAACAATTCAAGATCGCAAAGACGCGGATCCGACCGTGTCTTATACGGCAAAACTGTTTTCAAAGGGAACGGGAAGGATCGCGCAAAAAGTCGGTGAAGAAGCCGTCGAAACAATTATTGCCGCCACCGCAGGCGACAAAGATCACGTTATTTCGGAAAGCGCCGATTTATTATATCATTTATGTGTTTTGTGGGCGAATGCCGGCGTTTGTCCCGATGATGTTTTTCATGTTTTGGAACAAAGAGAGGGGATTTCAGGCATTGCCGAAAAAAATTCCCGTCCGAAGGAGTAGAAAATGACAGCTTATGATGAAAACAACGTCTTTGCGAAGATGTTAAAAGGGGATATTCCCGTCAATAAAATTTACGAAGATGATTATGCGATTGCATTTAAAGACATTCATCCCAAAGCGCCCGTGCATTTGTTGGTGATTCCGAAAGGTGCTTATGTTCATTTTTCGGATTTCAGCGCAAACGCGTCGGCTGAAGAAATCACCGGATTTTTTAAGGCGGTCGGCACTGTTGCTGCCGAACAGGGATTAGCCGAAAACGGATATCGTCTGGTAATGAATACGGGACGTGACGGCGGACAGGAAGTTCCGCATTTGCACGTTCACATTTTAGCCGGTAAAAAACTGGCGTTCTGATGTTGAACGGAAAAAAATAAAAGACAGAGCGGTTTAATGTCGTGCCGCTCTGTTTTTTGTTTTTGCTGCGATAAGCTGTTTCGTTTTTTCCGCCTGATTTATTTGTTTTAAAGCAGACATCATCGACTTATGAGGATGCAATGATGCGGCAACAACTTCATTTGATTGCTGTTGCTGCGGTGCGCGTCTTTCCCCTGTTTCATAAGAAAACATATCGCCCAAGGAAGGATCTTTAAATCCCTTAAAGTATAAAGCCGATTTTTCGTTCAGTTTGTTTATCGCATAATCTGAAACGGAAAAAGCCTCTTTTGACGTTAAAAAATCAGGAGAAATGTTTTGCCGAAGTTCATCTGAAATGAAGACTTTTTCTAAAACAGATTCCGAAGGAATCGTATCGAAAAGTGCTTTTTTCCTGTTGGCATAACTTTGATCCATAAAATAAGAAAAATTCCGGACGTGATTGTCTTCATAGGAATCCTGATAATGTTTAAAGCCGTACCATGCTTTAAAAGCGGCTTCGCCTGCTTTTCCCTTATCGCCGGATTGTTCCATTTCAGCGGCAAAAGCCCGATACATCGGAAATCTGTTGACCATATGTTCGACTTCGGGATGTTTGTCTTTGATTTGATATGCGAAATTTGCTTCTTCCGTCCAAGCGGCGGCTTCGGCCGCGCGGTGGAATTTGAATTGATCCGCAAGTGTCAAATCGGAACTTTTATTGCCAAGATAGCCGGTACGTTCCTGTTGAAGGGCGTGCGTCATTTCATGAAACGCCGTTGCGGCTAATTCCGCAGCACTGCCATGAGACGGCGGCGACAGCATGATTTTTTTATTGCCGCTGTACATACAGCCTAAATTAGAGCCGCAAAAGGTTTCAAAGTAAATATCATAACCGCCCTGAGCCACTTCATCCAACAGTTTTTTCCCCGCGGGAACGGAAGCGATCAAATCGAAAGTTTCCTTTAACAGCTTTTGTTCTTCTTCTTCCGGAAGTCTTCTTCTTTGGTAGGAATGCTGCAGAATACCGTTGGAAGTTTTGATGGGATGATTCACTTTTTCGCGTATTTCCAAAGAACTTTCCATTTCTTCCCGTGTTCTGGGCGGTGGTGGTTCTTTAGGCTTTTTTTTGAACAGATCCGAGAAAAAAGACATGATATATCGACTCCGATATTTTAAAAATAATTAAGTAAATAATAGAAATGTTTCCTTTTCGGGTCAATCTTTTTGAAAAACATGGAGATAAGTTATAAAAAAACACCCTTTTAATCTGTCTGGCAAAAGGGTGTTTTCGGTAAAAATACAGCAATTATTTTTTTACAAAGACTTCTTTCGGCTGCATGCAAACCGGACAGGTGTAATCGTCGGGCAAGTCTTCAAATGGTGTGTCGCCGTCGTAGACATATCCGCAAATCGAACAAACCCATTTTTCCGCTTTGGCCGCCGGAGCTTCGGATTTTTCTTCGACTTTTTCAAATTCGTCGGGACCGACGCCGCAGACCGGACAAACATAATCCGCCGGCAATTCGTCGCCTTCGTATTCGTAACCGCATACTTTGCAAACCCATTTCGTCATTTTGTTTTCTCCTTTTTGTGTCGAGCATTTGCCTGTTTTAAAGGCTTCCATAACTTTTTGCTTCCATGATTCCTGATACGCCGTATAGCTTAACGCTTTGCCTGTACCGTTTTGCGCATCCGTCACTTCGCAGAAAAACAGCGTGTGAGTAGATAAAGGCTTTGTTTCCAAAACTTTGCAGTGCAGATAAGCCGCCGCGTCATCTAAAACGGGCAGACCGTTCATTAAGCGGTACGGTACTTTTTCCCATTTTTCCGCCGTCCGGCAGGATTGAAAACCGAAGTTGCCTATAATAAAAGGATCCGTTGTTTCGGATAAAACGGACAACGTGAATTCCTTGGTTTCTTCGATACATTCGCGCGTTCTGCTTCCTTGGTTGCAACAAATGACCAGAGTTTGCGGTTGCGTCGTCGTTTGCATGACGGCGTCAACGACGCAGCCGCCGAATTTATCGCCGCATTTCGTACCGACAACGTACAGTCCGTAAGTAAGTTTGGAAAGCGCTTTTGTATCCATTTCATCCTCCTTTATTTAAAATAACGGAGCGGTTTAAAAAAACAATATAGCTATTTTAATCCCAAGACGTCTTGCATGGAATAAAGTCCGTTCGGTTTGTCTTTCGCCCACAAAGCCGCTTTGATCGCGCCGTCGGCGAAGATTTCGCGGGAAGAAGCCTTGTGCGTTAATTCGATGCGTTCGCCGGCGCCCGCAAACACGACCGTATGATCGCCGACGACGTCCCCGCCGCGCAAAGCCGCAAATCCGATTTCACCCGTCGGACGCACGCCCGTGTTGCCGTGACGTTCGTAACAGGCGACTTCGTTTAATGTTGCTTCGCGTCCTTCGGCGGCGGCGATGCCTAAGCCCAATGCCGTTCCGGACGGGGCGTCTGCTTTGTTTCTGTGGTGCATTTCAACGATTTCAATGTCATAAGACGGGTCTAAAACTTTAGCGGCCTGTTTGACCAAAGCAAACAACAGATTGACGCCGACGCTCATATTCGGGGCGGCGACGATGACGGCTTTCTGCGCGCATTTTTCCAACGTTTCCATTTGTTCCGCATTCAATCCCGTTGTCCCGACGATCAGGATTTTTCCCGTTTCGGCGGCGATTTTCGCGTGTTCCACCGTTGCGGCGGGAGCGGTAAAGTCCAAAACGGCGTCGCAGGCATTGAACAGTTCGAACGGATAAGCCGTAACGGAAACCCCCAAAGATCGCGTTCCCAACACTTCGCCGATATCGCGGCCGATAAAACCGCTTTCGCGGCGTTCGGAACCGCCGGCCAATTCACAGTCTTTGTTTGTTAAAACGCGGTTTAAAAGCATTTTGCCCATTCTGCCCGCACAGCCCGTCACGCCTATTTTCATGAAAAAAATCCTTTCAAAAATAAACTTGTTCTTATGGTAAGAGATGACGTCGGAAAATTCAATCCGTAAACCTTGATTAAATCTTGTTTTTTTAGTATGGCCATAGAAAAGTTTTTTATAAAAAAACGGAGAAAGCAAAGAAATCACCGATTAAGATGGTTGTTAATCGCGTTATTAAAAAAGCCTTTGATAATTCAAAGGCTTTTTTAATGGTTTTTATTATTTCAGCAAATCTTTAAGCTTTTCGAAAAATCCGCTTGATTCCGGACTGTTTTCACGGCTTTCCGCGTCAAACTGTTTCAGCAGTTCTTTTTGTTTCGCCGTCAGTTTGGTCGGTGTTTCAACCTTGAAACGGACGAATAAGTCGCCGACGTTTTTATTTTGCAAAATTGACATGCCTTTTTTACGCAGGCGGACTTCTTCGCCGGATTGCGTTCCGGCGCTGATCGTGACTTTTTCCTTTGATCCGTCGATGCAGGGAATTTCAATGTTCCCGCCCAAGGCCGCCGTCGTCATCGACAGCGGTACGTCACAGTATAAATCCGCCCCGTCGCGTTTGAAAATCGGATGCGGTTTTACGTGAACGAAAATGTATAAATCCCCGTTCGGACCGCCGTTTGATCCGGCTTCGCCCTGACCGGACAGGCGCATTCTGTTTTCGGAATCGATACCCGCCGGCACGTTGACTTCCAAAACTTTTTTCTGAGAAACTTTTCCCGAGCCCTTGCATTTTTTGCAGGGGTTTTTGATGACCTGACCCGTTCCCTGACAGGTCGGACACATTCTTTCTTCGATAAAGAAACCGGATTGACGGCGGACGCGTCCCGTACCGTGGCACATTTCGCAGGTTTCCGCTTTGGATCCTTCGGCGGCTCCCGTTCCGTCACATTCGTCGCAACGGACGGCCGTTTGGATTTCGATTTCCTTTTTTAAGCCGGTAT
This sequence comes from Alphaproteobacteria bacterium, assembly GCA_045587165.1. Classification (GTDB taxonomy): domain Bacteria; phylum Pseudomonadota; class Alphaproteobacteria; order CAAGCB01; family CAG-977; genus UBA11549. The sequence continues at coordinate 13,610 of JAZNBT010000066.1, read as the reverse complement.
AAGCGTCTTCCAGCGAGATTTCCATATCATGGCGAATATCCGCCCCTCGGCGTCCCGCGTATTGGGAAGACCGTCCGCGTCCGGCGGCTCCGCCCATAAATTCGCTGAAAATGTCTTCAAAGATATTGCCGAAACCGCCGCCGCCGAAATCAAAGTTAAATCCGCCGAAACCGCCGCCGAATCCGGCGCCCGCCCCCGCTCCTTGAGCAAAAGCGGCGTGTCCGTAGCGGTCGTATGCCGCGCGTTTTTGGCCGTCTTTGAGGATTTCATAGGCTTCCGTGACTTCTTTGAATTTTGATTCGGCTTCTTTGTCACCGGGGTTGCGGTCGGGATGATATTTCATCGCCATGGACCGGTAAGCTTTTTTGATCTCAGCATCGGAAGCGTCTTTGTTTACGCCCAACAGTTCGTAATAGTCTTGTTTAGCCATATCTTTATCAACCTTATATCAGGTACGCAAAAACCGTTCGGAGGACTTGTTTGTACTCCGAACGGCTATAAGTTATCAAGCTTTAGTCTTTTTTGACTTCTTCAAAATCAGCATCTACGACGCCTTCGTCGGGTTTGGATTCAGCAGAACCTGACGCATCCGCGCCCGGTTGAGCGCCGGCCGCCGCCGTTTCCTGTTGCGCTTTGTACAAAGCTTCGCCGATTTTCATCGAAGACTGCATCAAAGCTTCCGTTTTCGCGTTGATCGTAGCAACGTCGCCGGATTCCATAACGCCTTGCAACGCCTTGATGTCGGCTTCGACCTGTTCTTTATCCGCCGGAGAAACTTTATCCCCCAGATTTTTCAGGTTCTTTTCCGTTTCATGGATCATGCTTTCGGCTTTATTTCTGGCTTCGACGGCTTCTTTTTTCTTTTTGTCTTCGGAAGCGTGGGCTTCGGCGTCTTTGACCATTTTGTCGATGTCGGCATCGCTTAATCCGCCGGAAGACTGAACGCGAACGGTCTGTTCTTTGCCGGTGGCTTTGTCTTTGGCCGATACGTTGACGATGCCGTTCGCATCGATGTCAAAGGTGACTTCGATTTGCGGCATGCCGCGCGGCGCGGCCGGGATACCGACCAAATCGAACTGCGCCAACAGTTTGTTGTCGGCCGTCATTTCGCGTTCGCCCTGGAACACGCGGATCGTTACGGCCGTCTGTCCGTCTTCGGCTGTCGAGAACACCTGCGATTTACGTGTCGGAATCGTCGTGTTGCGATCGATTAAGCGCGTAAAGACGCCGCCCAACGTTTCGATACCCAAAGACAGCGGCGTAACGTCCAGTAACAGAACGTCTTTGACGTCGCCTTTCAAAACACCGCCCTGAATAGCGGCACCCAATGCGACGACTTCATCCGGATTGACGCCTTTGTGCGGTTCGCGGCCGAAGTAATCTTTGACAATTTCCTGAACTTTCGGCATACGGGTCATACCGCCGACCAAGATGACTTCGTCAATGTCGGAAGCTTTTAATCCGGCGTCTTTCAACGCTTTTTCGCAAGGAATTTTTGTGCGTTCCAGCAAGTCTTCGACCAAAGATTCCATTTTGGCGCGCGTCAATTTGATGTTTAAATGTTTCGGGCCGGAAGCGTCCGCCGTAATAAACGGCAGGTTGATTTCCGTCTGCTGTGCCGAAGACAATTCGATTTTGGCTTTTTCAGCGCCTTCTTTCAAGCGCTGCAAGGCCAGTTTGTCCTGACGCAGGTCGATGCCCTGTTCTTTCTGGAATTCGTCGGCCAGATAGTTGATGATGCGCGCGTCGAAATCTTCACCGCCCAAGAACGTGTCGCCGTTTGTGGCCTTAACTTCGAAAACGCCGTCGCCGATTTCCAAAATGGACACGTCGAACGTACCGCCGCCCAAGTCGTAAACAACGATCGTGCCGGTCGCTTTCTTGTCCAAACCGTAAGCCAAAGCGGCCGCCGTCGGTTCGTTGATGATACGCAAAACTTCCAATCCGGCGATTTTACCGGCGTCTTTGGTCGCCTGACGCTGTGAATCGTCAAAGTAAGCGGGAACCGTAATGACGGCTTGCGTTACCGGTTCGCCCAGATAAGCTTCGGCGTCTTCTTTCAATTTCTGCAAAATAAAGGCGGAAACCTGACTGGGAGCATATTTCTTGTCATACGCTTCAACCCATGCATCTCCGTTTTCGCCGGCGATGATCTGATAGGGAACCAATGTTTTGGCTTTTTCGACCTGCTTATCCGTAAAACGGCGGCCGATCAAGCGCTTGATCGCGAAGAAGGTGCCTTCCGGATTGGTGACGGCCTGGCGTTTTGCGGCCTGTCCGACCAGTCTTTCGCCCCCTTGCGTGAAGGCAACCATTGACGGCGTCGTACGAGCACCTTCGGCGTTTTCGATAACGCGGGCGTCTTTGCCGTCCATAATAGCAAAACAGGAATTTGTTGTTCCTAAGTCAATACCGATTACTTTTCCCATAAAAAAAACCTCTTTTCCTTTTAAATTTAACCGAGTTCGGTAACTATCGCAGCTTTATATAAGGAACATGTTTTCTTTTCGCAAGGAGTGAAATACTTTTTTTGTAAAAATTTTTCTCTTATATAAATTAAGTGGCATTTTATCGGCTATCGCGTATGATAATAAAGAGATACAGATTGCTGAACAAGGCTGAAAAATGAAGGAAAAATGGAATAAAACCGTGCAGGCCGCAAAAAGTTTTTTTAAAAATACGGCGGCTGTTTTCGCCGTTTTGTGGGAAAAGATTAAAATATTTCTGAAATCCGGAGCTGATTTTACACCGCCGGTAAAGGAAAAAATCGTTTCTTTTGTTGTAAAATGGTGGCATTGGGCTCTGGGCGGTATCTTTGCTTTTATCGTGTTATATTATCCGGCAGGGGCGCTGTTGTATCACCGGATTGATGTGAATCCCCGTTTGGGCGAAAAAGTGCAGGAAGACCGGATCCGTTCGCTGAATACTTTGGCGGAATTGATCGAACGGGAAACGGATAAGCATGCTTTTACGCCGAATTTGCCGTTTTTTTTCCCCGCGGCGATTCTGGATAACATGCCCGCTTTTCAGACGGGTATTATAAAAGGCTCGCAGGAAATAACAGAGACTTTCGCCGCGTTGAATCCTCAGGCGCAACAGTTGAAAGAAGCTTCGGAACGATTGAATTATCCGGTGGCCGTGTGGCATGTCGACGGATGGAAACCGGCGATTTCTTCGGTCAAAAAATACAGAGCGGCCAAGTATTTGATTTTGGAATATGAGGCCGAAGTGCAAAAAAAGAATCAAACATTTAATACATCGCCGGACGCTTTGAAAAGGATGTTTGATGCGTTGGCGGAAAACATAAAAAAGTGTATCGGCAAAATAGACGATCGGGTCGTAAAAGGTGAAAGAAAAATTTGGGATACCGAAGCCGACGACGTTTTTTATGAGATCAAAGGGCAGGCGTATGTTTATTTTTTAACGCTGCGCAATTTGAAAAAGGATTTTAAAGATCTGTTTTCGGAGGAAGTTTTGAAAAACAAATGGGAAAAAGCTCTGTTTTCGTTGAAAAAAGCAATACTTCTGGAACCGATGATCATTTTAAACGGTGCGGCGGAAACGCAGTTCGTTCCCAATCATTTGTTGGGGATGGGGTTTTATCTGGCTCAGTCGGCAATGAATTTAACGGATATGGCACGGATTGTCGGGCAGGAAAAATATGAATAAAAAAAGGCTTTATTTTATTTGTGCGCTTTTCTTAATCGCCGGAATGGCGGCGGTTGCGTTACATTTTTTCGGGGAAAAGATTCCTGTTGTCGAAAAAACGGCGGAAGGCAACTTTGTTCCGCCGGTTAAAACGGCGCAGCTGCAACGGGTTTTTCGGGAATACAACTATGATATGATCCATCAACTAAAAGAAAAACAGCCCGTACCGAGGTTGTTCGTTCGTTCCGTTCCCAAGGACTTTAATCTGGAAAAATACGACGAAGAGCGGCCTGCATTATTTTTTGAAATGATGTTGCCCGTTATTTTAAAAGCAAACGAAGCCCTGTTGGCCGAACGTGAACGGGTTATGCGTTTGAAGCGGGAATTCGACGATACCGGCGATTTGTCAAAACAATCCATGGACGAACTGAGGGAATGGATTAAACGGTATGACGTAAAATTGTCCGATGATTTGGATACGTTGTTTAATACCTTGATCCCGCGTGTCGACGCCGTTACGCCGACATTGCTTTTGACAATGTCCGCTCAGGATTCCGGTTTCGGAACCAGTCGGTATGCGCGTGAATACAATGCCGTATTCAATCAGCGGGATTGGGACGGAAAAGGCATCGTTCCCGATGAAAAACAAAAGGAAGGTCCTCAATATCGGATCAAAGTTTTCGATTCTTTGTATGACGCGGTAATCAGTCAGATCCATTATCTGAATACAAACGGGTATTTTGAAAATTACAGAATTGCGCGCGCGAAATACCGTCGTTCCAATAACCAAATGAGAGGGTATTCCATAGCTCATTTATTAATAAATTTCCCCTATAAGCCGTTTAAATATCCTGATATAATCAAGCATCTGATCTTACAGTACGAATTAACTCCGTTGGATTTTTTGACGCTGGCGGATCAACAGGTGAATTGATAAAAAAAACGAGGATTTTTATGTCTGCCGCGGTCGTATTGAAAAGGGACGAACAAAATCGTTCCGCGGAACTTGTTTTGTCGGGAGAATGGTTGCTTGACGCGTCTGTCGACAACAGGACGGAAATCATAAATGCTTTTGTTTCCCCCGAATTTACAAGCGTTGTTTTAAATGGTGGGGATATTGCCGATTGGGACAGTCAATTGGCAGCATTTTTGGTGGATATTCTTTCTTTATGCAAAAAAAATAAAGTAACTTATACGTTTTCGAATTTTCCGGAAGGCGTGGAATCTTTATTGGATTTGGCTTTTTCCGTTCCTGAACATGTGCGGACGAGGCAGATGGTTCAAAGAGAATCTTTTTTGATTTTTTTGGGCAATATGGCTTTGCGAATTTGGGAATCCCTTAAAACGGCCTATTTGTTTACCCGTCAGACGTACGCTTCTCTTGTTCGTTTTTTAATGAAACGGGCCGTTGTGCGTAAAACGGATATTTTGGCCGAAATTCAGGAAGCCGGTGTTAACGCGTTTGCGATCGTTTCTTTGATTTGTTTTCTCGTCGGTTTGATTTTGGCGTTTGTCGGATCGATTCAGTTAAAAATGTTCGGGGCGCAGATTTATGTTTCAAGTCTGGTTGCCATTGCCGTTACGCGTGTCATGGGCGCGATTATGGGCGGTGTGATTATGGCCGGCAGGACGGGGGCATCCTATGCGGCAACGCTCGGCTCCATGCAGGTAAACGAGGAAATTGACGCGTTGAAAACGATGGGAATTTCTCCGTTCGATTTTTTGGTTTTGCCACGCGTATTGGCTTTGTCTTTGATGATGCCGTTGCTGACCGTTTATGCCGATGTAATGGGCATTATGGGCGGTGCTTTCGTCGGCGTGTTCATGTTGGATTTGTCGCCGGAAGATTATTTTCGTATGACCTTAAAAGCTTTGAGCATGAAAAATATCTTGATAGGGATCCTTCACGGGTCTGTTTACGGGGTCATTATTTCTTTGTGCGGATGCTATCAGGGAATTAATTGCGGACGCAACGCTTCCGCCGTCGGACGGGCGACAACGTCCGCGGTTGTCAGTTCGATCGTGTGGATGACGGTGGCGACGGCCGTTTTAACTTTTATTCTAAGCATGTTCGGGGTGTGATTATGGTCGGACCGTTTTTGGAAATAAAGGATTTTACGGTGGCTTACGGCGAAAACGTTATTATGCGTGACGTTTCCTTCACCGTGAACAGAGAAGATGTTTTCGTTATCATGGGGGGCAGCGGCTGCGGGAAAAGTACGTTGCTGAGCGTTTTAACAGGGTTGAAAATGCCGGCAAAGGGAACGGAAATTTTTAACGGTCGCTCTTTTTGGGGAAATGGCGCAAGCAAAGCCGATAGAGATGCCTGTATGCGTCAGGCCGGTATTTTATACCAAAGCGGCGCGTTGTGGTCATCAATGACATTGGCTGAAAACGTTGCGTTGCCGTTGGAACAATATACGAATTTAACGTCAGCCGAAATTAAAGATATCGTAGCGCTTAAACTTGATTTGGTGGGGTTGGGCGGTTTTCAAGATTATTATCCCGCCGAAATCAGCGGCGGTATGAAAAAACGCGCCGGATTGGCCAGAGCGTTGGCTTTGGATCCGCAAATCGTCTTTTTTGACGAACCGTCCGCCGGTCTGGATCCGATCAGTTCCAAAAATCTGGACGATTTGATTTTGCAAATCAAAGAAAATCTGCATACGACGATTGTCATGGTTACGCATGAATTACCGTCCATTTTCGCCGTTGCCACAAATTCGATTTATCTGGACGTGAACACAAAAACGGTGATCGCTTACGGCAATCCGACGGAATTATTGAAAAATCCGCCGAACGCAACGGTGGAACATTTTTTAACCCGCGGTCAAAAATAAGGAAAAGAATAATGGTTCAAAAAGCAAATCCGAGATTGATAGGCGTTTTTATTCTGACGGCGTTTTTTGTTTTTATCGCAACGTTTCTGTTAATTAATCAAGACAGATTTTTTTCCCGTTCCATAAAATACGTGATGTATTTCCAAGGATCGATCAAAGGATTGAATGTCGGTTCGCCCGTTATGTTTAACGGGGTGCAAATCGGCAGAGTTATCGGAATTTCTTTGGTGACGGATCTGCAAACGACGGAATTGCAAATTCCCGTATATGTCGAAATCAATCAGAATAATTTCATCGTTTTGGATGTTAAAAGCCGTCGGAAAGAAGATTTGCGCGAAATAACGGATAATCTTATCGCCAAAGGATTACGCGCAAAATTGGAAATGCAGAGTATTTTAACCGGACAGATGATGGTGGGAATCAGTTTCTATCCCGATACGCCGGTCGTTTTACAGGGTCATAATCCGAAAATTATCGAAGTTCCCACTTTGCCGTCAACCAGCGAAGAATTAATACAGACATTGCAAAAACTACCGCTGCGGGAAACTATGGAAAATATGAACACGTTGTTGTTGGAAGCCGATAAATTACTAAAACTGATTAACAATGATACGCCTTCGGTTATGAAAGATATTTCGGTTTTGACGCATTCTCTGGCCGCTGTATCGCAGAAAGTTGAGAAAACATTGGGATCTTTTGATGAAGATTCCAGAACAATGTTGGATTTAAATAAAATGTTGCGTGATTTCAGTGCGGCGGCTCAGTCTTTGCGTAATTGGTCGGATTATTTGGAACGTCACCCCGAAGCGTTGTTGAGAGGAAAAGGAGGATCCCGATGAAAAAACGTTTTTATCTGATTTTTGCGTTAACGGCCGCTTTAAGCGCGTGCGGCTTTTCTCGTCCTTCCACTTTTTATGTTTTGGACAGTAATATTTTGCCGTCGCAAAGCGTAACGTTGAAAAATGCGGATAATTTGCTGATCGGAATCGAAAACGTTTTTATGCCGAATTATTTGGATAAACCGCAAATCGTTATTCGTCAGCCGGACTCCGTGACATTGACCGCTTCCGAATTTAATCGTTGGGCCGAACAGATCGGTGATGTCTTTCCGCGTGTTTTGGCGGGATCCATTTCTGAGCGTATGGGATATCAGGCGGCCAAACAAATAAATCTGAACAGGGATTTGTTTCCGTATCGTCTGTTCGTCGAAGTTTTAAGATTTGACGCGACTTTTGATAAAGAAGCCGTGTTGGATGTATGGTGGACAATTCTGTCAAATTCGGGTAATGTTGTTTATCGGTCTCGTTCGACTTTGATCGCTCCTGTTGAAGGGGACGATTATTCCGATGTCGTTCGCGCGGAACAGCGTTTGCTGAAAGATTTGGGCTATACGATCGCCGATTATGTATCCACTAATTTAAAGAAAGGCAAAAAATAATGTCCGTATTGCAACAGGATTTTGAACAATCCGTTCCTGTTCAGGCAGAAGGGGCTTCTTTAAAACAAAATTTGCAGCCGCCGTTTGAAATCGTCGGGGATAAGGTGATACAAGAACGGATTACGTCAATGATTAATCAAATCGTTGAATCCGAAACGGGCCGGCAAACTTTGGAAATCGCCAGCAAGGCCGGTTATAAGTTGGGAATGGAGTTTGCTTTCGGGTGTAACGGCGGATGTAATAAGGAAAACAAAAATATTGTTTTGAATCCCGTCAGCAAAGACGATGTTTTAGTCGGCGTTTTGATACATGAATGTCGTCATGCCGGTCAGTTCGAACGCGGCGAATATGATGCAAGCGATGATAAGCGTCCTCGTAAAGAAACGATCAAAACGAACGTTATGCGTACTCGCGCGGTTGAGGCTGATGCTCAGGCAACGGCGGCTCAAGTGTTAGGGGAGATGATGGAAAAAGGAAACGAACAACCTTTGTTCGCTTTTTGCCGTCAACCGGACAATCGCGCAATCGGACGGGCTTTCGAATATGCTTTATATGAAGACGGCGCATTGAACAACGGTCATGCGCGTACGGCGGCTTTTTTGGCATGGTATGATAATGAACCCGTAAAGAAAGCTTATGATGAAGCGTATCAGGTGGAAATGATGCAGCGCCGTGAAGACCGGGGCGATCATAAAACGGATACGTATGCCGTTTCTCAATCCGCGGCGCATATTGTTAAAGATCTGTGTTTGAACAATGACGGCAGTTGTTATTTTTCCGAAGATCCGAAGATTTTGGAAAGCGGACATTATGTCGCGGTAAATAAAGAATCCGCAGAAAAAATAACCGCTTTGCTCGCTCGTGCGCCGAGCGCGAAAAAGCATTATGAAAATCAGCCGGATAAATTTCATCAACCGCAATTTGATACCGCGATTTTGATGGCGAAGGCTAAAACAAGATAAAATAAAAAACCGATCACTCAGATCGGTTTTTTTATAATCCGAAGTTATTTAAAACAAAGGTGTCTGGGTTCTTCATCAGACGACAACCGCCTCAGCGTATCGCAGTAATCGCCCCAGTTGTCCATAGCATCCGTCAATAATTGTTGGATGAAATCGTTTAATCCGACACCTGTTTCATCCGCCTGTTTTTCCAACAAAGAATACAGTGGGGCGTCTATTTTCAAAGATACTTTCTTTTGAGGGGCAAACGCGGCTGTCATGAGATCACATCCTTAGAATTTAACTTGGTTTTAAGCTCTTCGGGTCTATGTTTTGATTGTGTTCCAGCTTTATTAATAAATAGTAACCTATTTAAAAAAGATGACAAAAAAGACAAGGAAACAAACGGAAAAACATAAAAAATCCGCCGAGTCGGGAAAAAAGGCGAAAAAACGGCTTTTTTCGCGTTTAACAAAAGGAATCGAACTGTTAAAAGGTTTTTTTCTGAATTGTTGGACGATTCGATTTGTGATCACTGCGGGAGTGAGTGTCGTTGTCTATGTCGGTTATTGTGCCGCAACCTTGCCGAATATTGAAAAAGCCGTTAAAAATACCCGTGCGCCTAAAATTTATGTTTTGGCGGAAGACGGATCGGAAATCGCTTCGTATGGGGCTCAATACGGCAGACCCGTGGTACTGAAGCGGTTGCCTGATTATATTCCTCAGGCGATTATAGCTACCGAAGACAGGCGTTTTTATTCGCATTTCGGAATTGATTTTTATTCCGTGGCGCGAGCTGTTGTCGTGAATGTGCTAAAAGGTCGTAAAGCTCAAGGCGCCAGCACTTTAACTCAGCAAGTCGCCAAAAATCTGTTTCTTTCCTCCAAAAAAACGATTCAACGTAAAGTTCAGGAATTGTTGCTGGCTTTTTGGTTGGAATACCGATTGACAAAAGAACAAATCTTAACCGTTTATTTGAATCGCGTTTATTTCGGTGCGGGGACATACGGCATAGAAGCGGCCGCTCAAAAATATTACGGAGTTAAGGCAAAGCATCTGAACTTGTATCAGGCGGCTGTTTTGGCCGGTTTGTTAAAAGCGCCGACCCGTTATAATCCTTTGACGCATCCGCAGGCGGCGGATAAACGTGCCAGATTGGTTTTGGCAAATATGGTCAAGGCCGGTTTCGTTTCTGCAAAAACAGCCTTAAACGCAGCCGAAACAGGAGCAAAAACCGATAAAGATAAGGATAAATCCGTTTTTTATTTTACGGATTGGATTGCTGACGAGGCGGAAGCTTATCTCGGCGGTATCGGGCAGGATATTGCCATTAAAACAACATTGCGTCCGCAAATGCAGACCGTGTTGGATCGGGAAATTCAAACGGCGTTAAACTCTTCCGAAGCAAAAGAAAAAAATGTCACTCAGGCCGCCGGTGTCATTATGGCCGAAGACGGTGCCGTATTGGCAATGAACGGCGGAAAGGATTATCGTCAAAGCCAATTTAACCGTGCGGTCGAAGCGCGGCGGCAAATCGGATCTGCCATCAAACCGTTTGTTTATCTGACCGCTTTCGAAGAAGGAGCAAACGCTGCGGATATTGTTGAAGACAAACCGCTTTATCTTGACGGTTGGAGTCCTAAAAATTTTAACGGTAAATACTATGGTCGTATTTCGTTGCATGACGCTTTGGTTCATTCGGTGAATACGGTCGCCGTAGCGACGGCGATAAAAACGGGTGTACGTTCCGTTTTAAAGAATGCCCGAAAATTCGGTATCGTTGAATCGGATTGTGAAGCGAACGGAGCGATTGCTTTGGGGGTTTGTCAAACGCGTTTGATTGATGCCGTATCCGCATATGCGTCTTTGTTAAACGGAGGATTCGCGGTTACTCCTTACGGAATTAAGGAAATACTCGGTCAAAACGGACAGGTGCTTTATGCCCGTTCGGACAGCGGACGAGCCAGATTGGTTAATCCGCGTTATATTGCCGAATTGGATGCCGTTTTAATAGACGTTATTCAAAACGGAACAGGAAAAAAAGCCAATCCGACAGTGCTTGCCAAAGGAAAGACGGGAACAACACAAAATTATCGTGATGCGTGGTTCATCGGTTATACGCAGGATTTGGCCGCGGGAATTTGGGTCGGAAATGATAATGAAAAGCCTATGAATAAAGTCACCGGCGGCAGTTTACCGGCGCAAATATGGGGCAACATTATACATGATATTTCTTTGCCGCCGTTGGAGGATGAGGATTATTCAGGTTTGTAAACCGGATATTTTCCCGTTAACACATCGTCGATCGACGATAAATCCTGACCGAACAAACTGCGGTAAACCCAGTAATTTCCCATGACTTTTTTAACAAAACCGCGCGTTTCACGTGACGGGATGCCTTCGACAAACATTAAAGGATCGTCTTTGAAATCTTCGCGTTTTTGCCATTTGACCGTATTTTTCGGTCCGCAATTATAAGACGCGATCGTCATTAAAAGATTGCCGTCAATTGCTTTGTAATTTAACAGTGTTTTGATTAATTCCTGCCCGATCATCAAATTATAAGGGATTCTATGTAATCGACTGAGTTGATACGGCTCCTTCAGTTTACGTGCCATCAAACGAGCCGTTGACGGCATTAACTGCATGACGCCACGTGCACCGGCTTTGCTGAACGCTTTGTTTTTAAAGCATGATTCCTGTCGAACAAAGGCATACACCAATGCCTTTTCAACTTGCCAACCGTTTGTCGGAGTCCAGTTCGGATACGGATAAAGGGCGTTGTCTCCGTCGGGGGTTTCGACTTCGCCCGATAAAGCGGCCAATCGTACGTTCAAATCCGGATATTCTTTGATGGATTCCGTATAAGCCAATAATTGTTTACGCAGGCTTTTCTTTTCGGCATAAAGCTTAATCAGTTCCTTTTCCGCAATTTCCATTTGACCGATCTGAATAAAAGCAGCCGCTCTGCGGCCTCCGGGTTCTTTTAAAACGGCTGTTGTGTCCGGTGTTTCCGATGAAGAATTTTTCCATGAATGACCGATCGGCCAACCTAAAGCACGTTGCGCCAAAATACCGTAAAAGAAATTCGGAGCGGCTGTTGCCGCTTGTTGTAAATAAGACGTGATTTCTTTGTATTTTTGTGTTTTTAACAAAACGCGCGTTGTCCAAAAAGCTCCGGCCGATTTTTGCGTCGGAATGGCTTTCGGATGATCGGTCAAGGTCTTGAACGCTTTTTCGGCTTCTTCCCATTTTTGCAGGCGAAATGCCGTCAAGCCGGCGACCCAGTGAGCCGTCGGATTGCGTATGTCTGCACGTTTTAACGGTTCTTGTATCGTTTCCCAGGCTTTTTTATCCTGTCGATCGATAAAATAAGCAAAAGCCAATGCCGTCAGAGAATCGTCACGGTCTTTTTGTGACAGGTATTTTTTGACGTATTTGTCGTTTAAATGCAATTTTGCGGCTAATGTTTTACCGCGTTTGATCGCCGAAGAAAAATACAACATTCCCATGCGTACTTTTTTTCGATACGTTTCAGGAACGTAAGAGACTTTTTTGAAAAAAATTAAATCGATAGGATCCGCAATCCGTATTGATGTGCAGACTCCCGCCGCCATATGCGCCGCAGGATCAGAAGGTTTTTTTCGCGGTAACGGGGCTTTTTTCTTTGCGGCCAGATTGTATATCTCTTCCGCAATCGGCAAATCGGCATATTTTTTCAGCCAATCGCTCAATTGTTTTTTGGTGGGGTCCGTTTCTTTCGCCAAATAAATTCGAGCTAAAACATAGCTTTTTAACAAATCGTTTTCGACTGTTTCCAATAAAATTTCCGCTTCTTTATAGGCACCGTTATCCAAATGGGAAAAAATTTGTGCGTACAGCGTCTTATCCAACGAAGACAGAACGGTTGTTTCGATCGGGTTTTCCGATTCGGTCGGCGGGATTAATTGAATGACCTGTTCTGCGGAAACAGTTCGGCTAACACATAGAAAAATCCCTATCCAAAGTAAAAAACGGCGTAAAAAGCAAATCACAAATGATTATCCAGATTATTTTACAACAATGTACTTCAGACAATCCTGATCGGCAACGGGTCCCATTTTACAAGCAACAACTTCCATTTTTGGTTTTGACTGAACCAACGCGGGACATTTTTCTGAATATATTCCGTGCGTTTTTACGACCGAAGCATTCGGCGCAATTTTCGAAAAAGTCATCGGCATCTTTTCGCCAAGCAGTGTATAGATGATTTTTAAACGGGTAATGGAAGTGTCGGTTTTGTTCTGTAAAACGACTTTCCAAGTGCAAATGGTAGGCTTTTTCGGCGTTTTACTGACAATATAAAACCAGATTTCCCCTTTAGGCGGAGGAGGAGGAGGTACGTCTGCCGCCGGTGCGGATTTAGAGGCGGCCGTTCCCGATTTTTCCAAAGCGTCAAACGAAGGAAGTTCGTCGTCTTCTGCCGTTTGAGGCGTGGCAGCAGGCTGAGGACGCGGACGAAATGTCGCTTGAGCCGGTTGCTGTTTTGCTGCCGGCGCTTTTTGTGCCGCACCTGTTCCGGTGTACGGATTTGTTTTTGCTGCCGGCGCTTTTCGTGCCGCGCTTGTTCCGGTATACGGATTTGTTCCTGTTTTCGGGGTGCTGACAGTTGTTTCTGTTTTGTCGGACGCTTTAGAAGAAGAGGTCGATTTGGACGTATATTGGGCTTGCGCGGACAAGGAAAGCCCCGTAAACACAAAAGAA
>JAZNBT010000065.1:0-1887 GCA_045587165.1 Alphaproteobacteria bacterium | reverse complement strand
CTTCTTTAGACTGATAATCGCCGCAGGATATCAAGGCGTTTGTTTTTGATGTTAAAACAACGAGATATTCGCCCGCAGGCAATGTCCCGAATCCGACCGCAAGCTTTGCGCCGTCAGCATAATCGGAAAAGGATGCGGTTTCGATAGATTCACCGAGAAGCGTTGTTGCATAATCGGTAACAAAATTGTAAATACGAATATCTATCGAGCTTTCCTCGTAAGCGTTGCAGGTGATATCTATGCCCGAAAATGAATCGAGTGCTTTGAAATACACGCCTATAACATTTTCGCCGTCAACGGCTTTCGGCGTTGCAACAAGCTCCTTCTCATATATTTTAACGCTCTTGTAAACACGGCCTTCGGGTTCTTTGTGGCTTGCTACCCAGCGAAATGTAAAAACAACAGCGGCAACAACTGCGGCAATTGCGATGACGATAACAAGTATCGTAAGAACGGTATCCGCAACTTTATACTTATTCATAAAAACAATAATTATCCCTTCATATTCAGATATATAAAAGTATAGCATAACGTTTTGTCAATGTCAAGCGGAATAAACGGAAGAAAAAGGGAAAGAATGAATATGGAGAATTTCATAAAGAGAGGTTTTTTTATTGTTTAACAGTATAAATAACGACGTATCCTGCGACATTCTCATAATCGGAGGCGGACTTGCGGGGCTTTTGACCGCAAAAGAATTAAATGACGGGGAAAATGAAATAATCGTTGTTGAAAAAAACACTGTCGGTTCGGGCAGAACATCTGTCGGCAAGGATGTGGTTTTTACGGACGGTGGTATATCGATCGAAAAAAGAGAAGATGTTAACGTAAAAAAACTGACCGAAGAATTTACCGCCCTGATCGAAGAATTGGAAAAGATAACAAAGGCAGTCGGTGAAAAAAGCTTTAAACGACGGGGATCATTTATTTTCTCGGACAAACCGAAAGACAGACCTTTATTGAAAAGGCGTTTTACCGTTGATAAATTTTCGGATATAGAGTCGTTTTTTTTAACATCTGACGAACCCTCGGCTGATTTTTCCTTTGATTTTGATTCAGCCGTATATACGGAGTTCGGGGGTGCAACGTTAAACGCAGTATCTTTTGCGGAGAAATTAGGCTCATATCTTTCGTTGAACGGAACGAACATTGCCGAAAACACAGAGATCAGATCGCTTGTGCCGTCCGCCGAAGGCTTTACCGCAAAGACCGAACAGGACGTAAATATAAAGGCAAAAACAGTCATAGATACAAGATGCGGCACAGGCAAGAAAGCTGTTTTTTCCGCCAAAACAAAGCCTGTTGGATCTTTTACGGGCTGGCCTCAGGGCTGTATTATACGGGATACTTACAAAAACCGCATGACGTTTTTTCAGACAGAAACGCAGAAGATCGGCATGACGTTCGAAAAACAGATAATTTTGCCGCAGATATTCGGAACGGAACACAATTTTGAATATATGCAGCAGATCCTCTCCTCCATGTTTTTTGCGATCCCCGAAACGATGTTCAACGAAAAGGCGACAACAGTTGAAGAACGCCATGTAACGAAACAGTCGGGGATATACAGATCAGATGACTTTAAGGATCTGTACATTTTCAGATATCCGTATTCAAACGGCATACTTTCCGCAATAACCGGAGCCAAAAGATTCGCATCAATGTTCACAAAGCGCAGAAAGTAAAACAACGGCAAGCTTTTGTCTGTAGCATTCGTCTGTTAGAAGCCGACAGTCATCCGTATTTGAAATAAAGCCGCATTCGACAAGAACGGCGGTGTTTTCAACCGTTTCCGTAAGATAAACGGATGACGGAGCTTTTTTCACCTCTCTCATTCGGTTTGTAAGCCCCGATGCGGAAACAGCCGAGTATATTTTTTGCGCAGCA
>JAZNBT010000064.1:0-1709 GCA_045587165.1 Alphaproteobacteria bacterium | reverse complement strand
AAACAAATCGCTCATTCCCAATCCGTGTTCCGCCGAAATCAAAAGCGGTTCGCCAAACCCTAAAGAATATAAATCCTGTATGGCAAACCCCGTTCCTTCGGCCTTGTTTGCCGCCAAAATGACAGGCTTGCCGATTTTGCGCAACGTCTGGGCAGTCTTTTTATCCAACGGCGTAACTCCGGCTCGCACATCAACAATAAAAACAACGGCGGCAGAAGCGTTCAAAGCTTTCTGTGTTTGTTTCCACATGGAATCGGCTAACTCTCCGCCCGTTTCCAACCCCGCCGTATCGACAACGGTAAAAGGACAACCGAACAACATGGCCGCCCCTTCGCGCCTGTCGCGGGTCACCCCCGGACGATCATGAACCAACGCTTTTTTACGTCCGGTCAACCGATTGAATAAAGTTGATTTGCCGACATTCGTTCTGCCGACCAAAGAAATAACTGCCGTCATTATTTGTACGCTATCAAATTTCCGTTTTCTGTAATAAAAAACAATGTATCGTTCAGAACGATCGGGGGCAACGTCCCCTTATCATCAATATCATCCCAACCGATAATCGTGCCCGTTTGCGGCGCAACCGCGATTGCTTTGCCGTCCGAATTTGTAAGGATCAAACGGTTCCCCGCCATAACGGGACCGGTCCATAACAAACGTCCCTTTTTATTTTCCGGATCACGCCATTGCGTCAACTGATTGACCCACAAAATTTTCCCCGAAACCGCTTCCAACGCCGTCAATTCGGAAAAAGAAGAAACAACATACAAGACATCGCCCGCCAACCAAGGTTGATTAATGCCGCCGATTTCACGTTCCCAAATCACGCCGCCGTTCTTTAAATCCAAGGCTGACAGCAATCCGCCGCTGGAAACGACAAAGACTTTATCTGCGTCAATAACGGGGCGCGCGCGAATATCGTTGATTTCGGCACCGGAATTATTCGTCCGATTTCCGCTCAGAGATTCTGTCCACAAGATACTGCCGTTTTCGGGACGAAATGCTATGACATCGCCGGAAGCGAAAACAGCCACACCGATTCCGTTATCAATCGCCGGTGCGGCACGTCCCAATAAGGAAACATTTTCCAAAAAAGCATAATGCTGCCACAATGTCCGACCGTCATCCTGTGCCAAAGCCGTCAAACGGTTATCCGCCGTAACAACGAACAGCCGTCCGCCATAAACGGTCGGAGCGGATCGAACGGGAGAAAGAAGCTCCGCGCGCCATAATTCCGTACCGTTATTGGCGTCCAAAGCGACCACTTGCCCCGTTCCCAACGAAACGAACAAACGTCCGTCCGCCAAAGCCAATCCGGATCCGATTGTACCGACCCGCCGTGCGGCCCCCTTTTCAGGCAACAAAACGCCCCATATTTTTTTCCCGCTTGCTGCGGAAACCGCCTGAACATATCCGTCCGAATCAACCGTATAGACAATTCCTTTTTGCCCGACGGGTTCGGCCAACAGTACGCTTTTTTTGTTGCTGCCGGTTCCGACAGAGGTTTTCCAAGCCTGCATAATTTTCGCTGCCAACGCCGGATTATGCATGACATGATGAGAAACGCCGCCGGCCTGCCCCCATGTCGTTACGGATTCCGGCTCCGGCAGCAAATACGTTTTTTTCAGATCGGCGTCCGGCATTAAACCCCTGCCATATGCCAAACCAGACACCTTTCGTCCGGGTAAAATCTGAACGTCCGAAGCACA
>JAZNBT010000063.1:0-10135 GCA_045587165.1 Alphaproteobacteria bacterium | reverse complement strand
AGCCATTTTTAAAATGCTCCTTGAAAGAAATGAAAAATTTAATGATAATCATATCACAAAAACAAAAATCGTCGTTACTTTTTTATGCTGTCGGATAAAAATAATGGATAAGGAAAAAAAGCTTTTTCAATATATCTTTTTGGTTATTTTCGCCGCAATGACGGCCTATACGTTTTTACTGAGGACGTCCTTTTATAATGAAGAGGGATTGCCGCGCACTCAGCAGGGCATGATACGCATTATGGGGGAAAATCTGGCGGGGGATTATGCCTTGTTTCGTTTGTTGGAAGATAAAACGTCTCCGGCGGAAGCCTATCAAAACGAAAAAATATCTGAATATTTATATAGAACGGCTCATGTAAATCATCGTTTTGTTTCTTTTGCATCGCCGATGAAATCCTTTGTTTTCGTGCCATGGCTGCCTTTGACCTACGATAAGTTTTGCGAAACTTGGATTTTCTGGGGGCTGTTTTTGTTCGGCATTGCGTTGCATTCGTTGTTTCCGGTGACAAAAGCGTTGCTTTTGTTGTTTGCGTTGCCGGTCGGTTTCCTCAGCTTCTTGTCGGGAGGATGGGGAATATATGCTGCGGCCGGTGTTGTTCTTGCGTTGTCTTTAGCTGATGATTATCCGAAATGGGCTGCTTTTTTCGGCGCTTTGTGTGTAATTGAGCCTGTGACATTTGCTTTGGTGGTCGCCGCTTTAATTTGCCGCGGACAAAAAAGATCCGCCTGTTACAGCGTTATCGGAGCAACCATTATTGTTTTGATGTCTTTGTTTCGATACGGAGGAAGCGCTTTTGCCGCGGCGTTAACCTCTGCCAACAATGCGTTAATCAACGCTCCGTGTTCGTTTTCTTCTTTGTTTGCTTTGTTGCGTTGTAGCGAAACACCTTTTGGATTTGCCGTGTTTTTGCAAATATTGCTTGTTTTTGGCGTTTTGTACGGCGCTTTCAGGTTGATGCGGGGAAAATCATGCCCGCCGGCCGTTCAAAATGCGTATTTATGTGCAGCGGGATGTTTGATTTCACCGTTTTTTTATTTGTCGGATTTCGGATTGCTTTATGCAGGAGTGGCTTTTTTAATCAAAGATTCCGAACAAAGAGGTTTTTTGAGAGGAGATATTTTGTTTTTTACGGCGGCTTTCGCGTCAATTTATTTTGAAAATTTTTTTATGCGGCACATCGGTTCGTCTTTTCATCCGATTTTATCGGTTTGGCTTCTTTTTATCGCGTATCGGCGGCGTTATTGAAAAATCAAACCTCAACGGCAAAAACGATGGGAAGATTGCTTTCAAATAATTGACACCGCTTCTTTTCTTTCAAATCATATTTGTAAAGAATATTGTTTTGAGCATACAGCAGACTGTTTCCGTCATTGGAAAATGATAAGGCCGTTACGCCGTTTGTTTTGATTTCATCTGAAATATTACCGCAAACAATAATGTCGGTATCACGAACAAAGGCCGTTAAATGAGTCCCGAGGTGATAAGCGGGCATTATTCCTTTTTTTTGCATGACGACGGTTTTGGGGCGTTTTGAAATCAAAGCCGCAGCCAAGTCTCCGTCCTGATTCGTATACATCAAAGTATCAGGTGTGCAAAAACAAACGGGAGAGGATGTCGCCGCCAGTTTTACAAAAGGCATCGGAAACCATCCGAATTCTTCGCGCATGATAACACGTAATTCCTTTTCTCCGGTCGTTTTGTGCTCGGAAATAAAAGCGATTTTTTGATTGTCGGGAGAAATCGCCGGATACAAGATGTTTTTGTTTGACAAAGTGAACAGCGGTGTAATGTTCGGTGTCGCCAAATTCAGTTCTGTCAGTCCAATCAAGTCTTTTCCGTCTTTTTCATAAATGCCGCAAACGTTTTTGCCGTTCGGATTATACGATACGTATTCCATGTCGATATTGACCGAAACGGTTCGTCCGTCTTTCATTAAAACGGCATAATCTGTTTTTTCGGTATTTAACAAACCGATTAAAATCTGATAAAACGACAATATGACCATAAATTGTAGTGTCCCGTACGGTGAAATCATATAATATAATTTCAGTGTAACAGCAATAAAGATAAAAAAGGAGTTTTTTTATGCTGACCGAAAACGAATCGAAAACGGAAATGACTAACGCCCGCCGCAGTTTTATGCGCCTGAAGGAGTATATGAATAGCTGTATCGTCGGACAGTCCGATCTGGTGGACAAGCTGTTGATCGCTTTGTTGGCGGACGGTCATCTTCTTGTCGAAGGCGCCCCCGGTTTGGCAAAAACAAAAGCTATAAAAAAACTTTCCGAAGCAATAGAAGGGGACGATCAACGTATTCAGTTCACTCCGGATCTGTTGCCTTCCGATATTACTGGCAGCGATATTTACCGTCCTGAAACCGGTGATTTTAAATTTCAGCCCGGTCCGGTTTTCCATAACCTGATTTTGGCGGACGAAATCAACCGTGCTCCGGCAAAAGTACAGTCGGCATTATTGGAAGGTATGGCCGAACGTCAGGTGACTGTCGGCGGGAAAACGTATCGCTTGCCGAAATTGTTTATGGTTATGGCAACGCAGAACCCGATTGAACAGGAAGGAACGTATCCTTTGCCGGAAGCGCAGTTGGACCGTTTTTTGATGTACGTTAAAATCGGACAGCCCGATGCTGCGGCAGAACGACGGATTTTACAGTTGGTACGCGACGAAGCGTTGGCCGACGGGCAAACGGGACAGATGGAAGTTATGCCGCAGGACAGAGTTTTTGCCGCCAGACAGGAAGCATTGAACGTTCATTTGTCCGCCGCATTGGAGGAATATATCGTTCAGTTGGTTATGGCGACGCGTCGTCCCGAAGCGTATGATGAAAAGTTTGCCCGTTGGGTTGCTTTCGGAGCCAGTCCTCGCGGAACGATCGCGTTGGATCGTTGTGCGCGTGCCAGAACATGGCTGGCCGGCAGGGATTACGTTTTGCCGGAAGATATTCATGCCGTAGTCCATGACGTTTTGCGTCATCGTATTATTTTAACTTTTGAAGCCGAAGCTGAAGGCGTTACGCCGGACAGCTTTATCGATTTATTGTTATCACGGGTGCCGTTGCCGTAATGTTTGACAAATTAAAAACATTTTTGCGTTCGGGAACATCTTTGTCATCCTCATCCGCCATAAGCGAAGAAGGGGACGGAATACATGTTTCTTTACCGGAATTGTTGGCTCAAAAACGGTTTGTTCCGTTGCTATCCTTTGATACACTCGGTTTTTCAAAGGCGGAAGGTGTCGGATTGCACCGTTCTCCGTTTCGGGGAAGGGGAATGGAGTTTGATGAAGTACGCGCTTATCATCAGGGAGATGACATCCGTTTGATTGATTGGCGCGTGACAGCCAGAACAGGCAAGCCCCATACAAAATTATATCGTGAAGAGAGGGATCGTCCTGTCCTTTTTTTGGGGGATTTCAGACCTCGTATGCGTTTCGGAACCAGAAAGGCCTTTAAATCTGTTGTCGCGGCGCGTGTTTTGGCGGCATTGGCTTGGGCTTCACGGGAACACGGCGACAAGATCGGCGCAATTATAATGTCTTCCGGTCATTACTTTAAAATAGCGCCGCACCGTCAAATGCGTCGTTTAATGGAAGTCTTCAATGCCGTTGTCAGTGCCGCCGATGATGAAGGAAAGGCCAAAGGAACGCCTTTAAGCGACGCTTTTGCCGAATTGCGTCGTGTCAGCAAAAACGGCGGTCGCGTCTATATCATCAGTGATTTTTACGGTTTTGACGAAGAATGTAAAAAACATCTGACCTATATAGCGCGACACTGTGATGTCGTCTGCATTCAGATCTTTGATATTTTGGAAGAAACGCCGCCACCCCCGGGAACATACAGAATCAGTGACGGCAGTCGCAGTGTGACAATCTATACGGACGATGAAAAATGGCGCGACGAATATGAAAAATTGTTTGTTGAACCCAGACGCGATCTGGAAAGTTTCTGCAAAAGCAGGCATATCATTTATATAAGTCTGCGTACGGATAAAGATATGGTTCAAACCGTGCGTCGCGGTGTTCTGATGGCAGGAGAAAAATAATGCAGCCGCAAGGAATAGATCTGTCGGGATTAAAGGATATTCATTTGCCGCCGATTCCGTCGCTCTGGCCGTTGCCGGTTACCTTTTGGATCGTTTTGGCGAGTGTTCTTTCGGGCGTTTTTCTGATACATTGGATATGGTTTCAAAAACATAAGATTACGGCTAGAAAATACGCAAACCGTGAAGTTGAAAGTATAACAAGAAGATTTAATGGTAATAGCTATAAAATATCTTCTGAATTGTCTTTATTGATGCGCCGTATTGCATTGACAAAATATCCCCGTACAGACATTTCCGGATTAACAGGAAAAACATGGCGTCAATTCCTTGAAAAAACAACAAAAAAGCCTGTTTTTAAAGGTGAAGCGGGAGATATTATTGAAAACGTTATGTTTATTCCGCCCGATCGGTTTGAAAATAAAAATGTAGATGCTTTGATAGCCGCCGCCAAAGAATGGATTGTCGAAAATACATGATTCATTTTGCTTGGCCTTTTGTCTTTTTTCTTTTGCCGCTGCCGTTTCTTGTGCAGCGTTTGCCCTCGCAGGGCGGACGGGAAAATTCAGCGGCGATCAGGGTTCCTTTTTTCGCGGAAATAAAAACAATATCACAAAAAAGGAAAGTTTTTTCCTCTGTCGGGCAAAAAACATCTTTGTTATGGTGGTTGTGGCTGTTGCTGTTAATCGCGGCTGCCAGACCGCAAATGCCTGATAAACTGCAGAATTATACGATTCCCGTGCGTGATGTCATTTTAGCGTTGGATATTTCACGTTCCATGATACATCAAGATATGGGAGAACAGGGAAAAAGTCGATTGGATGCTGTTAAAGAAGCCGCCGCTGCATTTATTTCCAAACGAAAAAATGATCGGGTGGGAATCATTTTGTTTGCGGAACAAACCAATCTGTACATGCCTTTGACGGTAGATGTTCCGGCTTTAAACAAGATGTTGTCGGGCGTACATGCAGGGCTGTTGGGATCTCTGACGGCGGTCGGTGATGCTTTGGGCTTGTCTTTGCGATATTTGGAAGACAGTCAAGCCCGCCACAAAGTCATTATTTTATTGACGGACGGTGTCAGTAATGCGGGAAATATTTCGCCGCAAGACGCGTTACAGGCTGCCGAGCAAAAAAATGTAACGATTTATACGATCGGTGTCGGTTCCGAAAAAATACAAGGCGCCGGCGTCGATGTGGATTTTTTGAAACAAGCCGCAAACAGGACGAACGGATTGTTTTTCATGGTGAATGACGGTCAGGCTTTGGAAAAAGCCTATCAGAAAATTTCACAAAACGAACCTTTATCCGAAGCGTCGGTTTATTTGATTAAACAAACGGAATTGTATTTTTGGCCTTTATCTGTTTTCGCCGCAATCATTTCTTATCTTGTTTTTAAACGGGCGGCTCAAAGGTTCGCTTTCCGCAGAGGAGAACGCTGATGGAAATATATGTTCTTCGTCCGTGGGCTTTTCTGTTTTTATTGCCGGCCGTTTTATTTTGTTTTTTTCGGCTGAGGGCGGTTAAAACGTGGTTGGGAATTGTTGATCCTCATTTGTTAAATCCGCTTTTGATGCGTGTTTGCGTCCGTTTTAAAGAAGTTTTGAAGATTTGTTTGTCGGGATTGATTTGTTTGTCCGTTTTATGCGCCTTGGCCGGCGTAAGTATCGTCAGACGTCCGCAAAATCTTTATTTTCCGAAGTCGCCCGCAGTCATCGTTTTAGATATGTCCGTATCAATGAAAGTAAAGGATGTCGATCCAAATCGTTTCAGTCGAGCAGTTTTTAAAACGTATGATTTGTTGAATGAACTGACGGGAGTTCCGACCTCCTTGATTGTTTTTACGGACGAACCGTATCAGTTGGTTCCCACGACAACCGAAAAAAAAGCGATTGAAGATCTTTTGCCGTTATTAAACTTTAATTTGCTGCCGTCCCAAGGATCCCGATTAGATCGTGCGATAAAAGAAGCTTTGCGTACAATTGAAGAATCCGGTGCGGATTTCGGTGATATCTTTTTAATTACAGACGGTGCTGACGATGTTTATGAATTGCAGGAAGCAACGCTTGAGCTTGCTCGATCTGCAGCCGGAAAAGGAACTCGTCTGTTCATTTTAGGGGTTGGTACTCCTGATGGCGGGCCGTTGTTTGAAAAAGAAGATAACCCGATGTTTGATGCCTTGGGCAATCCGGTATTTCATCGATTGAAGGAAGGTTGGTTGAAAATACTGGCCGAACAGGGGAACGGCCGTTATGTTCGAATTCAGACGGACGGCTCCGATATCGACTTTTTAATTAAAGCACAAAAGTCGAACCTGATTACCGGTGAAAAAAGTACTCTGACTGATACCCGATCTGTCGGAGACGAAGGTTTTTGGTTTTTAATTTTACCTGTGTTGTTTTTCCCTTTTTTATTCAGGCAAGGGCGTCTTTTGATTGCTTTATTTGTTTTTGCTTTGCCTTCAAAGGTTTCGGCTGTTGATCTGACAGAGCTGTTTTTAAGCCCTTCGGTCGCCGCCATGCATTTTTTGAATGCCGGAGATCAAATGAAAGCTATTGAAATTTCCGGAAAATCACAAGATTTTACAGCGCTTTACAATGTCGGAACGCGATTGATTTTTTTGCAAAACTACCCTAAGGCGCAAGAATTATTGGAAAAAGCCGTTCAGATACGTCCCGAAGATGAAAATGCTCAGGTGAATTTAGAAATTGCAAGGCGATTAAACAAAAAACCGCCGTCAGAAACGCCGGAAGGAGATTCAAATGATGAAACTCAAAATCCTGACGATTCCGGCGAAAAAGAAGGGGAGGCCGAAGGAGGGATAAACTTAAATCAAGACATGAACAACGACAAACAACATCCTGATAATAAAGAAAATAACAAAAATAAAGATGGGGACTCCGGTTCGAAAAGTTCTGCGAATTCCGACGAAAAAACAGAAACTGACAACCATCAAGACGAACAGGATGAAGAAACCGGTGATAATCCTAAAAAAACGGCCGATAACGGCCAAGGGCAAAGCGATTTGCCTTCCTCTGGAGATGAAGAGGATAAAGACGGACAGGAAAATAACGATTCAAATGACGGAGAAAACGAAGAAAATCAAACAAAAAATTCTGATGATCTGATACCCGTCCACGAAGATCCGTTAACTTTGCTGCGTCATAAAATACTGTTTTTATTTCAGGAAAAGCGTTATGCTGATGAAAAACATCTCGGAGCGCAATGGTAAGGTTTTTTGTTTTTTATTTCAGCCTGTTTTTTTGTGCCTTGCCTGTCAGCGCGGCTCCGTATCGTTTGCTGTTGGAGTTCGTACCGCCGCCTGAAACGCTGTATATGGGGCAGGAAGTTTCTTTTCAGATAAAACTGTTTGATCGCGTCGGATTAAAGGATATAAGCGTCGTTCCCGTAAATTGGCAGAATATTGATGTTTTTTTGGATTCAAAACAGCCGGACGAAACTGTCGTCGTAAATGGAGCAACCTATAATGTAAAAACGCTTTATTTCAGCTTGGTGGCAAAATCGACAGGTAAAATGTCATTCTCGCCGTTGTGTTTGTCGGCTTTGGCTCCGACAATGATTTCCATGCGGGACTTGCCGCCTGATGTCAGAATTGTCAACGGACGCGTTGAAATATGCGCATCTTCGTTTTCTTTTGAAGTTAAGCCGTTGCCGGCTCATCCTTCCCCTTTGTTTGCCGCGGAGCATGTTGAACTGTTCGAAGGTGTTTTGCCTAAAAACGGTTCCGTTAAACAAGGTTCGCCGGTTAAAAGGTCGTTGGTTTTAACGGCAAAAGGAACTTTGCCCGTATATTTGCCGGACTTTCAAACGCCTGACTTGGAAAATGTCCGTATTTATAAAGGAAAAACGGACAGATCTATGATATCCCTCAATAAAACGCTTATTTCCGCCCTTCGTCAAACTGTTGTTTTTATTCCCGAACAATCCGGAAATTTAATTTTACCGGAAATAAAAGTTTTTTGGTTGAACACGCAAACAAATCAAATAGAAGAATCAAAAATTCCGCCATATACGTTAACCGTCTTATCCTCCGGAGGTCAGATTGACGATCAAAAATCTCTGCCGTCGACAGAAAACGATATTCATGTCGAGGAAACGCCTGTCGGCATTTCATATTTTTTTATGAAAATGACAGGGGGATGGCTTTTGTTGTTATTCGCCGTTTCGGCATCGATTGTTTTTTTAAAAAAGCGCCGTCGGCAAAAAATGTTGATCAAAGCCGTCGAGCAGTCTTGTCTTGCAGCCGATCCGGAAAAAGTCGCCGCGGCGTTGTTGATTTGGGCTAAAGATAAATTCCCTGATCGCCGAATTATCAATTTATCGGATATTCGGGAGTGTTTTAATGGGCATGCGGATGCTTTCATCGAGGCTTTGAATGAATTGGATCTGTTTTTGTACGGCACGGGCCGTTTTGCTCGGCATTTACCGATTGCAAAAGAAATGTCGGGCAAACTGCTACAAGCTTTTTATCTCGCTTCGCAAGTAAAAACAAAGAAAAACGTCCGTCAAAAAAAATACCTGCCGGATCTTTATCCCGATCAATAATCCGCGGGTTTCATCATGATGACGGCGTCTTCCGCGGGGAGGTCGGTCGGCATGAAAAAATCAATAATTCTTCCTGTTTCTTTAAATCCTTGCCGAAAATAGAGATTTCTGGCGGCCGTCCATCTTTCCGAAACGATCAGAATTGTTTTGACGACCTGCGGAAATTTATTTTCAATATTTTCTTCCAAAGCGGCGAACAATTTTAGTCCTATTTTCTTTCCCCGCCAATCGGGCAGAGTGCCGAAGGAAGTGATATACAGATATTTGCCGTTTTGATCGTGAACGGTCAGAGGGTTATGCCCCAAAGCCAGCACTTCTGCATTTACGCCTTGATCTTCCCGCCATAATTCGCTGGAAATATAACCGCCGATTTGTCCGGTAACGGTATTTTCGGCAATCAGAAAGCCATCCGTAAAAGCTTCAATCCGTTTCAGATACAAATCTTTTTCTTCACGCAGCCCCGGCAGAAAACTTTCATATTCGATCTTCATAATGGCATCAATGTCTGAAGGACGGGCGTTGCGAATAATGATCACATCTGAAAACATTTAAAATCTCCGTTCAAAATTATGCTTGAAATTCTGTATGAAAAACGGGTAAAAATCAATATCCGTTTGTTTTGATCAAAGGTATAAAAAAATGACGAAATATCTGATTACCAGCGCACTTCCTTATATTAACGGCATTAAACATTTGGGCAATTTGGTCGGATCTATGTTGCCGGCCGATGTTTATGCCCGTTTTTTGCGTCAAAAGGGCGAAGAAGTTTTGTTTATCTGTGCCACCGACGAACACGGCACGCCCGCGGAGCTGGCTGCTTTGGAAAAAAATCAGGACGTTGAAACGTTTTGTACGGAACAGCACGAAGTGCAAAAGGATATTTATTCCCGTTTTCATTTGTCTTTTGATCATTTCGGGCGTTCTTCTTCAACCCAAAATACGGAATTGACCCAGCATTTTTGTAAAAAGTTAATGGAAAACGGTTTCATTGAAGAACGTACGATTAAACAAGTGTATTCCGTTGATGACGGTCGTTTCCTGCCGGATCGCTACATTGTAGGAACTTGTCCGCATTGCGGTTATGAAGCGGCTCGCGGGGATCAGTGCGAAAACTGTACGCGCGTTTTGGATCCGACGGATTTGATCAATCCGCGTTCGGCTGTATCGGGCAGTTCCAATCTGGAAATCAAAGACAGTAAGCATTTGTTCTTGAATTTGCCGGCTTTGGAAAGTAAGTTGTCCGCCTTTATTGATGAACACGAAGCCGAATGGCCTTTGGTTGTTACTTCAATCGCACGCAAGTGGCTGAAAGAAGGATTGCGCGAACGTTGTATCACCCGTGATTTGAAATGGGGGGTTCCCGTGCCTGTCGAAGGTTTTGAAGGCAAAGTGTTTTATGTTTGGTTTGACGCGCCGATCGAATATATCGGAGCAACGGCCGAATGGGCTGAAAAGAATCCCGAAAAACGCGATTGGAAAAGCTGGTGGTACGAACCGAAAGATGTCCGTTA
>JAZNBT010000062.1:0-39054 GCA_045587165.1 Alphaproteobacteria bacterium | reverse complement strand
TTACCCCCTATCAGGTGTATACAACTTTTGTATATCCTAATCAGTTTTGCATTATGCTTGACGGCGAACTTCGCCCCCTGTCAGACCTTCAAGGCAAATACACGATCATAACCAGCGCAAAACCCGGCGCGGTTCTTCCTGACACAAGCAATATTTCACCAATCAAGCGAATGCGCGAAACTTGCGGCCTTACTCAAAAGCAATTAGCAGAACTTATCGGCTGCACGCAGAAAGATATCAGCCGATACGAAACCGGAACCCGCAACCCCAGCGCCCAAACCATTCAAAAGCTTGCCCGCGTCCTTAACTGCACAATGGAAGAATTGACAATCTTACTACGCCATTTCAAAGGCACAAAAGAAAAAAGCCCGCAATAACGGGCTTTTTCATACATGTACATCTTTGATATGCGAATGAACTTACATATCTATGATGTACACATTGGGCATTAAAAAAATGCCCGCTTAATTTGTGTCTAATTTCAAATAAATGTGAAGGTTATAGTTGATCTTGCCTTTACCTTCGTAGGAAACGTATTCGTAAATGATTTTGTCTATAATCATTTTCAGAATACGGTTTTGCATTTCAGGGGTTGCTTTTTTGCTTTTCAGGATCTTGATTGCGTCTTGCAGCTTTACGATTTTGTCTTGATAGTCGATTTCCTTCGGCATGTTTTGCTTTGCCTGGTATATGCGTGATTTCAGATCTTCCATATCGGCGCGCAGCTTTTTATAACGGCGGGTAAAAACTTCTTCCGTATAGGTTTTGTTTTCTAAAAGTTCGTGAAGGCGATCTTCACGGGCTTCCATTTCTTCCAGTTCTGCGTAAAGCCTGTCAAGGTTGCGCTTTTGAATTTCGGCGGCGTTTCCTGCGCCGTTTTTTAATTTGGCCTGTAAATCGGGAAGGTTGACTTTTTGCAGTACATGTGCAACCTTTTCGACAACTTCATCCAGCGGGGCGGACTTTGAACCGCAGCCGTTTCGGTTTCGGCATTCCAGGCGCGTGCGCGCGTGCTTATATGGATGCTGGGCAAGAGCGCGGCCACACTTTGAGCAGAATATAAGCCCGCTGAAAGGGTTTTTAAGCGGAAGGCCTTTTTTCGCGCGCGGATGGTTCGCCGTCTTTTCCTGTACGGCGGTGAAAAGCTCCAGGGGCACGATTGCCGGGTGAAGGCCTTCGGCAATGATAACCGCGTCGGGATCCGCATTCATACCGCGCCGGGTTGTAATTTCGCCTTCATGCAAAACCTTTTCAGTTTTTTTTGAACCAAAAACAACTTTACCGATATAATGCTGATTGCGAAGCATGGCGCGAATTGAGCAGCTTTCCCATATCTTCGCGCGGTATGGCTTGATCCCCATTTTGTCAAAATGGCGGCCAATATCCAAAGGTGATTTGTTTTCATTGACGTACATTTCGAAAGCCATTTGCACATAAGGCGCAAATTCATTCGGTTTAAGAGTATTATCTTCCCCGATTTTTACCTTGTCATATCCGAATGGCGGAATATTGCCGATATAACATCCGCGTTTTACGGCGGCAATGCGACCGCGCAGAAGGATTTCTTTTGTGTATTCAAGATAATCATTTCCGCGCATTAGTTCTTGTTCGAAAAATTTCCGCTCCATTTTGTTTTGAAGATTGTATGTCATATTCGGCGTTACAACTTCGGTATTGGAATAGCGGAAGGCGTTCACGATCTTTCCGCAGTCTTCCAAATCGCCACGGGATAAACGCTGCGGTTCGACTACAAGCACGCCTTTGAGCTTTGGATTTTCAAGCATTGCAATAACGCGAAGCATTTCCGGGCGTTCGTCTATGGTTTCGCCGGAAACGACTTCACGGTAAATGCAGTGTTCCGGGATCCGCCCGCCCAGGGATCTTTCCGCAAATTCCTGCAAGATGGTTTCATGCTTTAAAAGCACTTCTTCCACGGATTCATGCGGATTATCCGCGCGGGATTTTCTTAAATACATAATATATTCATCGTTTGATAGTGTCATGTGTGGATTCCCCTTTTCATATTGAAAATATCCTGCAAGGTTCGCCAGAAAAATCCTTTGTCCGGGTTGGTTCTGTCTACGACCAGGGCGGCGATAATCACGCCCAGGGCGATCAGAAGAAACACGGCAAGGGTGATTATTACTTTTAGGCGGACGCGGCATAATTGGCGCATTCCGGCCATATTTTCGGCGGCTTGCTTTTGCAGGGCTTTGTATTCGTCAATGTATCTTTCTTCCTGCTTTAATAGGTAGGCGTTTTCTTTTTCAAGCGCCTGGATATGTTCTTTCAAAAGTGCGTTTTCGTTTATAAGCTTTTGATCCGGCGTTATGATTTCAGCGCAATCCAGATCTTCCATTTTGCAGCCCGTTAAAACGCGAATGATGGGCTGAATGGTTGTAAAGCGAAATTCGGTATATACTTCTTTTCCGAAGATCCTGTCAATGGTTCCCTTCGGTACGCCCGATTTATCGGCGATTTCTGCGTTTGAAAGATCCAGATGTTTCTTACGATCTTTGCACCAGGTAAGTAAGTCGGTGGCGGCAAGCGCCATTAAATGCGGGATGCAGTCTTTTCCGCTATGGCGGCAGTTCAGGCAGCGTTCGAGCATATATTTTTCCTCACTTATCGCTTAAATTTAAAAATGAATCAGAAAATACGCATAAACGAAGCGGAATGCACCGCTTTTGCGCGTTGAATTTGACAAAAATTGGTGATATCTTTTAAATGGATCAAGTTTTTGATCTATCCTGCCTTTGGGTACGGGGGTGTAAGTGGTGTTTCATCCCCGTGCCATTTTTAGAAAATTCCGAATGTGGTATAAATCATTGCAATTCCGAAAATGTTTTTGTAGTATAACAGTAGAAAAACGAAAGAAGGTTTTCCAATGCAGACTTTTATCAAGTACATGCGGGATGCGATCACCCAAAAGATCAATGAGACCGATGACGAAGATCTACTAAGATATATCTACACAACATTGATGGAAGCGCTTGTTTGTGATAGTACAGACACAGAAAAAGATATCACAGAAAAGCAAGCAGTAAATTCTTAACAGCAGCCAATTGTTCCGGATCCAAACGATGCAGGCCTAATGCAATCGCGCGGAAATCCGGATCTTTTTTTATGCGTTGAACCATTTCCGCCAGTTCGTCCATTTCCTTCTGTTTGGCTTCCCTTTCGGCGCTTACGTCATAACCTAACAGCCATGCTTCCGAAACGTCCAGCGCTTTCGCCATAAGATAGATACGATCTGACTTTGGTTCATAAGCCCCGCTTACATAATAAGATATAGAAGATTTAGGGATTCCCGTAGCGTTTGCCAAATCGGTAGCCTTCATATTTCGCATCCGCAAAGCTTGCTTCAAGCGATCTTTCACAGTATCAGCCATAAATAACACCTCACTTTCATCCTAATTATACCACGTCCAGTTCAAGTTTACAATAAAAAGTTGACATTTTCCGAAAAATATTATTGACAATCGAAATTATTTCAGTATAATAAGGGGTGTTGGGAAATCCACAACTTTTCAAGTCTTATGTGAATTACTGCACAGAAAGGAGGAAAAACATGAATTTCGATTACAGCGCATTGATTGGGCTGATTATCCAGGTATACGGCACGCGCAAAAAATTCGCGGCGGCTATGGGCATGCCGGAAAGCAGCCTTTCAAACAAGCTTACGGGAATTACAGAATGGAAGCCTTCGGAGATCTACAAGGCGAAGAAATTGCTTTCGATTTCTGACGAAAAGATTTGCGATTATTTTTTTACCCTAAAAGTTGCGTAATTCGCAACTATTCAAAATGATTAGCAACTTTATAAAACCTGGGGAGGGCTGCAATGGAAAAGGACGGCTATATAGTGACAGAGTACAAGATCGGCAATAGCACGGTTTTTGTGTACAGCCCGATCCTGGACGAAGCCGAAAAGACCAAACGGGAAAAGGCGGCAACAAGGGCGCTTGCACAGTTTGGAAGGGAAATGCACAAAAACAAGATGGGAAAGGCGAATTGAAGAAAGGGGTATTCAATGAAAGTTCTTAGTTTATTCGATGGTATCAGCTGCGGACGCGTAGCACTTGAACGCGCTAACCTGAATGTTGACAAATACATAGCTTACGAAATTGAGCCGAACGCAATCAAGATCAGCCGGAAGAACTGGCCGGACATTGAACAGCGCGGTGATGTTACAACGGCAGATTTCACACAGTATGAAGGTTTTGATTTGCTGATAGGCGGAAGCCCTTGCACAAATTGGTCATGCGCGAAAAACCACAGGGCGAAAGAGAAAAAGGAATTATTCATCAATGAGGGTATCGGCTGGGAACTTTTCAAGCAGTATGCACGCGCTTTAGAAGAAGCAAAACCGAAGTTTTTCTTGTATGAAAATAACTATAGAATTTCGCAGAACATTGTGGAGGCTATCACTTCCATTCTGGGCGTTGAGCCGATAATGATAAACAGCGCTTTGGTATCGGCGCAAAACAGGAAAAGGCTTTATTGGACAAACATTCCGAACGTTCAGCAGCCGCAAGACAAAGGGCTTCTGCTTAAGGATATATACATTCCCGATGAAAAACTTGTAAGACGGGATGAAAGAATCCTGAAACACGCAGTAGCGACAGAAAACTATATCAAGTATGACTTGACGGGGAAAGGGCACTTTTCACAGCAGGACAGGCTGTACAGGCTTAACAGCAAATCTCCTACAATCGCAAGATGCAGGACGGAAACGAAAACCAATATGCTTATTGATCCTGACGATTGGGCGAAATATAAGATTATAAGCCCCGTTGAAGCAGAACGGCTGCAGACATTGCCCGACAATTATACGGACTGCGTTCCGAAAACAAGACGATTTGAAGCAATCGGCAACGGCTGGACGGTTGACGTTATCGCCCACATATTCAGACATATTCCGCGCGCGTAAAGAAAGGGAGGGAAAGCACATTGAACAAGGCTATTTTGATCGGAAATCTTACGCGGGATCCTGAAATGAGGAAGACCGCAAGCGGGATTTGCGCTTGCACCTTTACGCTGGCCGTGAATCGGCGGTATGCGAATCAGCAAGGCGTGCGGGAAGCGGATTTTATTAACGTGGTTGCGTGGAGGGGCTTGGCGGAAAACTGCATCCGGTTTTTAGGCCAGGGCAGTAAATGCGCCGTTATCGGTACGATACAGACCCGCTCCTATGATGCCCAGGATGGAAGTAAGCGATATGTAACGGAAGTCGTGGCGGATGAAGTGGAATTTTTGACCGTGAAGGCAAGCGCAAAAGATGCGCCGGATAGTGTCCCGGATGCGTTGGGCGGATATGATCCGGCAGACGATGAAGAACTTCCGTTTTAGATAGGAGGACGAAGAGGGATGAAAACGATTTTAGAAACGGTTTACACGCTTGGGATGGAAAATGCGTGGATTGCTTCGCTTTCGGTTGCGGGCGTGGTTGTTACGGTTGCGGTTGTGGGCGTGCTTTCTTGCGTGGTGGTTAGTGAGATTAAGGGATTGATCAAGAAAGAAGGGTGAATAAATGGGCAATATTATATCCCCGGAAACGATGGCTATATTGGAATGTTTGGCGGAAGGGCACAAGCCCGGCGCGGTTTCGGATTTATTGAGCGTGCCAATCAGCAAGGTATACAACGCGAAAAGGAACCATCTGGACGTTATCTGTGAATTACAGGGCAAGAAGCCGGACGGATCCCCCGCGCGGTTTGCACCCGGATTCGGCGCGGAAAGCATTGCAAAGATCGAACGCGTGGAGGAAGAGGAAACGGCAATCCCTCAGTCACCTTCGGTGACAGCTCCCTTTACACAAGGGAGCCATGCGGCGGGAGCAAGCCCCCGCCCTACGGAAACGCAGCCGGAAGAACCCAGGAAGCACAGCGTGGCGGAACTCTTTCAGGAGATTGAAGCGCTGAAGGTTGAAAAAATTCAGCTATTGGGAAAGGTTAAAGCGCGGGAAGATGAACTTGCAAAAGTGTCCGAAATGCTTGCGATTGAGCAAAGAGAACGGAAGGGCGGCGTTATTGAAATACGCTCAACGGATCTTCTGCCGATTATGTGCTATGACTTACTTCGGGAAGAAATTGCTCCTGAATTTGTAAGGGGCTATTTATCCGCCCTTAATTCGATCTTCAAGTATGACGATATCCGAAAGGAGAAAGCGAAAAATGCCCGACCGGAAGAAGATTGAAAATGCGGTGCATCATTGCGGGGAAATGCACATTTGCAAGGGCTGCCCGTATCACAAATTAGAGGATTGCACGGACGCGCTTTTTAAGGACATGATGGAAACTATCCGGGAACTGGAAGACGCGAAGAAAGAGCGCGATCAGCTTGCGGACGAAAATCAGAATCTTTTGAAAAAGGTTCCTGTATGGAAGCGTGTGGAGGATGAAAAGCCCCCGTATAACACCCAGGTAAAGCTTTGGACGAATGAAGGGTTTGAGTATATCGGCGTTTTCACGTACAGCAAGCAATTTATAACCGATGGATTTTTTGAACTTACGCACAAGGTGACGCATTGGATGAAGCTGGATGAAGCACCGGGGGAGGGTGAAAAATGAAAAGACACTGGAGCATTGACGGGAATGAAAGGTCATTCACCTTCGGCGGCGGCAGCTTCTTCGGTGGATGGTTAGCAATAACTATTTATAGATATCAATATCTTTTAATCCCTACGATTGGAATTTTTAGGACACGACATGATTTTGATTTACGAATTGGGTTTAATTGGCTCAATTTCGCTATCAGCATTCGATTGACAAAAGTACGCGGGGAGGGCGAAGAACATTGAACAGAGCGGAAAAGCGGCAATATATAAAAGATCATCGTAAGGACGAAATGGCAAGTTATTGCGAAGTGTGCAAAGGCAAAACATTACACTATACGCGGCCAACAGGAAAGGATCTTTGTGATATTGTGTGCGAATGTTGCGGCAAGGCTGCAATCCAGAACGAAAAAGGGATTGTACCTATGGTGTATGTGCGCTTGGATGCTATGAAAGAGGTTCGCCGGAAGTTGGAAGATGATCTTTTGAAAGCTGAAAAAGACACGCCCATTAAAAGGGTATCTGAAGCAGACAAAGACGTTTTTGCGCTTGGTAAATGGGAGTGCGAAGAAAATGCGTGAGATCTTATTTCGCGGCAAAAGGCCGCAT
This sequence comes from Alphaproteobacteria bacterium, assembly GCA_045587165.1. Classification (GTDB taxonomy): domain Bacteria; phylum Pseudomonadota; class Alphaproteobacteria; order CAAGCB01; family CAG-977; genus UBA11549. The sequence continues at coordinate 31,890 of JAZNBT010000062.1, read as the reverse complement.
ACGGGCGAATGGGTGGAAGGCGGGATCATGTTTGTAAATGACTATGCATTCATAATGCCCGCTGGCACGGGAAGCGTTGAAGTTATCCCCGAAACCGTTGGGCAATTTACCGGGCTTACGGATCGAAACGGGAAACGGATCTTTGAGGGGGATATTGTGCGCGGTTATTACTTTGATGGATTGCACCCGATTACAGAAACCAAATACAACGGCCTTGTGCGATATGGCGCGTTTAATTGCAGTTGTTGCGAAGGCGTTTATGGTTGGGAATTTGATAACGAAGATATACGGAATCCAGAAGACTATATTGTGATTGGCAATATTCACGACAATCCGGAACTTTGGAAAGGCGGTGAGGGAAATGACAACGCATAACATGCCCGATTTGTCAAGGTACACGAAAGACGAACTGATTGAGCTTTGCAAGGCGATTGCCTTTCGTGCGTCCCCTTTGAGGGCGGATCAAACAATAAGGTATTGCCTTATTGAGATTGACCACAGGCGCAATCTTAAAAAGATTGATGAAGCGGACAAGCACGCGAAAGCGGCGGATCAGGCGCGCCGGGAATACATAGAGCTTCTTAAACCGTATCAGGGAAAACCCTGGGCGGATATCCCGCTTAATGTGCTTGAAAAAATGCGCAAATGCATAGAAACCGCCCAGCGGGAAGAAAAGATCTATTTGAAAATGAGCGGGGAGATTGAATAGATGCCAATAAACAGTAAACAGAAAGGCGCGAAGTTTGAGCGGAAGCTTGCTTCTATCTTCCGGGATTATGGATATACAGGCGCGCGGAGGACGGCGCAATATTGCGGGAATACCGGGGACGCTTCGGACGTTGTGGGCTTACCGCATATCCACGTAGAAGCGAAGCACGTTGAACGGATGGAGCTTTACCCCTGGATGGCGCAAGCGGTGAGGGATGCGGAAGCAAACGGGAAAGGCGAACTTCCCGCCGTGTTTCACAAGAAAAACAACGCGGATATCCTGGTAACAATGCGGCTTGATGATTGGATGAACCTATACCGGGAATTTGAAGCGGGATTTCCGCTTGACAATGAAAATACGGACGAAAACAAGGAGGAAGAATAGTATGAGCATTTGGGCGGCATTGGGTTTTATCGCGCTGGGCGCGGCGATATCGGAAGCATATAACTATAGGATCTGGAAGAAGTACAAGGACGGCATGGAAAACGGCGTATCTTTGCGCTATTGGAAGATGGGCGTGGAGGAAGACGCGGGACGGGGAACCCGTCCCCTACAGAGAAGAACGCGCGCGGATGTAAAGGCGGTGAAATAATGGCGAAGGCGTGTCATGGCTGCCCGAAGCGTTACCTGGCATGTCAAGACACTTGCCAGGAGCCGGAAGTAGTTAAGGAACGGGAAGACAAGAAAAAGCGATATGCAGCGCGTATGCGGGAACTGGAAGCAAACGAATTAGTTGTTGACCGGATCAAGCGCGCGCGGAAGAAGCATTGAAAGGGGGAAAACGGACGTGGAGGGGCTTAAAGAAGCCGTATTTGCCATGAACATAAAGGCGGAAGTGGACAGTATGAAGCGGCGGGAAATTGCGCTTGTGTATGCCTTACAGAGCATGGAGAAAGAGCGGATCAAGATGCTTTCCCTGCTTTATGACGCGAACCGCTGTAAAGACTGTATAAGGCTTCCGGATTGCGAACGCAAAAGCAGAAAGTGGATTGATTCGGCCTATAAGGCGAAGATCCGCAAGCCCGAAACCTTTTGCACCATGTGGGACTATGGCGGCGAATACACGCCTTTAAATGAGCTTTTGACGATAGCCAGGATGAAACGAAAAGAAGAGGAAACAGCAAAGATAAATATGGACAATAAAAAGATCACGGAGGAGGTGCTGAAAGCCCTTGACAGTAAACGTGTATAAGATCCGAAGGGCGGCAAAACTTTCGCAGTATCATCTTGCAGAGAAAATCGGCTGCGTTCGGTCAACCGTGCAAAAGTGGGAAAGCGGGCAGACAAGCCCAAACCCCTATTATGCGAAAAGGCTTCTGGATTTTCACGAAAAGACGTTGTTTTTACGGGATGTAAAAGAGCCTGAAAGAAAGCTTATTAGGTCTTTTTACAATGCGGCGGGGCTTATGGATTTAGGATATGTAAAGGTTCGGGATATCATAGATATCTTATATCCATATTGCGATTACGAAACATGCGAAATGTACCTTCGCAAATGGGCGCAAATGGGCTTTTACAAATTCCGGGGAAGCATATCAGCCGGAAAATTTGAATGGGACAAGCTTCCGCGCGGATATGACCGATTATTAAACGAATGGGAGGAAGAAGAATGAAGATAGAATTAAACGGCTATGATTTCAGGCATATTGTGCTTGCATGCTCAAAGGCGGCAAGCAAGAACGATGTACGGGAAGCGTTAAGATACATAGAGCTTCGGGCGGACGGCAAGGAATGCGTGGCAACGGCGCTGGACGGCTATATCATGCAACAGGTGAAATGCGAATGCAAGGGAAAGGGCGTTGTGCTGATTCCCGCCGACATTAAGACGGAAAAGGCGGACATGGTAATTATCACGGCCAAAGAAAGCCTTCGCATTGCCTACTATGACGAAAACAAACAGCTTATTCTTGCCGTGGAAATGCCGAAGGCGGATTGTGAATTTATCGACTGGAACAAGATGCAGCTTTTCAAGGAAAGACCGGAAAGCGTGATACATTGTGACGCGCGGTATCTTCGCAAGATTGTTGCGGCCACAACCCACGCGCGGGATCAGACTTTTTCAATCTGCATACCGGAAAATAAAACCGACAATATCCGAATTGTTTCCGGCGATTCACAGGCCGTTGTTTTGCCTTTGCGTGTTTCGGATCCCCTTTATGAGCGCAAGGCGGGAAACTGGTTTAAGGACGTGAAAGAAGCGTGATATACCGGGGCTACACGATACAGAAGGCCGATTACCCCGATAAATACAATCCTTCCCGCGTGGGGCTGGATATCCTGCACGGGAAGGAAACGGTTAAGAAGAACGCGGTAAACACCGATACGGCCAAATGGGTGATTGACAAACTGATAGAAAGAGGAAAGATACCAAACTATGAAGATCAGGATTAAAAGAGTACGGGACGGCGTACTTCTGCCCGAAAAGATCAGTAAAGGCGATTGGATAGATTTAAGGGCGGCGAAAAGCGTTGTATTGAAGGCCGGGGAATATCAGCTTATTCCTTTAGGCATTGCAATGGAACTGCCGGAAGGATATGAAGCGATAGTTGCCCCCAGGTCAAGCACATTTAAGCGCGGCGGGATATTGCTTGCAAACAGCATCGGGATTATTGACGAAAGCTATAAGGGCGATAATGACGAATGGCATTTTCCCGCGCTTGCGATCAGGGACACGGTTATAACGCAGAACGAAAGGATCTGTCAATTTCGGATAATCAAGCATCAGCCGGAAATCGAATTTGAAATTGTGGACAGCCTGGGGAATGAGAACCGGGGCGGACTTGGAAGCACGGGGAGGGCGTAAGAAATGCAAGTTTATTTAAATGAAATCAGCGGATTATGGCAAGCGATTGTTTCTATGTATATGTCGAAACGATCCTGGACGCGGGAACTGGAAGAAAGAATTATGCGGTTGTATGAAAAGAACTATACCAATTTCGGTATGCACCTTCCTTATGTGCCCGAAGTTGAAGCGGCGGATTTTGAAGGCGTATTAAACAAGCTTTTCAAATGGGCACCGAAGCATATTACCATGACCCGCTTTCTGGATTTCTCTTTCACGGTTGAGGGCTTGCATCGTGGCGCGCAGGATGATTTTGACGCGCACGCGAAAAGGCTTGAAAACCGAATCCTTAGATCTTCCACGCGCCTTGCAAAGTATGGCGGCAATGAAAAATCCGACTGGTACAAAGGAAAGATCCTGACAACCGATGAAGCCTTGCAGCACATGGATATCAATTTGCCCGCCGAAATAGAGGTTTACGGAAAGACCTACGTGAAAACCGTAAACGGCTATGTTCTGGAAGAATGCGCGGAGGATAAGGACGTGCTTCGCGGGCTGTATATGCTGTCCATTCCTTCGAATTTCACCTTCCGCGTGAACTGTACGGAATTTGCGCACATTTTGAAGGAAAGGGACAAGAACGGACACGCGCACCCGGAATTAAAGGAATGCGTGGAGGAAATGCTTCGGCTGATTCAGAACGAAATTCCACAGCTTACGCGGGAATGGTTCTATAGTGTGAAAAACTGAAAGGATGTGAAGAGATGGGATATAAAAGAATCGTAGATACGGACTTCTGGACAGATGGGAAGGTTGACGAATTTAGTCCGGAAGACAAGTATTTTATGCTGTATCTGCTTACGTGTCCTTTTACGTCCATGCTGGGCATATTTGAAATCAGCATTAAACAGGCCGCTTTCCATTTGGGCTACACCCAGGACACGATACACGTATTACTTGACCGCTTTGAGAACAAATACCATATGATCCTTTACAGCCCGAAAACAAGTGAAATAGCGATCAAGAATTTTCTTCGCCATACGATCATAAAGGGCGGAAAGCCGATTGCAGATTGCTTGTGGAGGGACATAAGGAAGGTGAAGAACAAGGCGCTGATTGATGCGGTTTTCGATCATGTGATTCAATACAGAGATTTAAACCCGACTGTCATGCGCGTTATGTCTGACTACGTAAGCGGCAAAGGCTTCTATGACGTAGATAAAGACTACGGAAAAGAAAAAGATAAAGAAAAAGATAAAGATAAAGAAAAAGAAAATGGTAATGGAGTAACGCCCCCCGATACGGGGTACGTTACGTACCACGATACGCAAGGAAGCAAGAAAACCGCACAAAACAGGAACGTAAATAACCCGTTTATGAACTTTGCGAAAGGGGGGCTGTAAATGACACCGGAAGAGACAGCCGGGATCTTATCCATGATTACCGCTGCCTATCCGCATGTATACAAGAATCTTGGGGAGGATGAAGCGAAGGCGGTTATTATGATATGGGCGGTACAGTTTAAGGACGTGCCCGCCGATATCGTGTTTATGGCAATCAATAAGGCAATCGCCACAAGCAAATATCCGCCTACCATTGCAGAGATCAAGGCGAAGCTTACGGGGTTATATTGGGAAGCCTACGACATTGTAAACAGTACGGAAGTATTGAAGATCCCCGGAAGCGTTGAGAAGTACAGGCGGATTATGAAGCTTACGCAGGATGTGAAATTCAGAGCGGCAGAACCTTCGATAGATAGTATGATCGGATCCGCTGAAAGATACCTGATAAGCGGGGAGGAATGAGAACGAATGTATTTTGAATTGATGCCATGTCCTTTTTGCGGGTGCAAAGCGTCCTTTCGCATTGAACCCTATCAAGGCAAGAAGCTTTATACGGCGGAATGCGCAAACGATGATTGCAGCGTTTCCCCTATGGCGTGCGATATGGACGCAAAGAAAGTATTGAATGCATGGAACAAAAGGTTTATATCACTTTATCCCACGTTATCGGTAGTGGTTGAGGAGGAAGAAGAACGTGGAAAAACTTAAACCGTGCCCGTTTTGCGGGGGGAAAGCTGATTTTCATGAATATGAAATTTCGCCTATATTCTGGCTAATCCGGTTTAGATGCTTTCGGTGTGCCGCAGAAATAACATTGCATGGTGTGACGGATAAAAACAGTAAAGACATTCAAAAAGATATGCTGAAGGCCTGGAATACAAGGGCAGGTGAAGAGCCATGAACGTGCAAAAAATAACGATGACTTTTTGTTTTATTTTGTTTTTTCTGTCCTATGTTGTAGTAGAACGATTGATACAGAAAAAAAGCGCATGGGAGTTTATCGTTACTTACTGGGCGGTGCTTATGATTAAAAACCTGATTGATATATTGGGGGTGAAATAATGATAGCGATTGACGCAAGGCCGTTTGAACTATTGGAAGACGGAAAAATGCTTTTCCCTTCCTGGGATAAGGCAATCGAATATATTGACAAATACATAAAGACGAACTTTAGAGCGGTAAAGCGAGAGGACGGAAAGGCGGAAGTAGAATTGTTTGAGAAATGAGGGAAGAAGGATATGAGGGCGAAAGACTATCTTAAAGAGATTGCAAGAATCGAAAAATTGATAGAGAACAAGCAATATGACAAACAACGATGGAAGGATATCGCGCTGAATATAACGCCGGGATATGACGGGGAGCGGGTACAATTTCACGGCGATCCGCAGAAGATGGCAACCGCCGTTATTAACAGCGTGGATCTTGAAAGGGAGATTGAAGCGGACATTTTGCGGCTTTACAGGAAGCGGCAAGAGATCATAGGAGTATTGGAAGAACTGCCCTTGCAGGATTATGAGCTTTTATATTCCATCTATGTACAGAAGAAAAGCTTTGTGGAGGTTGCGGAAGAAAGGGGATGCACATACAGCAACATTACCACGAACCACGGGACGGCATTAAAGAAGGTGCAGAGGATTATAGACAAAAAGGAAGGGTGAACCCCTTCCCTTTGTTTTTTAGTTAGCGCGGGCGTGCAATGCACCCCCCTACATTTTGGGGCGGAAGGCCGCCAGCGGGCACGGTTTGGACACGGGACGGGCAACCCGTCCCCTACTGCAAAAGTTTTGACTTTTGCTGCAACTTTTTTGACAAAAAACATTTTTTACTGCAAAAAGTTGGACATTTACTGTATTGAAACGGACGAAATTTTCTGATATTATTTAACCATCGAAAAAGGCGAAAGCCTTTAGGCCGTGGGCGGTTGCGCTTGCGGCTATTTTTATGCCCCCTTGCATTGAAGGGCTGCGCTTACGCGTGGCGTAATTTGTAGGTGCAAACGGGCTTTTCGCATGTTTGAGGGCTTCCGGGTGAGCAGCGGAAGCCTTTTTGCATGGAAACAGGGAGCCGGGGCGCGCATGTGCGCGCGGGATTATTTCCTCCGCCAGGTGGGGGGTGTGGGGATCGTTTAGTTAGAGATAGTTATAGATTATTAGAGAAAGGCGGTGTTGCGGGATGGAAAAAATGAGCGTTAAACAACAGCGTTTTTGCGATGAATACTTGATCGACTTGAACGCGACACAGGCCGCGATCAGGGCAGGGTATAAAGAAAAGTACGCGCACACGAACGCGCCGAAATTACTACAAAATACTACAATCAAGGAATATATCGAAAAACGGATGGCTGAAAAGGAAGATCAGCTAATAGCAAAACAGGATGAAGTTCTTAAATACCTTACAGCCGTTATGCGCCGTGAACTTATGGAGCATGTTGTAATAACGGTAAGTGAGGAACATTCCTATTATGCACCGGATGAAGATGGGAAAATGCGAAAGCACACGGACAAAGTGGAAAAGGAAAAAGTGGTACAGATCCCGGCGCGGCTTTCAGACAGCAACAAAGGCGCGGAACTACTTGGCAAACGATACAGGCTATTTACGGACAGCGTGGACATGAACGGCGCTATTCCGGTTGTGATTACGGGGGAAGATGAGCTTGAAGATTAACATGAAGATAAAACGGGTTGGAATACAATTCTGCAAGATTGAAATGGAAACGAAGGTAAACGGGTGCATTCGTCTATTCTGTTTGCGCTTACGCGTCTTTTTGAAAGCCTTGAAGTGCATGAAGATAATAAAGCTTATCCCGGTAATTACGATTGGTGAAAAAGAATATAAACATAAGGGCGTACACAGATTGGTAATTCCGCTTGTGATAATCAGAAGGGCGAATGGAGAAGATGAACTTGAAGATTGATATTTTAGGAACTGAATACACCATAAACCGATATGATTTCAATGATAAGCCGGAATTTGAGAAAAATTCATGGAGCGGGTATTGCGACGAAGTGACAAAAGAAATTGCTATTGTCAACATGAAGACCTTTCCAGAATGTGAGAATGATTCAGACGAAAAGCTTAAGAAGATCGAAAAGCAAACCCTTCGCCATGAAATCATACACGCGTTTTTCAATGAAAGCGGCCTTCAGGATTCAACGCTTCAATATGGCGGCGGATGGGCAAAGAATGAGGAAATGGTGGACTGGATAGCCTTACAGTTCGACAAGATCCTAAAGGCCTTTAAAGAATGTGATATCGTGTGAATCCATCCGATAAAATCAACAAAATAAGGCTTCCGGAAGTCGTGGGCAAGGGCTATGGTACTTTTTGGCGGTTTAAAGGGCGATACAGGGTATGCAAAGGCAGCCGCGCAAGCAAGAAAAGTAAGACTATGGCCTTATGGACGATTGAAAGCATCATGAAATACCCGGATGCAAATATGCTTGTTATCCGTAAGACAGAAAGAACATTAAGAACAAGCTGCTATACGGATCTGAAATGGGCGGTTCATCGTTTGGGCGTGGATGCATGGTGGGATTTTAAGCTTTCGCCATTGGAAATTGAATACAAGCCCACGGGTCAGAAGATCTATTTCAGGGGATTGGATGATCCTTTAAAAATCACTTCCATTTCCGTAGATAAGGGCTGTTTATGCTGGCTATGGATTGAAGAAGCGTATGAGATAATGAGCGAAGACGCGTTTAATATGCTGGATGAATCCATTCGCGGCGAAGTGCCGGAAGGGCTGTTTAAACAGATTACGCTTACCTTAAACCCCTGGAACGAAAAACACTGGATCAAAAAGCGATTTTTTGACGTGCAAGGCGATCCGGATATATTGGCCATTACAACAAACTACCTTTGCAATGAATGGCTTGATGAAGCCGACAAGCGCGTATTTGAGCGCATGAAGACGCAGAACCCCCGGCGCTATGCCGTTGCGGGGCTTGGTAACTGGGGTATTGTGGACGGGCTTGTATATGAGAACTGGAAAGAAGAAGCCTTTGACATTGAAAAGGTTAAAAAGATCCCCGGCGTTGTTTCCTGCTTCGGCATGGACTTCGGATATACAAACGATCCTTCTACCCTGTTTTGCGGGCTGTATGACAAGGATAACAAGCGGCTTTATGTGTTTGATGAACTGTATGAAAAGGGATTAAGCAACAGGCGGATATATGAGCGCGTTTCCGAAATGGGCTACTTAAAAGAAAAGATCATAGCGGACAGCGCGGAACCGAAGAGCATAGACGAACTTAAGGGCTACGGAATGCGCGTAAAGGGCGCGCGGAAAGGAAAGGACAGCGTTTTAAACGGCATACAATGGATTCAGGATCTTGAAATCATCATACACCCGCGCAATGTGAATTTCCTTACTGAAATCAGCAATTACACCTGGGACAAGGACAAGTTTGGAAACAAGCTTAATCAGCCGATAGATGATTTTAACCATATCCTGGACGCTATGCGCTATGCGCTTGAGCCGTTTATCAAAAATAATACGTGGATCAGTTAAGGCAGGTGGAACGATGGACACAAACACCATTTATGAAGCCTTCACGATTGAAGGCGGCAGGAAACAGTTTTATCAGTGGGACACGGATCAAAAGATCATCGTAAACGACAGAAACATTGACGAAGTGCATTTTTGCAACGGGACAAGCGATAAAAGCCTGGTAAGCGTTGTAAAGGACGGCAAAGCGAACGTTCCAAACCTTCTTTTACAGACGGCGGCAAGGGTGCGCGTGTACGGCTACAGCGTGAATCATACGGTTGTCGAAAAGGTGTATGAAGTCAAGGCCAGGACGAAGCCGGAAGATTATGTATACGAAGAAACGGAAGTCTTACGATGGGCGGAACTTGACAAGAGGATCCAGGCGATAGAGGAACGGACAGCGCCGGAAGAATGGGAACTGATTGCGGAAGAAACGATAGGCGAATATATCGGATCGACCTATATCACGTATGGCAAAGATAAACATGCTTTTAAGCTTACAAAATGCATGGTTACGCTTGAATATGCGGGCGATACGGAGAGAACGATAAACTTATCATGCGGGGTATGGAAAAGCGGTTCAAGCTTTGAGCCGACAATTGCAAAGTCAAGCGAAACCTATTCAGCGGAAAAGAAATACGGCACAATGGAGGTTTACCCCAATAACGGCTATTGGGATATGGCCTTTTATGGTGCAATGGATGAAAACGGCATGCGCCCGGTTAAAGGAATGCCGTATGAATACCACATGAAACATAGAACCGCTGATGTGCCATACATAGACGCGGTTTTTGTTGAAAGAGAATTAAAAACAAACACCGGGCCGATTCCCCAGGGCACGATTGTAAGAATATGGGGCGTAAGGGCGAAGGATTAAAGAGAAAGGAAACAAAGAAAAATGACTGAAATTGAATTTCTTCATGAGATGGTAAAGGCGGCGGGCGGAAATCCGGATATGCTGAAGGATAAGCTTAAAAGCACATATTATGAATGCCTGATTAACTGTTTGAACAATGGCGGCGGCGGATCCGGGGGCGGAAGCACGGGCGGCGGGAATGATAAGGTTATTGTGGGCGTGTTTAACGGCACTAAATGGGAATTTTCGAAAACACCCGCTGAAATCGTGGCATTGGGTGAGAGCGTACTCGAATATGATTTTTCTATAATTGTTAACGGAATCAAATGCTATATCAACGGCATAAAAGAAACCACTGAAACAAGCGTTACAATCGAATTTATTTCGATTGCGAACGAAAAAGTTTCTCGATATAATTTGACTTTCCACGCGCAAAATAATTCCGTTGGCGGCGGCGGGCTTATATCGCCTTTCCCGGATTTGCCCCAACTTCCCGAAAACGAAAACCGTCTGTTAGTTTCCGTAAATGGAAAAATTGAACATATGCCGTTGAATTACGGCGGTCATATTCCGTTAGTCGCTGCCGATATGAACGGGACGTTATTTCCGGCGATGACAAGAACCCTTGCGGAGATTTACGCAGATGTGTTTAAGAAAGGGAATGCAACGGTAAATCTGGTTGTAATGCAGGATATGATATCTGAAACGGCGGCGAATACATATCTTGTGTATCATTTAGCCAGAATGGAAAATATGTCTGACACTTCCAATATGCGCGCAATCTTTAGTAACGGTATTGATAAAGATATAGAGATGAACGCGGCGGGCAACTTCTTTTATATTGATTAAACTGTTAAACAGAATAAAAGGGGGTGAAACCCATTTTAACGGTAGAAGAAATTAGAAAATGGATAGACAACGACAAGGCCAGCGCGAAAAAGCAGAACGCGCAAAAGGGCGTTGACTATTACGAAGGACGGCATGATATACGAAATTCCGTGATATTGTTTGTCAACGCGAAAGGCGAATTTGAGGTTGACAAGACAAAGACCAATATCAAGATATCGCATCCGTTCTTTACGGAAATAGTGGATCAGGCAACGCAGTATTTGCTTTCGGGCGAAGAAGGGATTTTTAAAAGTGATGATCCGAAGCTTCAAAAGATCCTGGATGAACGGTTTAACGACAATGACAACTTTTGCGCGCAGCTTTATGAAGTGCTTACGGGCTGCCAGGTAAAGGGCTTTGAATACATGTACGCCTATAAAAACGCGGAAGGCAAGACAGACTTTGAATGCGCGGACAGCATGGGCGTTGTGGAAGTAAGGGCGAAGGACACCCAGGACAAATGCGATTATCTGATTTACTGGTATGTGGATCGGGTGGGCATTGACAATCAAAAAATCATTCGTATTCAGGTTTGGGATTCTTCCCAGACCTATTTTTATATCCAGGAAGAAAACGGGAAGATTGAGCTTGACAAAGAGCAGGAAATCAACCCGCGCCCCCACACGATCTATAAAAAGGACGGGGACGCAAACACCTATTTTGAGGATTACGGCGAAATCCCGTTTTTCCGCCTGGACAATGGCAGAAAGCAAGTAAGCACGCTTAAGCCCATTAAAGACCTGATAGACGATTATGACCTTATGAACTGCGGCTTAAGCAATAACATTCAGGACACGGCGGAAGCCTTATATGTTGTTCATAACTTTGCGGGTGATAACCTTGACGAACTTATGTACAACATAAAGGCGAAAAAGCATATCGGCGTTAGCGAAGAAGGCGGCGTTGATATTCAGACCGTAAGCGTGCCCGTGGAAGCCAGGAAGCTGAAAATGGAAGTGGACGAACAAAATATATACCGCTTCGGCTTCGGGCTTAACACCCACGGCCTTAAAGACACGGCGGCCACAACCAATATTGCGATCAAAAGCGCCTACAGCCTTCTGGATCTTAAGACCAATAAGCAGATTATCTGGCTTAAGCAGTTTTTGAGAAAGCCTTTAAAGATCGTGCTTAAGGAAGTCAATGATGAACTGGGAACGGACTTCCGGCAGTCGGATGTATATTTCAAGTTTGCGCCGGAAGTACCGACAAATGCGCTTGAAAATGCACAGATTGCCTTAACGGAAGCCCAGGTTAGACAGGCGGAAATCAACACCGTTTTAGCCTTGCAGGATCGGATTGATAACGAAACCATTATACAGCTTGTTTGTGAGCAATTGGATATCAGCTATGAAGATATCAAGGACAAACTTCCGAATCCTGAAGACGTGACAGACATTTACCAGACAGAAACCGACCCGGAAGACGGTGGTTTGATTGAATAAATGGGATCTGGAAGTTCAGGAAAGCTTGATTGAAAGCGAAAAGGAAGCGCTCAAAGAGCTTGAAAAGGCGTATAAACAGGCCATGCTGGACGTGACCGAAAAGCTGAAAACAATGCAGTATGACCCGAACAACAAAAGCAATATCTACAGGCGACAGCATCAAATGGCCTTGCGAAAGCAAATTGCGGCGGCGATTGTGAACCTTCAAAGCAATACGTATAAAACGATAGATCAATTTCTTTCGGACACCTACGACACGGCGTATGTGGGCGCTATGTACGGCATGGGCAAGCCGAAGGGCGGGCTTCACCTGATACAGCCGATAGACAGAAACGCTTCTGTAAAGGCGATTTTGACAGACAGCAAGATTTCCAAAGGCCTGTATAATGCTTTGGGCGTTGACGCGGAAAAGCTTAAAAAGGCGATTACGCACGAAATCACGCGCGGCATTGCAAGCGATATGCCCTATCCCGATATAGCGGCCAGGATAGCCGACCGTGCCCGCGCGCCCTTAAGCCGTGCAAAGGTTATTGCCCGGACGGAAGGGCACAGGATCCAACAGGCCAGCCAGGACGATGCCAGAAGGCTTGCAAAGGAAAAGGGCGCGGACGTTGTAAAGCAATGGGACGCAACGCTTGACAGCGGGACAAGACCCACGCATAGAAGGCTTGACGGACAAATAAGGGAAATAGACGAACCGTTTGAAATGGACGGAAAGAAAGCCATGTACCCCGGAAAGTTTGGAAAGCCGGAAGAAGATTGTAATTGCCGTTGCGTTGCCCTTACCCGCGCGCGGTGGGCGCTTGACGAAGAAGAGCTTGAAACCATGAAGGAAAGGGCAAAGTTTTTCGGGCTTGACAAGACGGAAGATTTTAAGGAATACAAACGAAAGTATTTAAAGGCGGCGGAAGCCGTGGAAAGAGGGTGATTCCGTTGGAGGATTGATATATTAGATTGGATTAATTTGATTGATTAGCGCAGGCGTGCAATGCACGCCCCTACAATAACACACGTTTTAAAGGCTGCGAAAGCGGCCTTTTTTTATACCCTAAATTATGAAAGGTGGAAAAATGCATGGTAGATCTTACTGGTATTTTTGAAGCGCTGATTGCGCTGGTTTCTTCCGTTGTCACGGTGTTTCTGATTCCGTGGCTTAAGACGAAGCTTACGAATGAGCAGCTTAATAAAGCTCACAGCGTTGTACAGATCGGCGTTTTCGCGGCTGAAAAGCTGTACGGCGCGGGCAGGGGCGCGGAAAAATTCGCCTATGTTGAAGAACTTCTTGCGGCAAAAAAGATTAAGCTGGACACAAAGACCTTGACGGCCATGATTGAAGCGGAAGTTAAGAAGATGGAGCTTGTGGATCCGGATAAGGCGTTTGACGTGCTGGATAAAGCAATCCTGTTTGAAGATGATGAAGACCCGGAGGACGAAGACGAAACGGCGGAAAACATGGAAGTGGTAGACAATGGCGCTTGATCCTCAAAAAGTAATTGATATCGCCCGCGCGGAAGTCGGTTATCTGGAGAAAAAAAGCAATAGCCAGTTGGATGATAAGACGGCGAACGCGGGCGATAAGAACTACACCAAATACAACCGCGACTATAACGCCTGGGGCGGGGGCGGCGCGCAGCCTATGGAATGGTGCGCAAGCTTTGCCAGTTGGTGCTTTGTGAAGGCTTACGGCCTGGAAACCGCAAAGCAGCTTCTTGGCGGCGGCCTACACCATTACACCCCGACAGGCGCAAACCGCTTTAAAAAGAAAAACCGATACATTAAGCGCGGCGAAGGCAAGCCGAAACCGGGCGATCTGGTTTTTTATTTTTCAAGCACGAAGAACCGCATCGGGCATGTGGGCATCATTTACAAGGTAACAGACACCCACATATACACGATTGAAGGAAACACTTCGGGCGCAAACACGCTTGTAACCAATGGCGGCGGCGTGAAGGAAAAGAGCTATAAATTAACCAGTACCTATATAGACGGGTACGGAAGTGTTGATTATGGCATAGACGCAAGCACGGCCACGCCCCCCACGGCAGACACGAAGGGGGGCGAAGGCGTGAAATATGTAAAGGTAACGGGCGGCAGCGTGAACATACGAAGCGGCGACAGCACCAAATACGGCAAAGTCGCAATCCTTAAAAAGGGTGCAAAGTATGAATATGTTGCTTCGTCCGTTTCGACCGGATGGCACGCGATAAGGTATGACGGAAAAATAGCATGGATCAGTAACAAGTATTCTTCCCTTACGTAGAAAGGGCGCTGTTATCAGCGCCCTTTTTGCATACATGCGCCGGGGGCGGCGTTAAACACCTATTCCAAATAACGGGAAGCAACCCCGTATAAAAGCGTAAGAAAGGAATTTGCACATGACACTTAACGAAATCCTGAAAGCAAGAGGCATTGACGAAAAAGTAATTTCCGAAATTGTGGCGGATATGAAGGCGAACAAGATCTTTACGGCAGCCGAAGAAAACCTTGATATCCGATACGGTAAATTAAAGACCGATCATGAAGGCGTAAACAAGCAGCTTTCGGAAGCAAACGCCCTGATTGAGGAAATGAAAAAGGCCACAAAGGGACAGGAAGACATTCAGAAAAAGCTTACCGATTACGAAGCACAGAATCAGAAGCTTGTCCAGGAGCTTGAAAGAACGAAACTGGAAGCTGAAATCAAAGTAAACCTTCTTTCGGAAGGCTGTCTTGACGTGGACTATGCGGCCTTTAAGCTTCGGGAAAAGGGCGATCTTGCCCTTGACGAAAACGGCAAAATTAAGGGCTGGGAAGAAAAGCTTGCGGGATTGAAGACCCAGATCCCCGCGCAATTTGAATCAGCAAAAACGAAACAGGTTATGGAAAACAGGCTTCCGAAGGGCGAAAACGAGACGGGCATTACGAAAGAAGCCTTTAACAAAATGGGCTATAACGACCGCCTGAAACTGTTTAACGAAAACCCGGAAGCCTATAAGCAAATGACAAACGGATAAAAGAAAGGAATTGATGTACTATGGCAACTACTATGCTTGCAGATCTCATTAACCCCCAGGTAATGGCGGACATGATTTCCGCGAAGGTTCCCAATAAGATGGTTGTTACCCCCTTTGCACAGATCGACACCACCCTTCAGGGCACGCCCGGTAACACCGTAACCGTTCCCCAGTACGCATACATTGGAGATGCGGAAGACGTGGCGGAAGGCGTTGCGGCGGGTACTGTAAAGCTTACCACTACCAGCAAGGCCGTAACCGTCAAAAAGGCCATGAAGGCGGTAGAGCTTACCGATGAAGCGGTACTTTCCGGCTACGGAAACCCCGTAGGCGAAACCAACAACCAGCTTGCAAAGGCGATTGCGGCGAAGATTGACAATGACGCAATGGAAGCCCTTCAGGGTGCGCAGCTTACCTTTGACGGCAGCGCGGCGAAGATCAGCTATGCGGGCATTGTGGACGCGGTGGACGTTTTCGGCGAAGAAATCAACACCGAAAAGGTTATCTTCGTACACCCCAAACAGGTAACTGTACTTCGTAAGGATGCGGACTTTATTTCCGCCGACAAGTACCCCGGCCACACCATGCTTACGGGCGAAATCGGAAAGGTTGCAAACTGCCGTGTCGTAGCTACCCGCAAGGTTGTAGACGATGGCACGAATTACAAGTGCCCCATTGTAAAGCTGAATAACGACACCGAAACCGAAGAAGATACACCCGCGCTGAAGTGCTATATCAAGCGCAATGTAAACGTAGAAACCGAGCGCGACACCCTTGCCAGAAAAAGCATTATTTCCGTAGATGAAATCTACGCGGTTGTGCTTAACAACACTTCCAAAGTCGTGCTTGCGACCTTCAAGAAGTAAGGGCGTGATACGGCATGATTATGACCGTAGAGGAATTACGTAACTATATCACAACCGATGAAACGGATCCGGGGCTTGAACTTAAACTTCAAGCCCTGGAAAGGAAGATCCAGGGGTACACAAACAATAACTTTCGGCGCTTTAAGGTAAACGGCGTGATTGAATATCCGCCCGATATTAAAGAAGGCGTGATTGAGCTTATCAAGTACGATATCGCAATGAAGGACAAAATAGGCATTGCTTCCGAAACCATTTCGCGGCATTCCGTTTCCTACATAGACCCAAACGCGGGCGAAAATGCAATGGGATATCCCAAAGACAAGCTGGGCTTTTTGAAGCCCTATATGTGCGCGCAATTCGGGCAGGGGGTGGGCGTGTGATTGGCGGCAATATCACGGCAACCATTCAGACGCGAACCGCCCAGGAAAATGCAATCAGCGAACAAGTGAAAAAATGGCCGGATGTTGTCACCCTTAAGGGCTTTTTAGACCTTTCGGGCGGAAGCGCGCAGTATCAGACGTTCAACGCAAAGATCCAGGAAAGCACCCATTTTTTTGTCTGCGACTATGTCCCGCTTCCCGATTCCATAACCGCCGAAAACAGCCGAATGATAATCAGAAATAAGATTTACCAGATTACGCTTATTGATAACCCTATGGAGCTTAATAAGCACCTGGAAATCTATCTGAAATACACGGGCGGGCAGTTAAAATGCAGATGAAGTTTATTGACAACAGCCTAAAGATTCAGGCGGCGATCAATGACGCGACAAAGGCCTGGCTGATAGAAGCGGCTAATGAAGTGAAAAGCCATGCCCAGCGGAATTGCAAGATGATTGAAGACGGTTCCGAAATCGGAAAGCAACTGAAAGGCAGCTATAAAGCCGATATTTCAGAAGTTGATAACGGAAAGGCCTACATTGGAACCGATATGGAAGCGGGCTATTGGGAAGAGTTTGGCACGGGATCCCACGCGGAAAAAGGCAACGGAAGGCGCGGTTGGTGGGTGTACGTCAAGGATGGAACCGAACACGCGCCGGGCGGCGGCATTACCTATACAAGCCAGGCGGAAGCGGAAGAGGTTGCGGCGGGCATGCGCGCGCAAGGTATGGACGCATACGCAACCAATGGCCGGGATCCACAGCACACTTTGCAAAACGCCTTTATCCAAACGACACCGAAGGCGGAAGCGCGCCTTGCACAGATCATACAGGAAGGGGTGGGGCAGTGACTACGGCAGCGCTTGAATATATCGCAAAGAGACTTAAGGCGGCGGGCATTCCCTACGCCTTTAAGGACTGGGAAGAAAGTATTCCCGATTACTATTTTGTCGGTGACTATATCGAAAACCCGACACCGACCAGGGAAGAAAACGGGCGGCAGACTTCAACCTTTATCCTTCGCGGCTTTACGCGCCTGGGATGGCTTCCGCTTCACGCGGCAAAGGAAGTTATTGAAGCAAAGCTTCCCGCAACGGATATCCTGCCGGACGGAAGCGGGATCTGTATAAGCTATTCTACGGCTTTACCCGTTCCCACGTCCGACCCGGATATCAAATCAATCAAGATTGACTTTACAGTTGATGAATGGATGGTGAAGTAAAATGAGCAACGTAACAGGCATCACCCAGGGAACGCCCGCAAATATTCCCTTCGGAGCGGGTGTGTTTTTTTCGGGCGTAACATATGACGAAACGACCGCCCCCACGGCAACGGAAATTGTCGGCAAGCTGATGGGCGCAACCCAGGAGGGCGGAAAGATCACGATTACCCCGGAATTTTTTGAACCGGATCTTGACGGCAAGGAAGTTTCCGTCATGGAGCTTATCCGGAAGGTAGGCGAAACCGCCATTATGGAAACGAGCATGGTGGAAATGAACGCTGAAAGAGTTGCCAGGGCTGTTATCGGCCAGATTGCCGAAAACACCGGAAAAACCTATGACGTTATCACGTCTTCGGAGCTTCGAAAGGGACATTTCTATCAGGGCTTCGGCTATTACGGAGAACTTCTTGACGGAAGGCCGTTTATCTGCATGTTCAAAAACGCGCTTTGTACCAACGGCTTCGGCTATGAAGGCAAGAACAAGGAAAACGGCAAGTTCGCCGGAACGTTTGAATGTAAGAGCGATATCGAATACGGCGTTAAAAAGCTTCCCTATGCGCTTTTCATTCGAAAAGCAACGGGATGGACGAAGACAACGCCCGACGAAATCACGAAAACCACGACAACGACCGGAACCTGATAAACCATAAACGAATGGAGGACTAAAGCAATATGGCAGCAAAGAAAAAAGCGGCAGTAACGGCGGAAACGCCCGAAAAGCCGAAGCTTACAGAAGTGTTTAACGAAATCGAAAAGCCCTACACCCTGCGCAACTTCAAAGACGGGGATCTTATCCCCCTTCTTCGGATCTTGCGTAAGCTGGGGCTTAAGTCGTTTAAAAAGGCGTTTTTGCAGATCACGGACGGAAAAAGCATTAAGGAAGTGGGCATTGACGTTGTTATTGACATGGCGGATATCATGATTGAAGCCCTGGACAGCGAAAAGGCAGCGGATGATATCTATAACCTTTATTCCTCTTTATCCGGGATCCCGGTAAAGGACATTAAGGAAATGGAGTTCGGAACCCTTCCCATGATGATCCTGGATTCCTTCCAGGCGGCGCGAAACACCACTTTTTTTATGGTGCTTGCCAAATTGCTTTAGTCGGTGAATTTGATTTCTGGGATATGGTGTATCAAAAATACGCTAATCCCAGGGATCTTTTTTCTATGTACATTGACAGCGGGCAGTTTGACGAGCTTGTAAAAAATATCCTGACAGCCGAATATGAGCGGCGAAAAGAAGAAGCCGAAAAAGAGAACGACAGGAAATTGTGGGAAATGTTTATCCATTCAGACACCACGAAGTCATATAACGAATGGCATGCGGAAATCATTAAGAGGGCAAAGGAAAGACAGCCCGATACAGGCAGATATACGCTTAAGCGGGACGAAGATATGACGGATCAGGATATAGACAATTTGCTTAAAAAGCTTTTCCCGAATCAGGCAAAGCCGGAAGCACCCACATAAAACGATAAAGGCAGCGATACAGAAACCGTAAAAAGGCGGTGGTATCGTGGAGCTATTTAAGCTATTAGGCACAATAGCCATTGACAACACAAAGGCAAACAAGGCCTTGCAAGAAACGGCCACGCGCGCCGGAACAACGACAACCGAAATCGAAGCAGCCGTAAACAAGATCGGATCCTTCGCTGTGGGCATTGCAAAGGGCATAGGAACGATAGCGGGCATTATGGGCGGCGCATGGATAGCGGCCATTGAATCAACCCGCGAATACCGGACGCAAATGGGACAGCTTGATACAGCCTTCCAGGCGGCGGGGCATTCATCCGAAGCGGCAAGAAGCACGTATACAGAGCTTAACGCGGTTTTAGGCGACAGCGGCGCGGCAACGGAAGCGGCGCAACAGCTTGCCCTTATAGCGGACAACGAAGAAGAGCTTTCGACCTGGACGGACATATGCACGGGCGTATACGCGCGCATGGGCGAAGCCGTCCCCTTGACCGAATTGACGGCCAGCGCAAACGAAACCGCGCGCAGCGGCGTTTTAACCGGAAATCTGGTTGACGCTTTAGTGTTAGCGGGACACGGGGAAGAAGAATTTCAGGGGAAATTAGATAAGTGTACCAATGAGCAAGAGCGGCAAAAGCTTATCATGGACACCCTGAACGGAACATATGCAGAAGCTTCCGCGCAATACAAGGAAACCAATAAGGACATACTGGAAGCCAATAAGGCAAACGAACGCCTGACAGCGGCCTTTGCGGAATTAGGGCGCGTGGGTGAACCAATATTGACGGCCATTAAAAACGCAGTCGCGGGCATGGTAGAAGCAGCCGTACCACATTTAGAGAACTTTGTAAACAAGGTAAAAGACGGCATCAAATGGATTAAGAAAAACGAAGAAACAGTTGACGCATGGATAGCCGTTATCCTGGGCGCGTCAACCGCTATCGGCGCATTTCTCTTAATCCTTTCCTGGGGTAAGATCATGACGGCGGCGGCAAACGCCATTAAAACCGTGCGCCTTGCCATGCTTGCCTTAAATACCGCCATGCGCGCAAACCCGATAGGCTTGGTTGTTTCCCTGATTGCTGGGCTTGTGGCGGCTTTCATTTATTTGTGGAATACGAATGATGATTTTAGAGCTTTCTGGATTCGCACCTGGAACAAGATAAAATCTGCCGGGGCTTCCGCCATAAGCTACATAAAGGGCAAGTTTAACGACTTTAAGGGCGCGCTGAAAACCGTAAAAAATACCTTTTCGGATATCAAGGACACGATCACGGACAAGCTGGATTCCGCCCGCGCAAAGGTGAAAAGCGTTATTGATAAGATCAAAGGCTATTTTTCAACGACCCTTAAATTCAAGGGGCTTAAAATGCCCAGTATCAAGCTAACCATGCAGAAGGGCAGCGGCCTAATGGCAAAGGCGGCGGAGCTTTTAGGGCTTTCGGGTGTACCGAAGTTTTCCGTCAAATGGAACGCGGAAGGCGGTATCTTGACAAAACCCGCAATCTTTGCTATGCGCGGAAATACCTTCCTGGGTGGCGGCGAAGCGGGCGCGGAAGCAATAGCGCCCATTGACACCCTTAAAAAGTATATCAGGGAAGCGGTAACGCCTATGCAATCCGGCGAAAACACCACGGAGATTATAGATCTTTTGCGCCGGATTGTATTTCTTTTTGAAAAGAATACAGGGGCGAAAATCACGCTTGATACAGGCGCGCTTGTGGGCGCTTTAACGCCCGCGATTGATACAAAGCTTAATAACACATACGCACACATGCGCCGGGGAAATACGATATAAAGCCGTTTTCCCCGGCGTTTTTTTCATAAGGCAGGTGACAGGATCATGAATATATTTGAGCTTTTCGGCACGATAGCCGTTGAAAACGGGGACGCAAACAAGGCAATCAGCGAAACCAGCAACAAGGCGAAAGAGTTTGCTACGGCAATGAAAAACAGCATAACAACCGCTGCAAAATGGGGCGCGGGCATTGCGGCGGCGGCAACGGCGGCAACGGCTGTTATTCTGAATAAAATCAAAAATATCGTAAACGATACAGCGAAATTTGCGGACACAATCGACAAAGCTTCCGCGCGAATCGGCTTTTCGACACAGGCCTATCAGGAATGGGAATACGTTTTAGCCCTTTGCGGCGCGGATGTTCAAACACTGGAATCCGGCATGAAGGCCTTGCAGGAAAAAATGTATTCCGTCAATACGGGATCAACGGAAGCAATCCGGATTTTCGATGAGCTTGGCATTTCCTGCTATGACTTGAACGGCGAAATGAAAGACGCGGAAGACATTTTTGAAGAAATTATTTACAAGCTTGCGGAAATGACCAACGAATCCGAAAGGACGCAGCTTGCGCAAAAGGTCTTTTCCGAAGGCGGCGTAAAGCTTGCGGCGGTTCTTAACAGCGGGACGGAAGGCATTGACGCAATGCGCGAAGCCTTTCATGAATTAGGCATAGAAATGGATGAAGAAGCCATTGAGGCGGGCGTTAAATACACCGATACCGTTTACACGCTTAACCGTGCTTGGCTTTCGGTGAAAAACACCATTGCAGTTGCAGTAATGCCCTATATTACAGATTTTCTGGAAAAGCTTACAAAAAAGATCCCGGCGATCAAAGCAAAAATCGAAGAATGGACACCCGCGATTGAAAACACAGTCGGAAAGCTAATAGAAGGCCTTGAATGGCTGATTGAAAATCCGGAAGTCATAACGGAAAAGATCAAAGGGATTTATAACGGCTTTCTGGATGTATGCGCTGCCGTTAAATACATGCGAGACGGATTCGCGGAAATATGGGGATATGTCCAGGATATTATAAATTTCCTTTCGCCGTCATCGGGAAACGATGCTGTTGCGGAATTGGCAAAAAACAAATACGGCACGAACCCGGAAAAACCACCATTACAGGAATACACCCCCGGAAACGCGGTGGGCGCTTCGAATTCGGCAGCAGCGTCTGTTTTTGCGGCAACCGACAGCGCGGAAATGATTGAAGAATCCTTGACAGGCGCGGCGGAAGCCCTGGAAAGCGCGGCGGAAACTTTATCCGAAACCGAAGTAACCCCGGATCTTTCGGAATATGCGGAAAACAACTTGCAGGAAGATCTGGACGATATGGATTTGACCGTAAGCGTTGAACCTGTCCTTTCGGGTTCGGGCTTCTTTAATAGCTTTTCAAATGGATCGTATTACCGAAACCGCATTTCGGAGCAGCTTGGAGAGATCCCCGGCCATGCGGACGGCCTGGACTATGTACCGCGAGATAACTACGTTGCGCGCCTTCACAAGGGCGAAGCGGTTTTGACCGCGAACGAAGCCAGCGCATACAGAAGCGGCGAAGGGAACGCCCGCGTGGAAGCGGCGGTTAATCGCCTGGGGGAAATCCTTCATCAGGTGCTTTCGGCGATCAAGGAAGGCCAGGTTATGCAGCTTGATACTGGCGTACTTGTCGGGGCAACTGCCGGGGCAATGAATAATCAGCTTGGCGTGCTTGCGGCAAGAAGCGGAAGGAGGAATTAAAGCCATGCGCGGCATAAAGTTAGGATCTTATCACACCTATACCGCCTGGGGGCTTTACCTCAAACACTGGGAAATTACCCCGCCCGTGCCCAGAAGGCACACGGTAACGATCCCCGGAAGGCATGGAAAACTTGACGTTTCAAAGGCCTTGACAGGGGAGCTTTTATATGATAATCGCACGCTTACGGCAACCTTTATCATGATGGATGCGCGGGAAGACTGGGCGGACAATTACAGCCGGATTCTTCAGGCGATCCACGGGCGCGACTTGACCATATACCCGGACGATGACCCCGATTATTATTACAAGGGCTTTGTGGAGATTGAAAGCTTCGAGCCGGGGGACACAACCGCAATCCTTACAATCAAGGCGGACTGCGAACCTTATAAACACGACCGCGCGGGAAGCGGGGTGAAGAAACTGTAATGTTTTATATATACGCAGACGGAAAAACCCTGTACAGCCCTGCGTTTGCATCGGCCAATACAAACGCCTATGTTGCGATCAATCCGCGCTTAAGTCTGGAACTTAACAAGGCCGGAAGCCTTTCTGTCACGCTTCTTCCGTCCAATAGCCTTTATAACGAAATTAAGATCTTAAAAACCATAATCACCGTAAAGCAGGACGGCGTTGAGATCTTCCGGGGAAGGGTTACGGACATAAACACGGATATCTTTTTACAAAAGACCATATACGCGGAGGGCGAACTTGCCTTTTTTAACGACAGCATACAAAGGCCGTATGAGTTTGAAGGCGCGGTTCACGCGCTTTTTTCTATGCTCATAGAAGGGCATAACGCGCAAGTGGACGCGGAAAAACAGTATCAAGTCGGAAACATTACGGCAGTGAGCGCGGAAGAAGTCACCCATGTAAAGGTAAGCGATTATTCAGACACCTTTACAGAGATCACTTCCCGCATACTGGACGTATACGGCGGATATCTGAAGATCCGCGTGGAGGGCGAAACGCGCTATATCGACTATGTGAAGGACTACGCAGCGGGCAGCGCCCAGGAAGTAGCCTTCGGCGAAAACATGGTAACGCTGGACGCGGGCGGCAATTCCACGGATATCTTTACCGTGCTTATTCCCCTGGGAGCGGCAGTCAAGGGCGAAGACGGCGAAATGAAGCCTTTGACCATCGAAAGTGTAAACGGCGGCAATGATTATCTGGAAGACCAGGGCGCAATCGCCCATTATGGCCGAATCGTAAGAACGTATACATGGAGCCATATCGACGATGTAAACGAGCTTTTCAGAAAGGCCGCGCTGTATCTTGAATATGGCACGACCGAAAACAGCACCCTTACCATTCGCGCGGTTGACATGCACCTTCTGGACGGAACCATTGACGCAATCCGCCTGGGCGGCTATGTCAACATTCAGGCCGCGCCCCACGGGATCACCCGCCCGGAAATCTGCGCGCGCATGGACATTGATCTGATAAGCCCCGAAAACACCGTTTACACATTCGGAGAGCCGAAAAGGAGCCTGACAGAAAACGTTGTCCAGGTGCTTAAAAAGATGGGCGGCGGCGGTGGCGGCGGAATGGGTACGGGATTGGAAGAAGAAATTCTTTGGCTTGAACGCTGGGCGGAAATCTACAGGGACGAAGACGAAGCGCGCATTGAGCTTATCACGGGACAGATTGACCACATTAACGAACGATATACGAATGCGGAAATCATCCTTGACGGCGTGGAAGCGGAAGTTGAGATCTTAGCGGACGCATACGTAATTATGGACGGGCGCATTACGGGCGCGGAAAGTTCGATCAAGGTAAACGCGGATAATATCGCCCTTAAGGTCAATAAGGACGGCGTGATTTCGGCGATCAACCAGACAGCGGAACAAGTTACAATCAGCGCAAGCAAAATAAACCTTTCCGGCTATGTGACCGCGAGTGAATTTAACGCCATGTATGCCGATTTCGTCTATAATCAGTCGCTTCAGATTGATACCTCTTTGGTGAATGCAACCTATGTTGACGCGGACAATGTGGAAGCTTCCATTTTGAAAGCTTCATCCTTCACCCTTGCGGACTATTCCGTTAAGGTTGGAACGCTCATAATGGGCGATCTGGTAAACGAAAGGCTTCTTTCGATCAATACAACCGTTGACCTTGCGCATAGTCATAAAGTAGACGTTGCGGAAGACGGAACCGTTACGCTTGGGGAGGTTAGCGAAACAGGCGGAAATTTTAGGATACCCGATACAAAGGTCTATAAGGAAGGCGTAGCGGCGGCAAGAAACGGCGTAACCCTTTCTTCTGCCGGATGGGTGAGCGGCGTTAATACCGTTACAGCATCCAACGGCAAAACCTATCCCGTAAGCCTTCCGGCCTTTTCTGTATCGGGCGGCACAACGTTTAACAGCAGCCATAAAACAACCGTGTATTTCTCAACCGCTTCCGTGCAGCTACCGTTAAAAACCGTAGAAGTGGACGCTTCAAGCGTATATGAAGCGGGCTATCAGGCCGGACTTGCGGAAGCCGATACCACGGCGGCCTATAACGCGGGCTGGGCAGCGGCGGCGGCTGTCTTTAATATGGCATGGAGCGGAACAAGCACAAACCAGAATATTCTTACCATTACGCACGCGGGCGCAACCCCGGACAGTGCAAACGCGGAAGACAAGATTACCGTACTTGCAGATTATACGCTTAACAATATCACGAACACAGCGCCGAACACCTTCTACACTTCCGGATGGGCGTATGCCTATACCAGCGTAAACGGCGCGGCAAGCGTAAGAAGACACAGGTTAAATATCACAAAGACAACCACAATCAACGTAGGACAGTAAAGGGGAGAAAAACCACATGGATCTTTTAACCGCCTTACAGGCAATCAAGCGAACCCTGGAAGACCTGGACATAAAAGCTACACAGGCAAACTGTGATAAGCTTTTAGGATGCATGAACGCCCTTGATAAGATCATGGACGTAATTGTAAAGGGAAGGGAGGTTAAAGCGAATGAAGGCAACGGCGAAGGGAAAGACGCATGATGTAAATTGGATGTGGCTTTTAGAGCGCAAGGATCAGCTTATCTTTCAGATTGTGAACGAAAGACCGCTTTCAGAAATAATCGCAGACTTCGAAGGCGCGGACGTGATTGAGCGCATTTCCAAAGAAGAAGGAAACAAGACCTATAAGGGATATACCCGCATTGCGCGTATCGTTCGAAAGGATGATATCAAGCGCGGATGCATGGAAATTGTACTTGAAAAAGATAAATAAGGGGGTTTAAAAAACCATGCTGGGGATTACCTTCGGCGCTTACCATTCTTACAATGATTGGGCGCTGATACCCGGCAGGATAGAAATTCAAACACCACAACCAAAGACCAATAAGATAGACATTGAAGGGGCGGACAGCGCGCTTGATCTAACAGATTTCTTCGGCGAAGTCAAATATAACGACTTCCCGCTGTCCTTCCCCTTTACCATGCTGGGCGAAGAAGCGGGCTATATCGCCCGCCATACCCAAATAAAAAACGCGATCCACGGAAAGAAGCTCAAAATTATCTTTGACGATGATAAGAGCTTTTTTTATTTAGGCCGTTTGAGTGTGGGCAGCCTGAAAAAAGAAAAGGGGTACGCAACCCTAACCATTGACGCGGAATGTGAGCCGTACAAGTACAAGGCGCAAAAAACGACCGTAACCCAGGCCATTACAGGCGCGGGCGCGGTACGGTTGACAAATAGCCGGAAGTATGTTGTCCCCGAAATCACGGCCACGGCGGCCTTTACGCTTGCCTTTAACGGCAATACCTGGGCAATACAGGCGGGCAGCTATACCCTGCCGGAATTGGAACTTGTGGAGGGCGAAAATACAATAAACGTAACCGGGACAGGCACAATCACCTTTACCTATCAGGAAGGGGGATTGTAAGCCATGTATCGGGTTTATTGCGATAACGTTCTTATTTACCATACAACGCTTCAATCCATGCCTATCTTTTCGCCCGTTATCGACCTTGAAGCAAACAAAACGGGCAGCTTTGTCTTTACCCTATACCAGGATCACCCGCGCTATGGAATTATACGGAAGCTTAAAAGCATAATCACCGTTTACCAGGAAGATTTCCTTCTTTTCCGTGGGCGGGTGCTGGATGAAGATATTGGCTTCCATAACGAAAAGACCGTGACCTGTGAAGGGGAGCTTGCCTTTTTGCTTGACAGCATACAAAGGCCGTATGATTTCACGGGCAGCATAACGGAATACCTCCAAATGCTGATTGAATCCCACAACGCCCAGGCGGACGCAGAAAAGCGCTTTTCCCTGGGCGTTGTATCTGTCACGGATCCGAACGATACAATCACAAGATCAAACATTGAATATGTGACCGTGTGGGACGAACTCAACGACAAGCTGATTAACAACCTGGGCGGCTATATCCAGGCAAGGCATGAAGGCGATACCGTTTATATTGATTACCTTTCGGATTTTACGCTTCTGTCCCCGCAAGAAATCACCTTCGGAAAAAACCTTTTAGACCTTAAAAGGATCCGAAAGGGCGCGGAAATCGCAACCGGGCTTATTCCCCTGGGCGCAAAGATCCGGGATGCGGAAGGAAACGAAACGGACGAACGTTTGACCATAAAGGACGTAAACGGCGGCCTTGACTATATCACAGACCCGGAAGCCGTATCACAATACGGGCTGATTGTCAAATCGGCCATTTGGGAAGACGTGACGGAAGCCGGAAACCTACTTACAAAGGGACAGGCATATTTGCGCGAATCTGTCAACCCCTGGGAAAGTATAGAGCTAACGGCGGCAGACCTTGCGGCGGTTGATAAGGATATTACGTCCTTCCATATCGGTACAAAGGTAAAGGCGATCAGCAAACCCCACGGATTAAACGAGCTTTTCACCGTCATAAAGCTGTCCATAAATATGCTCAATCCCGGCGCAAATCGGCTTGTATTGGGAAAGAGCGTACAGGCCTTCAGCGCGGCCTTAAATGGCCTGGAAAGCGCACAGGCACAAATAGGCGCGGAAGTCAAGAAAACCGCCCAGGCGGCGGCGGACGCGATCAGGAACACGGAAAGAAACATGCTTGCAAGCATAGAAGCAAGCGCCGAAAGCATTCAAAGCATTGTTTCCGAATCCTACACCCTTAAGGAAGACACGGAAGCCCTGATATCCGCCGTAAGCACGGAAATTGAGCAAACGAAAAACAGCGTAGAGATTCAGTTCAATCAATTTTCGCAGGATATAGAAGCGGCGGCCAGCGGGGCGGATGCACAGTTTGAGGAAATCCGCAAGTTTATAAGATTCATTGACGGTAAGATCCTTTTAGGCGAAGTCGGAAATGAACTTGAATTGCAGATAGCAAACGACAGAATCAGCTTCTTACAGGATGGCGCGGAGGTTGCATATTTCAGCAATCGAAAGCTTTACGTAACGGACGCGGAGATCTTACACAGCTTGCAGATTGGCGGCTTTGCCTTTGTGCCCCGTGCCAATGGTAACGTCTCCTGGAAGAAGGTGAACTAATGGCTTCTTCCGGAACGATTCAACAGGCCATAAGAACGGGCTACAGGATACAAATCGCCTGGACAGTTGACAGTCAATCAACGGCAAATAACACGTCAACCGTAACGGCAAAGGTGCAGCTTGTTTCAACGGGATCTTCCTACACGATCAATTCAAGCGCCAGCAAATCCGGAAGCCTTACCATTAACGGGACGAAGTACACCTTTTCCTTCACCGCTGCCCTATCCGGCAATCAGACAAAGACCTTATACACGAAAACGGTAACGGTTTCCCACGCTTCGGACGGATCAAAAACTTGCGCATTTTCCGCGTCGTGCGGCCTATATGTAACGCTTTCAGGCCAGGAATACAAAGTGATTACAGCCAGCGGAAACGGCGTATTTAATACAATTGCGCGCGCTTCCACCATATCAGCCGTTACCGCTTCCGTGTCGGTGAATGGCACGAACACGGTAAAGGTGGATATATCCCGGAAGGCCAGCAGCTTTACCCATACCGTGGTATTTTCCTTTGGAAGCTATTCAAAGACCAATACGGGCGTTGCCACGTCTTCAAGCTATGCAATCCCGACTTCATGGCTGAACGCGATCCCGAACGCCACAAGCGGAACGGCAAAGGTAACAGTAACGACTTACTCAGGTTCTACAAAGATCGGATCCGCCGTAAGCAAAAACTTTACTATTACCGTGCCCGCGTCCGTAGTTCCGACCTTCGGCGGCGTTGCGGTAAACGATACCACGACAAACCAAACGACCTACGGAAACATGGTACAAGGCAAATCAAAGCCACAGTTTACAATCACAGCTTCCGGCGCTTTGGGATCCACGATCAAAGCCTATAAAACCGTATTTGAAGGAAAGACCTATACAGGCGCAACCCCCACGGCAAGCGCGATCACGGGGAGCGGCCTGGTTTCCGCTTCTATCACGATCACGGACAGCCGGGGACGCACGGCAAGCACCACAAAAAGCTGGACAGTCGCGGCCTACAGCGCGCCTAAAATCATAAGCTTTCAGGGCTTCCGCTGCCTCGCGGATGGTACGGAAAACTATGAAGGCACATACATAAAGGCCTTTTTAAACTTTTCCATTTCGCCCGTAAACAACAAAAATGCGGGCAGCTACACCCTGGAATATAAGCAGAAAACGGCCACAACCTGGGCGGCCTTGACAAGCGGCGCGGTTTATGCTTTTAACGACAGCATTATAAGCGCGTCCGGCCTTTTCGGGATTGATAATACATACGAAATAAGGCTTTCGGTTGCCGACAGCTTTACAACCATTCGCAGTATCTTTGAGATCCCCACGGCCTTTACGCTGATTGATTACCACAAAGACGGGCGGGCTTTATCCTTCGGCAAGGTTTGCGAAATTGCGGAGGGTGTGGAATTTGGCCTTCCCGCGTTTTTCTCACACGGCGAAACCCCGGAAGGCGCGATTGTGATTCCTACAAACGCGGATTGCGACAATCTGAAAACAGCGGGCTTTTACTACTTTACCGCGCCCGTGCGCGCGACAATGACCAATATACCTATAACATCGGGATCCGGTGCTTTGGTGGTTATGGACATGGGAGACGCTGGGCAGAAGATGCAGATTGCGGCGCGTTGTTCCGTGGATTCCGAAATCTGGGAAAGAATGTTTTATTCAAACACCTGGCAGCCCTGGAAGAAGATCTATAACGGCGCGGGAAAGATCCTATGGACGGGCGGCTATTACATGACAGAAACCCACAAGATCAGCTTTGCCGAAAATGCAAGCGTCCAGCCAAACGGAATTGTTCTTGTTTTTTCGGAATACGTGGACGGCGCGGCGCAGAATCAAAGCATATCCAGCTTTTTCGTTCACAAAAAATCCATCCTTGCCCATTCAGGCAGCGGAAACAACTTTATCATGTCAACGTCAAACGGCGCATTTTTCGCCACAAAATACCTTTATATCCGGGACGATGGCATTACAGGCCATGCGAACAACAGCCTTATATTTAACGCAGCAAGCGGAATAACGCTTACCAATAACCGCTTTGTATTGCGTTATGTTATCGGCGTATAGAAAAGAAAGAGGGTGCAGACCAATGGAAACCATTATTTCGGCAGCAATCACGGGCGGCCTTGCCCTGTTAGGGGTGCTTATATCAAATTTAATGCAAGGTAAGAAGATCGAAAAGAAGCTTGAAATTGCGCAAGCGGTAACAGATCAAAAGATTGAGGATTTGACGTATGAAGTTAGAAAACATAACAACTTCGCGGAAAAAATTCCGAAGCTTGAAGAACGCATTGAAGGCGTTGACAAGAAAATAGAATATATACACCGAAACGATTAAAGAAAGGCCGGGGACAAAATCCCCGGCCTTATTTTTTATGCAGTTAGAAGCCTAACCCCTGATAGGGGGAGAAAACGGCGTTTTCGTATTCGATTTCTACAGTATAGCCGTTTTCAAGTACGAGCTTGCCGATTTTTTCACCATCGTTAAAAGAGCCATAAAAAACCCTTTTTCCGCTTCTATCGCTTACATTCAAGCTGCAAAACCACGAAGAAGCATATGTTGTAATCGTATACGTTCCTTCCGGGATATCCTCACCGACAATATAGATTCCGGGCGGGACTTCAACGGCCTTTTCAATCCCACGCTTCAAAAGCTCCTGATTGATCAGATCACGCAGCGAAATAAGTTCTTCCTGGGTGTATGCGCTCAAATCCACATCCGCAAACGCGGGAAAGGATCCCAGGCAAAGCATAAGGGCAAGCAGCAGGGCAACGATCTTTTTCATGTGGTTCATCCTCCTATAAAATTATATCAGCATAATTCCACACCCAAAGAAGTAAACCCTTCTATTTAACAGAAACATAAAATACCATATATTGACAATATACCCCAATGGGTATATAATATACCCATAAAGCAAAGGGAAACGTGAGGAAATGAAAATGACTTACACCGCTTATTTGAGATTTTACGGCATCAAGGACACCAAAGAAAATCGTGAAGGTTGGCTCTATAGCCTGTGGAGCAAAGGCATCGTTTACATGGAGAATGGTAAGTTCTATTACGTTGAGACTGGTAAGGAAGTCAATTAAGGCGAAGGGAAACGAAAGGGGTAAACACCATGAAGAAATACAAGGTATACTGCAACGATCACATGATTACTTCCTTCCGCCGTGAGAGCGAAGCCGAAGCTTACATTCGCAACTGTGAGCGCCAGGATCGTTACGAAGTCAGCATCGGTTACGGCTTCCCGAATGGCCTTCCGGTTTACGAAATCCGAACCAAGTAAACAACACCCGCCCCGGAGGTTACGAGGGCAAAGAAAAGGGAGGATAAACCAATGACCGCAAAAGAAGCCCCGTATATCGCCGAAATCGCCCCGATTGACGATAGCGCCCCCCTTACCCCCTATCAGGTG
>JAZNBT010000061.1:0-10037 GCA_045587165.1 Alphaproteobacteria bacterium | reverse complement strand
ATTCCCCAATCGGCCGGGCGGCGGTATTCGATTAACGCTTCGGTCAATGATAAAACTTCTTGCGGTGACATAAAGCTGGCGTTGGAAACCAAAAAAGCGGCCAGTTCAATCGGTGTGTAGCGATGCGCCGACAAATCGGCGATGATGCTGCGATATTCTTTTGCGCTGAGGATGCCCCCGTTGATTTTCCGGCGTACGGAATCGATGCTTGCGGGCGGCGGCGCCGGAGAAATCGCGACTTCGGCGCCTTCGGGCATATTGATCAGGTAATATGCCTGATTGGTCAATGCGATTTCATCGGGTTTTACTAAAGTTTCATCTTCGCTGATATAAACGCTGGCAAACAACGGCTGTAATCCGCCGTGAATTTCGATCCGGTTGGATGCCATGCCGACATCTTCCGTTTGAAATTCCGGACACTGCCTGTGAATAAAAACAATATTTTCTTTGCCTGTATCGATCGGCAGATGTTTTAATCGCAGCATGAAACAAAAAAATTCCCTGATAACTTTTTTTCAATTTAACAGGAGGAGGGCGGGATTTCTACTTTTTTTTCCCGAAGAAAAAGAATAACGGGATGACGGCTTGAAAAGCTATATCGTTTGTTTTATTCTAAGCAAAATTTTTTTAACCAAGGGGATGTCAGATGAAAAAAACAGCTCGTATTTTTTACATATTTGCAGCGCTTGTCGGATTGTCCGCATGTGCTTCCGCACCCAAAGACATTGTTTTGGCTCGTTCGGACGATTTGTCTTCCCG
The DNA here is from genome assembly GCA_045587165.1 of Alphaproteobacteria bacterium. Classification (GTDB taxonomy): domain Bacteria; phylum Pseudomonadota; class Alphaproteobacteria; order CAAGCB01; family CAG-977; genus UBA11549. The sequence continues at coordinate 9,278 of JAZNBT010000061.1, read as the reverse complement.
TCCGGCTTGGGCCAATGAAGAAAAAACGTTCACGGTCGAAAAAGGTACGGTTTATGTGCTGGGAATGCACGAAATGCCGGTCGCCGGAAAGCGTGTCACGACGGGATATCGTGTTGCCGAAAATAATGCCAAAGTAGGTCTGTCCAGTGCGATTGAACAGCGCTTTAACGCCGTTTTCCAAAATGCGGAAGAAGGCGATGAAATGGGGGCGGATCAGACACGTTTCATCAGCGGTGAAACAACCAAACTGGTTGCTTCTTCAATCCGTCCGGCCAACCGCTATTGGGAAAAAGTTTCCGTTGTCGTCGATGCCGACGGGACGCGTGATGTAATCTATCGTATTTTTGCACGTGTTTCCATGCCTGAAGCCGATTTTAAAAAAGCTATTCAGGAAGCCATTAAACGCAATTCCGGTAAAAAAGGCATTTCCGAAGACTTCGCTAAAAAAGTCGACGCCCATTGGGATCAAATAGTGGCCGAGTAAAAACATGTCAGGTTTGAAGACGCTTTGGGCGGCGCTGTTGTTCGCCCTTTTATGTGTAGGGCAGACCGCGTCGGCCGAGCCGTCGTGGACACAGTCAACGCCCAAGGCGGATTCTGCCTATAAGTATTATGTCGGTCGAGGCGAAGCTTCTTCGGAAAAAAAGGCTTTTGACGAAGCGGTCAAAGACGCATACGATCAGGCTGCTCGTGAAAACTTTCCGGCGGAATATTCGTATCAGGCCGATATGTATCAAACGGAAAAAGAATCTTATCTGACGGAAAGAACCGTTGTTTCCGGTATTTCAGCCCGTTTTGACGGTTTTGAAAAAGAAGACGAATATATCAAAAAAACAAAAAGCGGTTACACCGTTAAGCTGTTATATAAATTTTCCAAAAAAGCGATTACGCAAGAGAAAAAACGTTTAAAAACGTTGGCGGCAGATCGTTCTAAAAAAGAACAAATGTCCGTTCTTGGAAACAAATCGGATGCAGCGAAAGGCGTGTTAATCGTAAAAACGACGCCTGTTGACGGTGCCGCCGTTTATATTGACGGTGATCGGTACGGTCAGACGCCGATGACGTTATACGGTTCTTTGTCCGCCGGACGACATTCTTTGCGTATTGATCATCCGCGTTATCAGACCGTGACGGAAAATATAATTACCGTTCCCGGAAAAACGGTGGAAGTGAAAAAGACTTTGGTCCCAGCTTTCGCGACGGTTTCCGTTTCAACGGATCCCGTTAACGCCGACGTTTTTATTGACGGAAAGCCTTTGGGAACGGCTCCGTTGAAATATGATCGCATTCCCGTTGACGAAGAAATTACATTAAGTCTTCGTCATCCTGAAATGGAAACAATGTCCGTTCCTTTAAATTTGAAAAAGAATGAACGGCGTCCGATAAATATCGTCTTGCCCGAAAAATCGGCGGTGCTTTCGCTTTTTTCGTTTCCGTCCGGCGCGGAAGTTTTCGTGGATAAAAGGCGTGTCGGAACAACGCCTCTGCGGGATTTTCCGATATCGCGCGGTTCTCATACGCTTACGGTGGAAAAAGAAGGGTATGAACCGGTTACACGTTCTTTGGCGGCTAAAGGCGGAGCTAAAATCAACGAAACGGTGGATTTGAAGTCGTTGGAGAAAATGCATACCGTTTCATCGGGCAAAGAAACAACCGTTGTTGCGGGAGCCAGTGATAAATATCATCGTTACGAAGAAATTCTGCCGCCGAAAAATCGTCTGAATTTGGGAAGATCTTCGGACGGAGAAGATATTTTGTTGGCATTGATGAATTGGTCGTATCCGTCCAACTTTATTCAGGCTCGCGTGTCGTATAAACCGAAAGGGAACGGAACGTTTTTCTTGCTGTCTTTTTCGTTTGATAAAGACAATTACAAGAATTTATTTCTTAAACCGGCCGTTAACGCGTTGAAAAACGTTTCGGAAAGAAAGGGCGAACAGACTAAAAAAATAAAGTGCCAATACGAGAAAAAAACGCATGGCCAAATCTTGTGTCAGGAGCCTAAAATTAATAAATTTTCGGATACGATTTTAATTAAATCAAGCCCTGTCAGACACGATTTTTTGTCGGATAAAGCCGATTTTGAAGTCTTTTCATTGGTGACTTCCGCTGACGGACGCAGAGAGCGCATCCTGCCTTATGAGGAGCATAAGGTCATTTTATCGGTTTATGACCGTTCAGGACGAAAAAGAACAATGGAAACGAATACGCTGGCGATATCGAAATTTAAAACGGACAAAGACAGAAACGTGATTTTTATGCCGGCTTTTGAAAACGGATTTGAAAACTTTTTCTTGATTGTTGAAGATAAATCTTTAAATCCGGCGACTATTGACAGGGTTGTCGTCCAAATAACAAAAGGATCTCCGATACAAGATCCGTTTAAGAAAAAGTAATCTGAGGAAAGCGGAAAAACATATGAAACGTAAATTTCTTCTATTTATTTCTTTGCTTTCGGGGTTGGGGGCTTGCGCTTTTCAAGAGCCGCAGGTCGTTATTATAGATTCTAATGTTTCAGCCTTAGTGTATCAAGGGGATAAGCGTTTGGGCGAAACGCCATATGTCGGTAAAGTAGGCCGTCAGGATATCGAAAAATTGACGTTGAAAAAAACGGGATATGAAACGGTCGAGCTTCCCGTTAAAAAAGTTTACGCTCGCGGAACCGGTGTGTTGACCAGTGAACTTTCTCAGTTTTTAACGGATGCGGAGGAATCGCCTCCTGTTCTTACCTCGCTGCTTCTTTCTTCACCATTCTTTACGATGACGGACACGACCATTTTTCTGAACGGTTATTGGATTGAATATATACCGAATTCATTTTATGTGGAAATGGTTCCCGTTAATAAAAGAAGGGCAAACTTGGATATTTTTCACAATTGGCAGATTAAAAACTTTGCTTTGAAGATGTATCCGTCTTTGGCCTCCGGAAATCAAGAAGCATTAACGGCCTTTTCGGGATTGTCGCGTTTACCCGAAACGCAATTACGGACGATGCTTTTGAAAAATAAGGATCCCGTTTCTTTTGCCGAAGCGGCGGCGCGTTTTTAATCCCGACGTGATTTAAATGACTTCTCCGTTAGATAGGAAAATATCGACAATCGGTTTGTTGCGTTTTTCGGCTCCGACTGTTTTTTCGATGATTTTGGTGGAGATTTTCGGAATCGTTGACGGACTGTTCGTTGTTCATTTAATCGGCACGAAGGCTTTGTCGGCATTAAACATTACGTTTCCGTTGATTTTAGGCATTATCGCCATCGGAACGATGTTCGGCGCCGGCGGAAACGCTTTGGTCGCTCGACAGTTGGGCCAAAAAAGGGATGTGGATGCGCGTCGGAATTTTTCATTGATTATGATTGCGGCGCTGATTTCCGGATTTTTATTTTCGATTTGCGTTCTTTTGTCTTTAAACAAGTTGTTGGTGATTCTGGGGGCGGATGCGGATTTGTTGCCGTTATGCCATGAATACGCTTTTTGTTTGGTTTTCTTTCTGCCGTTAACGTTGTTTTCCTGCGCTTTTTCGATGTTTTATATTACACGGGGAAAGGCCGTATTGGGGATGTTTCTTTCTTCAATGGGCGGTTTTATCAATGTTATTTTGGATTATGTCTTTATCGCAAAATTTAATATGGGATTGCGCGGCGCGGCGTTGGCGACGGGAATAGGATATTCGTTATCGGGGCTTTCAGGTTTTATATATTTTTTCTTTAACAGAAACGGAAGTCTTTATTTTGTTCGTCCGAAATTCAGGCCGTATGTCCTTGCAAAAACGTGTAGCAACGGTATGTCGGAAATGGTTACGAACCTGTCCGTTTGCATTGTGACGATTTTATTGAACAATATCGTAATGCGTTTGGCGGGGTCGGACGGTGTGGCGGCAATTACCGTTATTTTATATATGCAGACGTTTTTAACTTCAGCCTGTTTCGGGTATTCCGTCGGTGTTTCTCCGTTAATCAGCTATAATTACGGCAAGCGGAAAACAAAGCGTTTAAAACAAACGTTTCTTCGCAGTGTAAAAGTGCTGTCCTTTGTGTCGTTAGCCGTATTTACGTTGTGCTTTTGCAAAGCGGATTTGTTAATTCGTTTGTTTGTCGCGCCGCAAACGCCGGTTTATGATTTGGCTTTGAGCGGTTGCAGATTGTTCGCGCCGTGCTTTTTATTTATGGGATTGAATATTTTTGCATCGGCTTTGTTTACGGCGTTGTCCAACGGACGGGTTTCAGCGGTTTTGTCGTTTTGCAGAACGTTTTTGTTTGTTGTGGGTGCTTTGTTGATTTTTCCGCTTTTTTGGAAAATGGACGGTGTTTGGGGGGCTATTCCGACAGCGGAAACGGTGTCTATCGTTATGGCGCTTTATTTCTTTAAAAAATACAAATCCGTTTATAAATTCGCGTAAAAGCGTTAATGACTTGAAAATAATCTTGTTTTTGATAACCTGATAGGGAACTTGTTTCTATTAACAGGTTTAGGGCGTCAGAAACCCTTTCAGAAATAGCCGCATTGTGTATGGCGGCTAATAAATTATATGCCGAATCTGTCCTTAAACGGGCGGATTTCGGCGAATAAGGCTGTGCGCTGAATAAGCCGAGCCGTCTTTATTTCTGAACGGTTTCTGAAAATCCGCCCTCCTTATAAAAGGAGGGTTTCGTTTAACTTTAACAAACAGGATTTCAGAAATGAAAAAATTTATGTCTTTGATGCTAGCTGTTCTGTTAAGCGGCTGTGTTTCTTTGTCGCATCAGGAAAAAATAACTTTAAGAAAATTAAAGCAAAAAGGTTTTGAAGCCAATGTTTCTGCTAATGGTTGGGAAAAGCCTGCAAGCCCTTTTTTAGCAGGCGTTTTAAATATTCTGCCCGGGGTCGGTAATTTTTATTTGGGTTCGGGAGAGGCGGCAGACGGTGTTCAATGGGCATATGGTATCGGTAATTTATTATTATGGCCTCTTTCTGTTGTATGGGGTGTGCCTCAAGCTTATATTGACGCTAAAACTTTAAATGAACGGGATTTGGTTTTCTTTTACCAATATGCCAAAGATGAACAAAGGAATTCGAATTTTCTTAATGAAGATCCATATGAAGAAAAGGAGCGCCCGCAATGGGTGGATTTATATGAAAAAGAAGGATATATCGGACAAACTGATAAAAAAGCGGTTTATTATATAGGTTATGGGGAAAGCGTTCTTTATAAACCGGCTCATGATTATGCTGTAGAGGATGCATACGAAAAAGCAATGGCTTCTATTACAGGGTATGGAGATTCTTCAAGAAAAATTCCTATTCACGGAATGCGTTTGTTGTCGGAATATAAAGAAGAAGCCGCCGGAAAATCCAGAGTTTGGATATTATACAGCTATCCAAAAGTTCAAATGGAAAAAGATATGTTGGATTTTCAAAATAAAAAGAAAAATTCAACACACTAATAAAAAGGCGGAATTTTTAAATTCCGCCTTTTTGTTTTTATTTCTTTTCCACCGTTTTCGGCATTTCGACCCGAATGTGCAGTTCCTTCAACTGCTTCGGCGTAACTTCGCACGGAGCCTGCATCATCAAATCCTGAGCCATACCGTTCATCGGGAACAAAATGACTTCGCGGATGTTCGGTTCGTCCGCCAACAACATGACCATGCGGTCAATACCCGGAGCGGAACCGCCGTGAGGAGGAGCGCCATATTTAAATGCGTTCAGCATACCGCCGAACTTCTGTTCGACAACTTCGGGACCGTAGCCGGCGATTTCAAACGCTTTGTACATAATGTCCGGACGGTGGTTACGGATAGCACCGGAAGACAATTCAATGCCGTTGCAAACGATATCATACTGATAGGCGTTGATTTCCAAAGGATCCTTGTTCAACAAAGCGTCCATTCCGCCTTGCGGCATCGAGAACGGATTGTGCGAGAAAATAACCTGATTGGTTTCTTCATCCAATTCGAACATCGGGAAGTCGGTAATCCAGCAGAATTTGAATGTGTCTTTTTCCAACAATTCCAATTGTTCACAAATCTTCGTACGAACCTGTCCGGCGAATTTTTCGACTTTGCCTTTCTTTTCGCAGACAAAGAAGATAACGTCACCGTCTTTGACGCCGACCGTCGTTTTCAAATCGTTGATGCGGTCTTCGTCCAAATTCTTGGCGATGGCGCCTTTCGGCCCTTCCGTTGTATAGGTGATGAAACCGATGCCGGGCAAACCGATTTCACGCGCCCAAGCGTTCATCTTGTCAAACCAGCTGCGCGGCTTCGTCGCGGCACCCGGAGCCGGAATGGCGCGAACGACAGAACCGCGTTCGATGGCGTTTGCGAAAATGCCGAAACCGGAACCCGTAAAGATATCCGTAACGTCCGTAATCAACAGCGGGTTACGCAAGTCAGGCTTGTCCGAACCGTATTTCAACATGGCTTCGGCGAAAGGAATGCGCGGGAACGGAGCCGGCGTTACCGAACGACCGTTTGCGAATTCTTCGAATACACCCTGCAATACGGGTTCAATGGCGGCAAAAACATCGTCTTGCGTAACGAACGCCATTTCAAAGTCCAACTGATAGAATTCACCGGGGGAACGATCGGCGCGGCTGTCTTCATCACGGAAGCACGGCGCAATTTGGAAATAACGGTCGAAACCGGAAACCATCAATAACTGTTTGAACTGCTGCGGAGCCTGCGGCAAAGCATAGAACTGACCCGGATGCAAACGGGACGGAACCAAAAAGTCGCGAGCGCCTTCGGGACTGGAAGCCGTTAAAATGGGCGTTTGATATTCCACGAATCCCTGTTCAATCATGCGGCGACGGCAGGAAGCGATAACCTGCGAACGCAACAACATGTTTTTATGCAACTTTTCACGACGCAAATCCAAGAAACGGTAACGCAAACGTGTTTCTTCGGGTTGTTCGAAATCCGCGGCGACCTGCAAAGGCAGGATGTCCGCTTCGGATAATACTTCGGCCTGTGTCACGGACAGTTCGATTTCACCCGTCGGCAAATTCGCGTTGACGTTTTCGGCGCCGCGTAAAACAACTTCGCCCGTAACGCAAATGACGCTTTCGGGGCGGCATTTTTCCAGAACTTTAAAAACGGGACTGGAAATATCGACCACACATTGCGTAATGCCGTAGTGATCGCGCAGATCAATGAAAACAAGGTTGCCATGATCGCGTTTGCGATGAATCCAACCGGATAAACGCACTTGTTTTCCTGCGTCACAGGCTCGAAGCTGACCGCAGGTATGCGAACGATATGTATGCATGGAAAAAATCCTTTTTTAAGTCAAAAAACAAATCTGTGTCATATTGATTTTAGGCGCGTTTTTTGTCAACAGAAATTCTGTTGTAACGCACACAAAAAACGTTGTTTATTCTTCTGTTTCTTCGTCGGAAGCGGACTCTGCCGGTTGTTGGGAATCAATGGAATATCCTGCGGCGCGAACGGTGCGGATCAAGTCGGCTTCGCCGCCTTCGTTCATGGCTTTGCGCAGACGGCGGATATGAACGTCAACGGTACGTAATTCGACATGAATGTCAGCTCCCCAGACTTCTTTCAACAATTGTTCACGCGGAAAGACGTGACGCGGCTGTTCCATCAAAAACTGCAACAGACGAAATTCCGTCGGTCCCAGATGTACAAAACGATTGCCGCGAAAAACACGGCAGGTTGCCAAATCCATTTTGATATCTTCAAAAACCAATTCACCTTTTGTTTTGATCGGTTGAACGCGGCGCAATAAAGCTTTGATGCGGGCGATCAGTTCGGGAACGGAAAACGGTTTTGTCATATAATCATCGGCACCGATAGTCAAACCTTTGATTTTATCGGCTTCTTCGCCGCGGGCGGTCAGCATGATAATCGGCACGTTGCGTAAATCATTGTCGTAACGTATCTGTTTGCAGATTTCAACGCCGCTTAATCCCGGCAACATCCAGTCCAACAAAATCAGAGTAGGCTGGTTGATTTTTATAGCGTTAAACGCCTTTTCCCCGTCTGTAACGGCGCACGTTTCAAACCCTTCTTTTTCCAGATTATAACGTAATAAAGTGACGATATCTTCTTCGTCTTCAACAATCATGATTTTGTCGGTCATCAGAGATCCTTTTTAAAGAATAATACTCATTATAGACATAAGAAACGGTTTTGTGTGTTACAAAAAAGTTATGCCTTTAAATTCCTAATGTTTTCGGCGTATTTCCCGTTATTGAATACGGCGCTGCCCGCGACAAGGACATCCGCTCCGGCGTTTCGGCATAATTTGGCCGTATCGGGATTGACGCCGCCGTCGACTTCCAGTTCAATTGAGCGCGAACCTATCATTTCTTTGATGCGTTTCATTTTTTCCAACTGGGAAGAAATAAAGCTCTGTCCTCCGAAGCCGGGGTTGACCGTCATAACCAAAACCAAATCGATTTTATCTAAAACATATTCCAAAACCGATTCAGGCGTGGCCGGATTTAAAGAAACACCTACTTTAACGCCGAAAGATTTAATGTATTGCAGCAATCTGTCAAGATGCTTGTCCGCTTCGGCATGAACGGTGATAATGTCTGCGCCGGCTTTGGCGAACGCTTCGATATAAGGTGTTGCAGGCTCAATCATCAAATGCACGTCGAAAATTTTATCCGTGTGCGGACGAATGGCTTTAACGACGGCGGGACCGAACGTGATGTTGGGAACGAAGTGGCCGTCCATAACATCAATGTGGATATAATCCGCGCCGGCATTCGAAACGGCTTTAACTTCTTCACCCAAGCGGGCAAAATCGGCGGAAAGAATACTGGGGGCGATTTTCAGGCTCATATCAGGCTCCTTAAAATAACGAGTGGTTTTATTTTAATAGGCCGTCGGACGAATACAAGAAAAAATCATTGCAAAAAAAAGCCCTTTCGGAAACGAAAGGGCTTTTCAATAAGAAAATAAGAATTAAAGCATATGATCCAATTCGCCGGATTTGTAACGCTTTGCCATGTCGGCCAAGGAAATCGGCTTGATTTTGGAAGCCATGCCGGCCGCGCCGAACTGTTCGTAACGGGCTTCGCAGACTTTCTGCATTTCTTCCATCGCGGGCCCCATGTATTTACGAACGTCGAATTCTTCCGGTTTCTTGGCGAAGATTTCGCGAATGGCGCCAGTCATCGCCATACGGCAGTCGGTGTCGACGTTAACTTTGCGAACGCCGTACTTGATGCCTTCCTGAATTTCTTCGATAGGCACGCCGTAGGTCTGCGGAATTTTACCGCCGAATTCGTTGATCATGTCCTGCAATTCCTGCGGAACGGAGGAAGAGCCGTG
>JAZNBT010000060.1:0-1587 GCA_045587165.1 Alphaproteobacteria bacterium | reverse complement strand
TCTTTTAACTGGCGCTCCTGCTCTGGCAAGCTGTTGCCATTTAACTGCTGACCTGGCGTGCTGACCCTGCCATATCCGTACAGCATTAAGCATCAACCTTTCTATCGGGAATATCTTTTCGCTCCGAACGAATGATCAACTCATAGCCACAGGCTTTCAAAATGCGCACCATGTTATCTACCCGCATGTTCTCACTGCGCAGGCATTCGCTTACATTGGACGCTCTTTTATACCCTGCTTTTTCTGCAATTGTCGCAAGAGACATGCCACTCTCTTCGACGATTTCTTTTACTAAGTCTTTTGTACTCATTTTCATAACCACCTTTGCTCGTTTGACTTAATTATACAGCTATTTCTGTACATGTCAACAGGTATTTCTGTATTTTCTGCCTTTTTTATAATTTTCTCTGCTGAAACCCATTACCCCGGCCGCGCGCCCCCGGCCCCTTTCCCCCCGGGGGGCGGTCTCAAAAGCCGGCCGGCCGGGCTGCAAGCACGGACCCAGGCACAACAGAAACAACCGGATCCAATCCGCCCCCACTTTCCCCCGTTAAATAGAAACGATCCAATCCGCGGCAAAACGGCCCCGGGCCGGCGTTTGTCGTGTTCGTAAACTCAAAAGAAAATGGACGCGCAAACTTTTACAGGTTTTTCTGTATTTTTTTATTCAAAAGCGTTGACTTTGCACAGGAATTCCTGTATATTAAGAATATGAACAGGAAAACCTGTATAAAACGCTTAAATCATAGGGGGAAAACAAAATGTTAAACATCTTTATAAACACTTGGGGCAACTACAACGAAAACGGCGCAAACGGGGGCGAATGGGTAACACTTCCAATGGACGCCGGGGACCTGGCCGACACGTTGGACCGTATTGCAAAAAACATGGGGGACTTTGATCCGGAATTTTTCGTAAATGATTACGAATATACAACAGAGATCGAGCTCCGTGACATTGGAGAAATGGAAAGCATTACGGCCTTAAATGAAGAATTGCAAGAATTCGATTCTCTGGATGAATGGGAATGCAAAGAAATCGCCGCCGCTATGGAGGCATTTGGCTATGACTTTACGGAGGCATACGAACGGCAGCAGCGTGGATGCTTTATCTTTTACGCCGATCAAGATCTGAGTGATGTCGCCGCCGAATTGGCCGACGAATGGTTATACAGCAAGGATATACCGGACTTTATCTCCCGTTATTTCGATTATGACGCTTTCGCCCGTGACCTTGTCTTTGACGGCTACACGGAAACCAAATACGGCGTTATTTGTGACAACTAATGTATATCGGGCGGTATATGGGCCGCGATGCAAACGGAAAACCAATATTTCAAATCATAACTAGGGGGAAAAACTAATGTTTATTTATAAAAATATCGTTGATCAAGATTACTTAATAAAAGCCGGGGAAAACAACTACAAAATGAAAATTGACGGCTGGCCGTCGGGCGGATTTTCCGCCCCGTCGGACGCCGACGCGCTGGAGATCTTTCGCGGAATTTTAAAGGGGGAAAATTAAAATGAAAACTATAACAACCAATCTTTACACGTTCGACGAATTAAGCGAAAAAGCACAACGCCA
>JAZNBT010000059.1:0-1984 GCA_045587165.1 Alphaproteobacteria bacterium | reverse complement strand
AACGACATGGCTACGATCCGACTTAAAAATGATGCGCAAATGGGCAACAACCTGTTAACCGATACATTCAAGGCGTGGTATGACCAATTGGGAACAAAATCCGTTTACGAAGAAGGTTATCTGTTGGAACCGATGCAGCAGGAATTGCGTAATATAGCTAACGGCAAAGGGGAAACGATGACGTTTGAAACGTCGATTTCCGCTCAGAAAACGATTTCTGAAATCGCATGGACGAAAAACGGCAATTATTTCCAAGACGATCCCGATATTTTAAATTCTGGGAAATATTTGAATGTTTCCGAATTTACCATGGAACAGATGAAAAAATTCTTTGATTTTCGTAAAGAGTTGACGGGTAAAGATGATTCAAAGGCTTTGGACGGTATTCCGACACGAGAAAACACAATCAAACCGCGGGTTAAGGAAATGACGATGCCTCCCGTAAAGAATAAAGCCGTCAAAATGCGCAAGATTATGAAAAACAAGGAAAGCGTAAAACAAAACGGTTTGGCTGCTCGTTTTGTTCAGGCTCAAAAATTGGCAGCAAAACACGCTCGCTAAATTTATGTGATTTAAAAAAAAGCCTCTCTGTTTTTCAGAGAGGCTTTTTTATAAACGCCGGTATTTTTTTAATATGTATACTTCGGACGTTTGATATATTTTCCGGCGCCTTTTTTTGTTTGCAGATCCCCCTTATTATAAACGATTTCTCCGTGTGAAAGGGTGTAAACGGCGCAACCTTTAACCGTTACGCCTTCAAAAACGCTGAAGTCAACGTTCATATGATGCGTTTTTGCCGAAATCGTTTTTTCTTTATTCGGATCCCAAACGACGATATCAGCGTCCGCGCCGATTTCGATACGGCCTTTTTTAGGATAAATATTGAATATTTTTGCTGCATTCGCGGAGGTTAAAGCAACAAAATCATTCGCGGACAAACGTCCTGTATTTACGCCGTAATGCCATAGGATTTCCAGCCTGTTTTCAACCGTTCCGCAACCGTTCGGTATTTTTGTGAAATCGTTTTCGCCTACAGCCTTTTGTTCGTTTTTAAACGGACAATGATCCGTTGCAACAACGGAAACGGTTTTTGCGTGAAGGGAATTCCATAACGGTTCCTGATGTTCTTTAGCTCGATACGGCGGGCTCATGACATGGGCTGCGGCAAAAGTATAATCCGGATCGGCATAGACGGATTCATCAACAGTTAAATAGCCGGGGCAAGTTTCGCCGTATACGGTTATTCCGGCTGTTTGAGCTCGACGAACGGCGTCGACGGAATCTTTGCATGACATATGAACGATATAAATCGGGCAATCAACCATAGAAGCTAACATGATCGCCCTTGCCGTTGCTTCGCCTTCCACTTTGGTAGGACGGGATAACGGATGTCCGATCGGGGCATGAACGCCTTGAGCCAATAGCTTGTGCTGCATAAATTCGATCATATCGCCGTTTTCGGCATGAACTTGAGGCATTGCACCGATTTTACGACAATGTTCAAAACCTAAAATCAGTTTTTCATCAGGCAGCATCAATGCGCCTTTGGCCGATAAAAAGAATTTATATGTATTAATCCCTTCTTCTGCCGTAAATTGAGTCATTTCTTCGGCAATTTGATCAGACCAAGCCGTGATATTCATGTGAAAGGAATAATCAATCGCTGACTTTTCCGCCCGTTCCCTCCATGCGTGATAAGCGGGATACATGGATGAATCGTTTTTATCGGGGACAACGTAATCAATTATTGTCGTCGTTCCGCCGACAGCTGCTGCCACCGTTCCCGTATAAAAATCATCGCTGGAAACCGTTCCCATTGACGGCAGCTGCATATGCGTATGCGGATCGATTCCGCCCGGCATGATCAAAGCTCCGGATACATCGACGATCTGTGTCGCGACGGGCAAGTCCAAATTTTGACCGACGGCTTTGATAATGCCGTCTTCGCAATAAACGTCGGCGGAAAAAGACCAAGTCGGATCGT
>JAZNBT010000058.1:0-1734 GCA_045587165.1 Alphaproteobacteria bacterium | reverse complement strand
TATTACTCAATAATTTTAGCGACGACGCCGGCACCGACGGTACGACCGCCTTCGCGAATAGCAAAGCGCAAGCCTTCGTCCATAGCAATCGGCGTAATCAAGCTGACTTTGATCTTGACGTTATCGCCGGGCATAACCATTTCCACACCCGGTTCCAGTTCGATCGTGCCCGTAACGTCCGTCGTACGGAAATAGAACTGAGGACGATAGTTCGAGAAGAACGGTGTATGACGGCCGCCTTCTTCTTTCGTCAGAATGTAGCATTCCGATTCGAATACTTTGTGCGGCGTGATCGACTTCGGTGCGGCCAATACCTGTCCGCGTTCGACTTCTTCACGCTTCGTGCCGCGCAACAATACACCGATGTTATCGCCGGCTTCACCCTGATCCAACAACTTGCGGAACATTTCCACGCCCGTGCAGGTCGTCGTCTGCGTATCTCTAATACCTACGATTTCAATCGTGTCGCCTACTTTAATGACACCGCGTTCTACACGACCCGTCACAACCGTACCACGACCGGAAATCGAAAATACGTCTTCAATCGGCATCAGGAACGGTTTGTCCTTCGGACGTTCCGGCTGCGGAATGTAAGAGTCAATCGCTTCCATCAACTTCAGAACGGCTTCTTCGCCCAACGCTTTGTCGCCGTCTTCCAATACTGCCAAAGCAGATCCTTTGATGATGGGAATATCGTCGCCCGGGAAGTTGTACGATGACAACAGATCGCGAATTTCCATTTCAACCAATTCCAACAATTCGGGATCGTCAACCTGGTCTACTTTGTTCATGAAAACTACCAATGCAGGAACACCTACCTGACGAGCCAACAGAATGTGTTCGCGCGTCTGAGGCATCGGACCGTCAGCCGCGGACACCACCAAAATAGCTCCGTCCATCTGAGCCGCACCCGTAATCATGTTCTTAACATAGTCAGCGTGCCCCGGGCAGTCAACGTGCGCATAGTGACGATTCGCCGTTTCGTATTCAACGTGCGACGTGTTAATCGTAATACCGCGTGCGCGTTCTTCCGGAGCCTTGTCAATGTTCGCGTAATCGACAAACTGCGCGTCACCCTTAGAGGCCAACACTTTCGTAATCGCCGCCGTCAACGTCGTTTTACCATGGTCAACGTGACCAATCGTGCCGATGTTGCAATGCGGCTTGTTCCTTTCAAACTTCTCTTTTGCCATTTCCTAATTCCTGACTGTAGATCGTTTATACAAAAAAGCCCCCGAAGCGGCGGCCGAGACAAACAGGGGACAACCCTCCCCTTTATGGGTTTCCTTTTCCGTCCCCGAAGAAACGGAAAAAGTTTAAATGGAGCGGGTGATGGGAATCGAACCCACGTAGTAAGCTTGGAAGGCTTCTGCTCTACCATTGAGCTACACCCGCAAAATGGTGGATGGGGCTAGATTCGAACTAGCGTACGCTCACGCGGGCAGATTTACAGTCTGCTGCCATTAACCACTCGGCCACCCATCCGACCAAAGTCATTGCAAAAAGCAACGTACCTGAAATAGTGGATTTTTAACCGTTTTGTCAATACAAAAAATCAAATATCTCTTTTTCTTTTGAAAAATTGTGTTAAAACTCGTCTTTAGTTTAGTAAATATTAAGGAGAACGGCCGTGTCCCCTCATCGAAAAAAAAAGCCTGTCAGAGAAAATCTTCAGTACCGATCGAAAACGACGGTAGGGCACGGTGAAAACGGAGTCTGGCTATACGGATACCA
>JAZNBT010000057.1:0-10625 GCA_045587165.1 Alphaproteobacteria bacterium | reverse complement strand
CACAAGTCGGCTGCCCTAACGGTTGCGTTTTTTGTCATACCGGATCGCAAAAACTGACCCGAAATTTAACATCCGGCGAAATTGTCGCTCAATTTATGGCCGCGCGCGACAGTTACGGCGAATGGCCCAGTCCGGTTCTGGAACCCAGATACCTTTCCAACATCGTCGTCATGGGAATGGGCGAACCTTTGTTAAACTACGACAACGTCAAAAAAGCATTGCAAATCATCATGGACGGCGAAGGAATCGCCCTTTCCAAGCGGCGCATCACTTTATCCACTTGCGGGATCGTACCGATAATTCCCCGCGTTGCCGAAGATTTAGGCGTCAAGTTGGCCATCAGTCTGCATGCGCCGACTGACGAAATTCGCGATAAAATCATGCCGATCAACCGTAAATATCCGTTGAAAGAACTGATCGCCGCCTGCAAAAAATTTCAGGAAATCGGAGGAACGCGCCAATATATTACAATGGAATACGTTATGTTGGACGGCATTAACGATTCCGACGCCGATGCGCGTGAATTATTGCGTTTAGTCAAGGGATTAGCCGTTAAGTTCAACTTAATTCCGTTTAATGAATGGCGGGGATGTCCGCTGAAATGTTCCTCTAAAAACCGGATTAAAAGCTTTTCAGCCTTGTTGGAAGAACATAATTACGCCGCTCCCGTACGCCAATCGCGCGGACAGGAAATCATGGCGGCCTGCGGACAGTTAAAAACAACACAAACAAACGCATAAAACGTCTTTATTTCGACCTCACGGCCTGTTAAAATAACTCAAAAAGGCTATTTGTGCAGGAGCGTAACGTGGGAAACAAAATTGCTTTAATTGACGACGATCAGAACATTCTGACTTCCGTTTCCATGATTTTAGAAGAGGAAGGATATGAAATTTTCACCTATAATGACGGTCTTTCCGGATTGGAAGGTGTTTTAAAAGAACAGGTTTCCTTAGTCGTTCTGGATATAAAAATGCCGCGCATGGACGGCTTGGAAACATTGCAGGAACTGCGCAAAAAATCCAATGTCCCCGTTATTTTCCTGACAAGTAAAGAAGATGAAATCGATGAACTGTGCGGTCTGCGCATGGGGGCGGACGATTATATCAAAAAACCGTTTTCCCCTAATTTGCTGATTGCTCGCATTAAAACATTGATCCGCCGCACGGATTCCATGTTAGCCGCCCCAGCCGACGGTGAAGAAGAAGATTGCATTATTAAACGCGGTCATTTGGAAATGAATAAAACACGTCATCAATGTTTATGGAAAAAACAGCCGGTCGATTTAACGATTACCGAATTTTTAATGCTGTATGCTTTAATCGAAAAAACGGGCATGGTTAAAACGCGCGATCAGTTAATTGACGGCGCTTACGGCGCCAACGTTTATATCGACGACCGTACGGTTGACAGTCATATCAAACGGTTGCGTAAAAAATTCAAAGACGTTGACAAGGATTTCGCCTGCATCGAAACGCTGTACGGTGTAGGGTATCGTTATCGGGAAGGATAATTTTTGTGCTCCGCGTCAGCCGTTATTTCCGACACTTAGATTCATATCTCAGACAAAAACTGGCGGATTTAAAAAGTTTTTCAGTCGTCCGTTCGCCGCTGTCCCGACGATTGTTGCTGTTGAATCTGTTTGCTCCGGCCTTGTTGGTCGCCGGACTGTTTTATATGGATCATTATCAAAAAGGATTGATTGATGCGGAAATAAAGGTTTTAAAAATCCAAGCGGAATTAATGGCCGTTGCAGTCAGCGAAGGGGCTGTCAATTCCGAATTTGCTTCTTCATTGCTGCCGATGGAACAGGAACGCGAACAGGATCAAGGATATTTTTTAAAAAGCGCCCCTTCTCAGCCGTATTTTTCGAATTTCGGATCTTCCGGAAATCTGCTGACTCGCATGCCGCGGGAAATTTTCCGTTTGTTGCCTGATGCGGCACGACGTATTTTATTGCGTCTGCCTTCTTTGGAAACCGTTCGCGTCCGTCTGTTTGATCACAACGGCGTTTTAACCGCGGACAGCCGGTTGAGCGGATCCGCTCTGTTACCGCAAATTACGACGGAACAGAATGTTTCTTTTTTAAAAAATCTCTTCGGAGCCAATATGTTGCCCCGCTATGAAGAAGCCAAAAATCAAACGGCCTTTGACTATCAGGAAGTCGGCACGGCTTTGGGAGACGGTGTTTTTTCCTCTGAAATCAGATTTTTGGAAGGTTACGGCAGAATATTAAGTGTTGCTGTTCCCGTCGTTTTTGAAGATCAAATTGTCGGTGCGATCATGGTCATGGGCGGCATTGAAAATGTTTTAAAAAATTTGGTGGCTTTTCGTCTGGCAGTTTTCAGATTGTTCGCTCTGGCTTTTGCCGTAACGATTTTGCTTTCTTATTTTATGATGCGAACCATCATTATGCCGCTGAACCGTTTGTCGACGGCGGCCGTTAATATTCGCGTCAGCGGCGGCAGACGTCAGATAATCCCCGATGAAACCGAAAGAAACGATGAAATCGGCGTTTTATCCGGCGCTTTGATTAAAATGACGGATACTTTGTGGGAAAAATTGGACGCGACCGAACGCTTTGCCGCTGATGTATCGCACGAAATCAAAAACCCTTTATCCTCCATGCGCAGTGCGATAGAAACAATCGATCATATTTCGAACGAAGAAAAGAAAAAACGGCTGATCAACATCATTCATGAAGACGTCCTGCGTCTGGATCGTTTAATTACGGACATTTCGAATCTGTCACGTCTGGATGCGGAATTGTCGCGAGAAACGTTTGAAATCATCAATATTTATAAACTGTTATCTTCGTTGATAGAGGTTTATAATTTAGGGGATGCGGCAAGCAAAAGAAACATCAAATTTATGTTGCAATGGGAATCGGGACTGCCCGAAAACATTACAATTTTGGGAATGGAAACCCGTTTGGCACAAGTTTTTTACAATTTAATCAGCAATGCCGTTTCTTTTTCGCCGGACAATTCGACGATCAGTGTAACGGTTCGCATGAAAAACGATCTGTTGGAACTGCGTTTTAATGATGAAGGACCGGGTATACCTCCGGGTGACGAAAAGAAATTGTTCCAACGATTTTACTGCGAACGCCCGACTGCTGAACAATTCGGACATCATTCCGGTCTCGGTTTGTCCATTTCCCAAAAAATCATTTCCGGATTAAACGGAACGATTTATGCCGAAAACAGAACGGATCAAGACGGGAATGTTTCAGGAGCTTCTTTTATTATTTTACTGCCGCCGTTCAAAGGAAAAACAGAATGACGCTGATCCATGCTTCCTGCGTTGAATTTATGGGATCCGGCATATTGATTTGCGGCAGTTCCGGTTCCGGAAAGTCCGATTTAAGCCTGCGCCTGATCGATGCAGGGGCAAAATTGATCGCCGACGATCAAACCGTTGTCGAAAACAGGGGTGGCAAATTGATGGCGCACGCCCCTGACTCCATTAAAGGAAAAATCGAAATCAGAGGTATCGGTATCGTTGATATGCCTTATATTGACAAAACAGAAATCCGTTTAAAGTTAATTTTACGGCCGGCGGATAAAATCGACAGGATGCCCGAAAACCATTCGGAAGCAATTGAAAACATCTCCTTGCCCGTTTTTGATTTGGACGCTTTTTCTGTTTCCGCCGTTATAAAAATCAAAACACTTTTGTTAATTCAGAATCAAAAAAGGAAAACTATCGCATGAAACGGATTGTTATTGTCAGCGGGTTATCCGGCGCGGGAAAATCAAGCGTTTTAAAAATACTGGAAGATCTGAGCTTTGAAGTCATAGACAACCTGCCCTTATCCGTTTTGCGGCAAATTATTTCGGGAACAAAATGCGATTCTTCTATTGCTGTCGGTATCGATGCCAGAACGCGGGATTTTGATTGCGAAAAATTATGCGCCATTTGTGCGGAAATAAAAAAAGATCAAAGCATTGCCGAAAAAATCATTTTTCTGGATTGCGATGATGAAAAACTTCTGCGTCGTTTTACGGAAACCAGACGGTCACATCCGTTAGCCAAAGACAAAAAGCTTAGCGACGGAATTTTTTCGGAACGCACGTTAATGGCGCCTTTACGAAAAAAATCGGATCTGATCATTGACACAACGGAAATGAAAATTTCCGATCTGCGTTCAGTCGTTCGCTCGGAAATTGAAACATCCGGATCAAAAAAAATCGTTGTATCCGTCATATCCTTTTCATATCGGGAAGGCTTGCCGCGCGAAGCCGATTTGGTTTTTGACGTGCGTTTTTTGCGTAATCCGCATTATGATCCCGATTTGCGCCCTTTGACCGGAAAAAACCGTAAAGTCGGCGCATATATTGAACAGGATCCGGACTATTTTTCTTTTTTGGACAGGTTAAAAGACTTCATAGCCCCTTTGTTACCCCGATTTGAACAAGAAGGCAAAACCCGTTTAACGATCGCAGTCGGTTGCACGGGGGGAAAACACCGCTCGGTTTATATCGCCGAACAACTTTATAAATGGCTTTTAGATCAAAAAGAGTGTATTGTAACGTTAACACACAGTGAAATCGATAAAGACAAACAGGAAAAATGACATGATTGGCTTGATTTTAGTTTCTCACAGACAGTTGGCCGAAGAAATGAGAGCTGTAATGGAACATGTTGTCGGACCACAGGAAAATGTTGAAACCGTTTGTATTTTCCCAACAGACGATATGGAACAGCGGCACGTGGAACTTCAGGAAAAAATCGCCAAAGTTGACAGCGGCGACGGCGTAATCATTTTAACCGACCTGTTCGGCGGGACGCCTTCCAATTTGGCGATATCCACGATGACACAGAACAATGTCGAAGTGCTGGCCGGCATGAATTTACCGATGTTAATCAAGTTGGCGCAAGTACGTTCGAACCAAAACCTGAAAGAAGCGACTTTAAACGCTCAAGAAGCAGGAAAAAAATATATCAATGTCGCGTCGACTTTATTAAATCACGCATAAAGAGGCCGTGAATGACGATATCCGACGTTTCCAAAACATTGAAAATCACAAATGAAAAGGGGTTGCACGCCCGCGCAGCGGCGGCTTTCGTTAAAACGGCAGATTCATTTGACGTACAGGTCTGTGTCGAAAAAGATGAGCTAGAAGTGTCCGGACATTCCATTATGGGATTGATGATGTTAGGAGCCGCCTGCAATTCGGAAATCAAGGTTTCCTGTTCAGGCAAAGAAGCGCGAAAAGCTTTAAACGCATTGGAAAAACTGGTTAATGACAAATTCAACGAAAATTAAAACACTGCCTGTTTTTTCCGAACGCCGCAAAACGGAACAAAATATTTGTCCTTTGGATGGCGTTGAATTAATTCGCGAAGGAACCGGCGTATCGCCCGGAATTGTCATCGGCAGAGTGTTTATTTATGATACTTTGTTGAAATCCGTTCCGCAGTATACTATCAGCGAAGAAGACATTCCCGCAGAACAACAGCGTTTTTTCAATGCTGTTCAAAAAACGCTGAATCAGTTTGATTCCATTTTAAACAAAGCTAAAAACGCCTTTGACGACGATCCGTTAAGCTCTTTATTTGACGTTTATCGTCATATGTTAAAGGGGTCGCGTCTGATACGCGGCGTTTGCAACCGGATAAAAAACAACCGGATCAACGCAGAAGCCGCTGTCCAAACGGAAATTGCCGCCATAGCTGATGTTTTTGCGGCGATGGATGATATTTATATTTCAGCCAGAATAGAAGATATCCGCAGTGTCGGGACTAAAATTCTGCGAAATTTACAAATGGAAGCTAAAGAAAAAACGCTTCATCTGCCGGAAAACGCCGTCATCATTGCAAATGACCTCAGCGCGACGGACACGGCCATGCTTAATTTGCAAAAAATTACGGCCTTTGTCACAACGGGCGGATCCGTTCAAAGCCATACGGCTTTACTGGCTCGTTCTTTAGGCATGCCCGCCATTGTCAATATTCCCGATTTAATGCGTATAGCTCAGACCGGCGATATTATTATTATCGACGGAACTTACGGTAAAGTCATTTTATGCCCGACGCAGGAAAACGTTGATCTTTACCGTAAATACCGTTCGGATTTCCTACGTTGGAAACGGTCGATAAAACGTCTCAGAAGCCAACCGTCCGTAACGACGGATCAAACGTTTATCCGGTTGAAAGGCAACATTGATTTACCCCACGAAGTTGATTTTTTATTACAAACGGGTGTTGACGGTATCGGATTGATGCGCAGTGAATATATGTTTTTAAATCGACGCGATTTGCCCAGTGAAGATGAACAATTCGAGATATTGCGTCAAATCGCTTCGCGCATGGAAGGAAAGCCCGTCACATTCAGAACATTTGACGTCGGCGGCGATAAATGTCCGGATATTTTACATACGCCTAAAACGGAAAATCCGGCGCTCGGATTGCGCGGCATTCGTTATGCCTTAACGACTTCGGATCTGTTAAAAACGCAATTTCGTGCCGTATTAAGAGCCTGCTGTTTCGGCGATATACGTATTTTATTGCCGATGGTCACATCTGTCGAAGAAGTCGTTTCGGCAAAAAATATGTTGCAGGAATGTGCCGACGAACTGCGCTCAAACGCGGTTCCGTTACCCGATCGATTACCGCAATTGGGGGTTATGATAGAAACTCCGGCCGCCGCATTGGAAGCGGATATATTGGCTCAACACAGTGATTTTTTATCAATCGGGACCAACGACCTGATTCAATACACACTGGCCGTAGACAGAACGGATTCTTCCGTTGCCGCATTATTTAACCCGCTGCATCCGTCAATCTTGAAATTATTGAAAAAAACAACTGACAGCGCAAATGTTGCCAATATTCCTGTCAGCATTTGCGGTGAAATGGCGTCCAACCATCGTTATGCCGCCGTATTGATCGGATTGGGCATTCGTGAATTATCCATGCCGGCAATTAATATTCCCATGGTCAAAGAACGGATCAGGGCTTTAAGCCTGACGGAAATGGAAAATTTTGCGAATCGCCTCTTGTCGCTTTCCTCTCCGTCGGATATTGTCAAAACGTTCAATGCTTTTGAAGAAGGAGTCAGATTTTACTAATATGCAGGATCCGAACATTGGTTTAATTTGCATTGCCGTTTCTGCGATTTTATTGATTATTATTGCATTGATCGTTTTTTTGCGCAGGGAATTACCGCCCTTTCAAACAGTATTGATCAACGGTTCTGCGGGAGAGACGTTGGCTTATATCAAAAGCGGCGCCGACCCGAACGGACGTGACGAACACGGGATCACGCCGTTAATGGTTGCCGCAGCTTATAATAAAAATACAAAAGTAACAGAGTTGCTTTTAAAAGCGGGCGCATCCGTCACATTAAAAGACGCGGACGGTTTTACGCCTTTGTTCCATGCCATTAAAAACAACGCTCCGCAAAAAACATTGGATTTGTTGATCAAGCGCGGAAGCAACCTGTTTGACAAAACGAATGACGGACAAACGGCCTTAACAGTTGCTTTATCAAACAAACCGACAACGTCTTTGCTGTTCTGGTTAAAAAACAACGGCATGGACATTAATGAACGCGACAGAAACGGGCTGACTCCTTTAATGCACGCGATTCAACAAAATACTTCCGTTGAAATTATCTCCTTTTTACTGTCACTGGGGGCTCGCGTATCCGATCGAGCCGAATTTGGCGTTACACCGTTGATGTTGGCGGCCGGACGGAATCTGAACCCTTATATCTTAATAACTTTATTGGAAAACGGTGCGGGAATTGACGATCGCAGCGCAGAAGGGCTGACCCCTTTAATGTATGCCGCCGCCTTCAATCCTAACCCGCAGACCGTAGATGTTTTAATCGATTGCGGTGCCAGAATCCCATTAACGGACAAAGACGGCAATTCCGCGTTGGATTACGCTAAAAACAATCCAAAGCTATACGAAACAGACACCTACTGGCGATTAAACAATCTCAGTTACGAATAATCAATGCGAATCCTGCGGAACGTATCGGCCTTCAAAAACGGAACCGTACGTATCCGTATGTTGATAGGTAGGAATTTCATACTGGTTTCGGCAAGCCGTCATTGCCAAAACGGCAGTGATTACCATTAATAAAAAAAACTTTTTTTTCATTTTAAAGCTCCTTTTTTATACGGTATTGCAGCAGCGATCAGCAAAATCAAACAGAAAAACAGCGGAATTTTATTACCGTAAGACGCATAAAGCGTCGGCTGATCCGTTCGACGAGGCAATCCCGTATCAACGACCCCTTTTTCACCCAATTTCAAAAAAGCAGTAATACGCCCGTAAGCATCTATCATACCACTGATGCCCGTATTGGCGGCTCTGGCCAAAGGTACCCCTTCTTCAACCGCCCTCATTTGTGCTGTGGCGAAATGTTGATACGGTCCGGCGCTGTCTCCATACCAACCATCGTTTGTAACATTTAACAACCAATACGGACGCACCTGCTTATCTGCGACCTTTCCCGGAAAAATCGCTTCATAGCAAACCAACATACCGACGGGTAAGGTACGTGGAATAACGACCGTTCTAACGCCGCCACCGACACTAAAATCCATAGGAACCGGCGTTAATTTACGAATGAACGGGAAAAAATCTGCCAATGGAACATATTCACCGAACGGAACCAGATGTGATTTATCGTAACTGCCTAAAAACACACCCAAATCGTTCAAAGCAACAATACTGTTATAATAGGCAAACGGATGCAGGCCTTCCGTCGTCTTCTCCCGCCGCAGAGATCCCGCCAATAAAATCGCCCCCGGAGTCAGGGCGCTGGTTACCATACCACGAGCGAAATCATCATCAACCAACAAAAATTGTGTCGCCGTTTCGGGCCAAACGACATGCGTCACTTTTTCCGCACCGACGGAACGGCTTAAATGAACATGTTTCATTAAATTCTGTTCGGCTTCGTCCGCCGTCCATTTTTTTCCTTGCGGAATATTCGGCTGAACCAACCGGATCCAAACACCGTTAATCGTATTATTAACCGCAGGCGCTTTTTCCAATCGCAACGAACCGAAAACGAACAAGCCGAGCAAAATCACCCCTGCCGACAGAAAGGTTTTAAAAATATCTTTTCGATTCCGGATCAAAGAGGGCAAACCGGCCGCAAAAACGGTAACGACACTTAAACCATACGCCCCCCATACGGATGCCGTTTGCAGCATTACCGGAAACCCCGTCCAGATTGATGCCATCAAATTCCATGGGAAACCGGTAAACAGCCAAGAACGAACCCATTCCAACATTCCCCATGCGGCACTGAATGCGACCAAGCGACACAGACCTTTTTTAAAGAAAACAGAGATCAGCGCAACGAAAGAACAAAAGAAGCCCCCCCAAAGACCGAACCCCAAAGGTGGCAACGGAGCCAAGGTTTCAAATCCCATTCCTTCAATCATCAACGCGTTGGATATCCACAACATCCCCAATGAAAAAAAACCGAAACCGAACCAAAACCCCGTCCACGTCGCTTGTTTTTTGCTTTCGATATCATTTAATAAAAAAACGATCCCCGAAAAAGCCATAAAGACACACGGAAAAATATAAAAGGGTGGCAAAGATCCGACGGCCATAAAACCGCAGATCACAGCAGACAGATATTTTTTTCGACGAAACCAATCCGCCGGATTTTTAACATTCATAAGGATTTTCCAAACCGTTTTGAGCCAATATTTTGATTTCCAAAGATTCCATTTCCGCCGCATCTCCGTCTTCGATATGGTCATACCCTATCAAATGCAAAACACCGTGAACAATCAAATGAAACAAATGATCTTTGATTGAAATTTTTTGTTCTTCGGCTTCACGTTTGGTCGTTTCGAAGGCAACAACGATATCCCCCAACAACATCGGATCAACGATCGGTTCGTCTTCATCATCCAACGCGGCGAAAGAAAGAACATTGGTCGGCTTGTCCATACCGCGATACGTCTTGTTCAACTCTTGAACGGCGGAGTCATCCGTCAACAAAACGCTGATTTCCACCTGTTCGACCGGCAACTCATATTCCCCGACATTACCGTTTTCCCAAGCACAAACTGCGGCCCGATCAATAATCGAATCAATATCGGGGACTTCGTTTTCCCAAGCCCCCGAATCAATACGCAAAGCGATATTCATTGCCATAATTAACCGGCCAATCCTTTACGGGTTGCGTAACGTTTATCATAAGCTTTGACAATCGCCGAAACCAAACCGTGACGAACAACGTCTTTTTCCGTAAAGCGAACGATTCCGATATCTTTGACATTCCGCAGAACATCCAAAGCGTCGGACATACCGGACTGAACGCCGCGCGGCAAATCCGTCTGGCTTAAATCGCCGTTAATCACCATACGGGAATTTTCCCCCATACGGGTTAAAAACATCTTCATCTGCATCGGAGTTGTATTTTGAGCTTCATCCAAAATCACCATGGCGTTTGTCAACGTCCGTCCGCGCATAAAAGCCAAAGGAGCGACTTCGATTTCCCCCAATTCCAATTTTTTATCGACGACATCACGCGGCAGCATATCATACAGAGCATCATACAAAGGCCTCAGATACGGATCGATCTTTTCTTTTAAATCACCGGGGAGAAAGCCTAAATTTTCACCGGCCTCAACGGCGGG
>JAZNBT010000056.1:0-15688 GCA_045587165.1 Alphaproteobacteria bacterium | reverse complement strand
GAAGGCCGCAATCCGCGTACCGGTGCCAAGATCAAAATTTCGGCTTCCAAACAGCCGAAATTCAAAGCGGGTAAAGGTTTGAAAGACGCGTTGAACTAAAACCGGTTTCAAAAACAGACAAAGGCGTGTCCGTTCGGACGCGCCTTTTCTTTATACCCGAACAATATTTCCCATTTTTCCATATTTTTCCCAAAGAACGACTCTGAAAAAAGACGCAGAAATGTTGGATTGTCGGAACAAATTTTCCGATATTTCCGATTTTTCCCTTATTCCGAGGTCTGAAAAGATGCGTTTTGAACTTAAATTTTCTTATTCTCGAATGTTAGAAAAAATTTTTTTGTTAGAAAAATGTTAGAAAAACCGATTTTTACGAAGAGCTTTCATTTCTCTGGACAACAAAAAAGCCGCAGAAACCTGCGGGTTTTCAATGGTCGGAGCGATAGGATTCGAACCTACGACCACCTGATCCCAAATCAGGTGCGCTACCAGACTGCGCTACGCTCCGATCAAATCAAATGAACTCTACAAATTTCCCGATCATTTTTCAAGGCTAAAAAAAGAATGAACGACCATGTCTCCGATTTCTATGCCCGATTGTTTTGCTACGCCGCCTTTTATTTCCAGAACACTTTTAACGTTTTGATCGGATCTGATTTCATCATGCGAAAAAGGAACCGTATTTTCGACGATCTGTCGAATTTTACCTTGTTCGTCAATAAACAGCATATCCAAAGATTCCGGCGTATTAGCCATCCACATGCTGATTTTTTTGTTTACGGGAAACAAGAACAACATTCCCTCATCCGCTTTGATATTTGTACGATACATCAACCCGCGCGACCGTTTTGCATTCGTATCGGCAATTTCCACCGTCAATACGACGTCCGATTGATCTTGCCGTAAAATCCGTATAGTTTCTTTGGCAAAACGTATATCCGTTTCATCCGCCGATTTTTCAGGTGAACAAGCAGCAATAAAAATAATTACGCAAAACAAAACAAAACGTTTCATTATTTCCTCCCGAAAAAAACGGGCCGTTGAAACAACAGCCCGTCCGTTTACCCGTTTTCATTATTTTGAAAAAGGAGAGTAGGTCTTCATATCGACAACTTTATTTTCGGCTTTTTTATTTTCTTCCGGCTTTCCTTCCTCTGCGGTGGCGGCAGGGGCTTCGGGTTCACCGTCATCCAAGGATTTCGCCATTTTTTCGTTAAAGTTCAAAATTTCTTCCGGCGTCGTAACAATCGTTTTTTCGTCTTTGGTAGCCGGAGAAACCATCTTCAACTGCGATTTGCCGTCAACCGTCGACAAATCAACGGTTGTTTTATTCTGGTAATCAATAAACGTCAAGCCCGAAGAAGCCGGCTGAGCTTTCAAAGCCAATGCCGAACCGACCGTTTCCGTCAATGCCAAAATCGCGGCATCTCCGGACATATCCAGACTGGATGTAGCTCCGTCGATGGTCATCGCGGCATTACCCGTACTGACCATGTCAAAGGCGGCTTCACCAGAACCGGTCAGCCCCAAGTAAATATTATTTTTCTTCGTATCGTCCGTAATCGCGATGGAACGAATGGAATCCGTCAATCCGACACTGATTTTGCCGGCATATACGTCAGTCAATGACAAAACCGCATTTTTATGATCAACGGACATAGCCGCAATCGGATATTTATCCTTGTGCATCATGGCAAAAGAAGTCGTCGCCTCATCCGCAGTCCATACACCGCGAATATTACCGCCGGAGTCCTTCAACAAAAAGACTTCCGCTTCGACCACGAGGGGAATTCCGGCATCTTTTTTGTTTATTTCGCCGCCCTGATTTTCCTTCTGTTGAGCAAAGGCGGACAAATTCATTGATGCCCCGTTCAACCCCGTATACACAGCGAAACACATCAACCCCGTTACCAGATATTTTAACGTGCGATATTTTTTTTCTAATTTTTGAATACGTAATTCTAAATTTTCCATTGTCTGCTCCATCGGATAACAGAAAAGTCTGTTAATTTAAAAATAAAGACAACTTGTTAATTATCTATGAATAATCCGGCATACTCGATTGTTATTTTTTCTGCGGAATCCATTTTTTCACGGCGACGGCCTTTCCCGACTGAGACCGCATAATTCTGGTGCCGCTGAACTGATCGGATTGCATTCTTTCGTCTTTTGACGCGACGTTTGCATAAAATTCTGCCATCGCCCGCAAACTGATTTCAGTATCGTTTCCTGCGGCAAAAGATTCGGCATAAGGCGCATGCGTTGCAATCATTCTATAAATATAATCGGCCGAATACGCCCCGAAACGCGCCCAAATCGTTTGCAAAAAAGACACTGTTTTCCGATTCATTGACCGATAAGACAACACCGGACGCTCCGACCCGTACAAACGATACGAATTAGGTTCTACCGGACCGCGTTCGGACGCTAAAAAAACAGCGGGGACGAACCGTCTTCCCTGCGTCAATGCCGCATAATACCCTTGAGCCAAAAACATCAGACACTGCATTTTCATCGGTTGCAGATATTCTCCGTCGTTCAGCGCAGTATCCAAAAACCATTCAGCGACATCAAAAACAGATTCCGCAGGCGGTATTTCCATTTGAAATTTCTCCGAAATTCAGATAAAAGTGATATAATGCATTTTTTATCAAGCTTTAACGTTATCTAATAAAAAAAAAGTTAAAGGTCTACAGGGGGAGATGACTTTTTATGGAAAACAACACCAACAACCCGACGACACCGTCCGCACAAAATCCTGCCGGTTCCAAAACGCCTCAAGTCAAACGCGTGAAAATTCCGACAGTTCGACCGGGGATGCCGCCGCAACCGGCCGCGGCTCCTGCCGCAGCGGAACCGGATTTACCGCCGGAAGATAAAAAAGAGGTCGCAGCCCAAGCCATAGAAGCCGAAGAAATAGAAAAAGCCCCCGCACGTAAAAAACGTCGCGGCAACGTAGCGCTCGCAGACAATGCAACAAAGAAAATAGGGGAAGAACAGCTGAACAAAGCGAAAGCCAAAGCTAAAGGCTTCTTGTCGAACAAATGGAACAAACTGGGGTTGTTCGTTGTTCTGATCGGAATTATCTGTTACGGCGTTTATTCATCTTTACCAATAATCGTCGAAAAGAAAATGCCCCAAATTTTTGCCGAAAACGGCATGCCTTTTAAAACGTTCCAACTGAAACAGGTAACCATCGACACCATGGAGTTGACGAATGTTTCCGATCAAACGGGAACTTTGACAATTTCATCAATGAAATTCAATTATTCTTTACCGGGGTTGGTTTCCGGCAGAACCATCAGATCCTTGGAATTAACGGGTGTTAATATTACCGGCAGAAAAAAATCCGACGGAATTTCTTTAGGGGCTCTCGGCGGATTAATCTATTCCCCCGTCAACAAGCAAAAAGGTAAAGAACTCACCATTAACTCCCTTCAAATTAAAAACGGCCGATTTATTTTGAAAAACGATGCGCCGAGAAAAAAAATAGTTAATGAATTCGGCGAAGAAGAGGAAATCGACAACACGATTTACATCAACTTTACGGCAAACGGAGCATTAAGCAAAGTCGGACTGACCCTCAATGTCTCAACGGATTATTCTTCTCCGCAAGTTTCCATCAAAACTCAGTCGGCATTAAACAAAACAGCGATGACTTCTCAGATTAAAACGGAAATCACGGAAGGAAACCTGCTGAAAGATTCCAACACGATAGGATCCGTTTCCGGCAATTTGGAAGTTTCGATCAACAACGGCGTTTTATCAAAAGGCCAAGCGGATTTATTGTTGTCTTCCTCTTCACAAAAACTGAAATTAAACGCTGATGTAACCCCGAAAAACGACAAGTTCGACATCGCGCTCAATTTGGATCGTTCTTTTGAAAATGCTCAGGACGCCATCGGAAAATTCGTCGGCACGCTGGCGTTGCAGGCGAATGACGTATCTGTCAAAGGAACCTTTGAAAAGTTTGAAGGAACGCTTCCGTTGCAAATGACGGCACCGTTATTAACAACGGGCAAACAAGCCATCCAAGATTTGAAAACGGAAATGGATATGAAGTTTTCATGTGCGGGATCCGCTTGTACGGTAATACTGACAAAACCGATGAAGTTCGCTTTTTCCA
The DNA here is from genome assembly GCA_045587165.1 of Alphaproteobacteria bacterium. Classification (GTDB taxonomy): domain Bacteria; phylum Pseudomonadota; class Alphaproteobacteria; order CAAGCB01; family CAG-977; genus UBA11549. Next base: position 11,565 of record JAZNBT010000056.1, on the reverse strand, counting down.
ACTTGCAGTCGACCGGAAACTTCAGACAAATCAAACTGTATACACCGTTGGAATTAACGATCAATCCGGATCCGAAAGAGCCATTCTTAAAATCAAACGGCGCACAGCTGTCTTTTACTTTACCGATATCCGCCTTTTCAACACAGGTGTTTATCGCAGACAGCAGTTCCAGCATACAAGCGGCCACGGCGATCAACGGATTAAAAGCTTCGGCTCAGTACGACCTCTTTTCCGGACAATATTCGGGTGAAGCGACCTTCGTTCAGTCAGGTTTAGCAACCAAAGACATTAAAATGACAGGCATTCAGGGAATAGCCTCTTTTACCAGTCAATCCTTGCCCGACGTTCGTCTGCGTATTGCCAAAGCAGCCTTGGTTCAACCGAACATTATACCGGATTTTTCGGCAGATTTGCGCTTGCGTCCGATGAGTCCGGCCGAATTCGGCGTAGATACAACCTTGGCGTTTCAAAACGGTCTGATAACGGCAACGTTAAACGGATCGTATACATTACCGACGCATGAATGGAATATGTATGTTGTCGTCCCGAAATTTGTCTTGGCGGAAGGCGGGTTGCATCTAGAAAATGTTATGCCGTTCATGCAAAAATACCTGTCTCCGGCAACATTCGGCGGTCTGGCGGCAAAAGGACGCTTAACAATCAAAGACGGCAAAGTAGCCGGTCCGATCAACGTTTTATTGGAAAACATAGAAACGACATGGAACGGCATCGGTATTGAAGCATTGAACGGCGTGTTGACTCTGTCATCCGTATTACCTATGGCAACACCCGAAAACCAACAGCTGTTCATCGGAACGTTAAATGTCGGCATTCCGTTTCAAAACGCTTTATTCAATTTCCGCATCAAGGAAAATCAAGGGATTGATGTGGCAAATGCTCGTATGAAATATGCCAACGGCCAGTTTAAAACGATTAAATCGTTTTTTATTCCCTATGAAGGTCAAGCATCACAGATTATGCTTGAAGGCAATGGCATTGACTTATCTTTCCTGACCAATAATTTAAAATCATCCGCATTGCGGGTTGACGGTGTAATGAATTCCGAATGGATATTGTCATATGCCGATAAAAAACTGAATATCAACAGCGCTAAAATCACTTCAAAGCTGCCGGGTACTTTGCATTTTTCGCCGTCCGAACAGATCGGCAAAAAGATGAATCCGCAAATGTTGGCATTTTTAAAGGATGTAATCGTAAAAAACATGACGGTTACGGCTAAAGGTCAGATGGACGGACAAGTCAAATTTGATGTATCTATAGAAGGACATTCGCCATTGGAAACTGAAGAAAACGATCAGAATGTTTCTTTTGATTTCAAAGGAAGTTTCAAAAATTTCCTGAAACAAGAAGACGGCGGGCTGCATGAAATCCCATCAGACGTTCTGCTTTCCTTGCAGGATTTTACGAAAAAATAAAAGAGAGGTTGCATGAAATTCGGAGAGTTTCCTGTTTATGACGCTTTGGGTATTGAATTGACTCACCCGGTAAAATGTCAGGAAAAAACTCTGGAAAAAGGCCATATCTTAACATCCTCCGATATCGGGGAACTGAAATACGCCGGCATTAAAACCGTTGTCGGCGTTCAGTTTTCCGCCGAAGACATTCACCCTGAAACAGCGGCTGATATTTTATTAAAGACAATGGCCGGCGATTATTTGCGTTATACCGCTCCGGACGAAAACGGCTACAGTGAAATTTTTGCGGACATTGACGGTATTTTTGTATTCGACAGGGAACGGCTGAACAGATTTAACGCACACAGCGAAACCATATCTCTGATGACCATCACCCCCTATCAACCTGTATACAAAGGACAATTTATCGCAAATTTGCGATTATTCGGACCGGCCATAATGGCGGAAACGTTAAACGAAGCCATCACAAAAATTTCAGGAACAGGTCCGTTGCTAAAAGTCGCCCCTTATGCGTTTTGCAAAATCGGTTTCATTCAAACCATCGCCGATAAAGACCTTATAAAATCGCAAAACACGGAGAATCTGAAAAAACGTTTCGGCGCTTACGGCTTTGATATTGTTTACCATAACATGTGCGAACACAATTCGACGCAAGTGGAAAACGCCGTTCGCGACGCGATTGATGCGCAGGCCGAGATTGTTTTGGTGGAAAGCCCGTTTCCGCCGTTACACCGCGACGACGTCGTTCCCAAAGGATTTAAAGAAGCCGCCGGCGACATCGACCGTCTGGGGTGGCCGATGGATACCGGCATACCTTTGGTTATCGGCCATAAAAACGATGTAAAACTGTTAGGATACTGCACAGAGGACATTCTTCTACCGGCATTTGACGTATTGATGCGTTTTCTGGCAACGAAATCCCTGCCCGACGCCGGCATTTTACATTCTTTGGCAGAAGGGGTTTCCTTGGAACGGATGGCGAAAAGGATAACGCCGCAACAAATCGAACACTCTATAAACATCGGATCCGTATCGGACAGTGAAAAAATAGCCGTAGTCATTCTGGCGGCGGGATCCGGTCGACGCATGATCGGGTCAAACAAATTATTGGAACCTTTAAACGGTCTGCCGATTATTGAACATGTTGTTCAATCGGCGTTGTCTTCACAAGCCGACTATGTCACCGTCGTTACCGGTCATGATGCGAAATTTATTGAACGACGGTTGGAAAAATACGATGTTAAAATCGTACGCAATCCTGATTATGTATCGGGTGTACTGGGATCAATCCGCTTAGGTTTGGCCGTTTTACCTCCGGATATTGTCGGAGCCGTTGTTTTACCCGCCGACATGCCTGCTTTTACCGAAAAATACATCGACAAATTGATTAATGCTTTTGATTTCAAAGCCAAACGTCCTCCCGTCGTTTTGCCGACGTTTAATTCCGTACGCTACAATCCCGTTTTGTGGCCGCGAGACTTATTTAAAGCCGTAAAAATAATTCCGGAAGATGCTTATTGGACGCCGGCATTGATTGAACATTCCGATTATATTAAAGAAATTATTTTAAAAGACGACCTGCCATTAACGGATATAAACACACACGGCGATTTGGAAAATTACAAAGCACGTATAGATATGATATCCAGCGCGGAACAAGATTTGCTCGCATTGGAAAAGCATCATTAGCGAATAATTCCTTTTTCCCTCATTATAACGATATGCCTGAAACGATATTTTTCAAAAAAAACTTTTATTTTCTGACAATTCTCATTTTTGGAACGTTTCTGTCAGCTTGTACTGAAACGCCGAAATATCCGTGGTACGAAATCATTTCGATGTACCACGTTTTTGTTAAATCCTTTTTTGATTCAAACAACGACGGTAAAGGTGATTTAAAAGGGGTAATCAAAAAGTTGGATTATATCCGCAGTTTAAACGTTAATACAATTTATATGATGCCGATAACACCGTCTCTAAATGTTCCTGAAATGCCGAGAAGTCATTATGGATATGAAGTTACGGATTTGAAAAACATCCATCCCGATTACGGCACGATGGAAGATTTCAAGATATTGATCAAAGAAGCTCACAAACGCAGACTGCATATAGTTTTAGATTTTATAACAACCGTCATTTCTGTAAAACATCCGTTTTTTCAGGATATTTTAAACAATCCTGACAGTAAATACAAAAACTGGTTCATCACTTCGCCTGTTATTCCCGAAGGCGAATGGATGAATTTTAATGATTACAAAGAATATTTTCAATCGGCCGCATGGAAACCTTTGCCTTACGGCGGGTATTATTATTCCCTGTGGGGGAATTCACCGTATTTGGATTATCACAATCCTGAAGTACAAAGATATATGCTTTCCGTTATTGATTTCTGGTTGGATGCGGGAGTCGACGGTTTTCGCATAGACGCGACAAAACATTTGTTTATTAACGGCCCCGGACAAGAGAAACAATATCATCAGCCGGAAAATTTTGAATTTTGGAAAAAACTACGTCAACATATTCAAGAAAAATACGGACCGGATAAAATATTGATCGCCGAAACTGTCCCTATTCCCCAAAACATCGCTTATGTAATTCCGGATCGGAAAATGTTTGATATGATGATGGACACAACTTTTACCGACAGTATATATCCTTTCACAAAAACAGATCTGGATTTATTATATTCAGCTCCGTATTTGCATTCTTTTTTCAGCAATCCGGCTGTTTATAAATTGACTCCTCTGAAAGACAGGCTGATTTATCATTCCGATCATGACGGAGCGAGAATTGCGACCCGAATAAACAACCCGACAACCGAAAAATTAAAGATAATTGCTTCGATTTTAATTTTAACCCCCGCCCATATTAAACTGTACGCAGGCGATGAAATAGGAATTAAAGGCTTTTCCGATTTTAATGATTCTAAAAATAAATGGATGCATGCGACTGTAGCTTCAATGGCATGGGACAATACTAAAAACGGGGGGTTTACAACATCTCAAACTCCTATTATCCCCATTACCGATGATTATCGCTACTGGAATGTCAAAGCCCAAGAAAAAGACAGAGACTCTCTTTTAAATCATCATCGAAATCTGTTCGAATTAAAGAATAAATATCCGCAACTATTCTTCAAAGGCGACCGATTTTCAGTTAATGGCGATAATGATAATGTTTATGCCTACCTTTTGAATAACGCCACGGATACAGCTCTTGTCATTATCAATTTAGGACAGACAACGGAAACATTTACGGTAAATTTGTCCAAATACGACCCTAAAAGAACAAAAACAATTTTCGGAGAGAAAAAAATTTCATTCGAATTAAAGAATGGCATTTTTAAAATCAACGATTTGCCGCCGTACAGTACATTTGTATTCAAATTCGACACGTTTGATGCAGCTCTTTTACAAGAAAAGGAACTATCCCTAGAACAATTAAACATTGTTGTTCCGCCTTTAAATAAAACATACCTTTCACAGAAGAAAACGGCTTTTCTTTTTGACTTTTCCAAACAAGCCGGAGTACTCCGTTTACCGAAAGGACAGGGAAAAATAGAACTGAGCGCGTATGTCATTTTCGGCGAAGGCAAATTATCCGAAACATTCCGAGGAACATTAGATACAACCGAAAAGGATGTTTTGCTTCCTGTCGAGCGGGATAAAATGGACGCTGTTATTTTTACGGACAACAATGTCTTTTTTTCATTTGAAACTAAAAAGCCTCAGACTGTTTTTCCCGCAGATCTGCCAAAATTGGCGTCATTCGCCGGCAATAAAAACATGACGAATTTTTATGCGGGAAAGGACAAAAATTTTTGGTATTTTAAAATGGATCGCAACGGAAACGCTCTTCCAAACAACGGCGGCTTGGATTTTATTATCTTCATTAACGAACGCAAACGTACCCGTACACAACAGAGAATGGGATTCTGGCGCCTGCCAAATGTAGTATCAAGAATACCAATAGATGCAATGATTTTTTATGAACGCCACATAAAGCTCGGTAACGTTCAAACCGGCATCAATAAAATGCGAAAGATGGGCATTTCAGTAATCGGCAAACATTTTATTTTTGAAGATAACGACACGTTTTCGGCAATGGTATCCCGAGATGTTTTTCCCGAAGAATCCATTCTGGCCGCTCCGTTTGTCTGGAGTGCCGACGGTAAATGGGGAGACACGCCGCCGACGGACAAACCGAGACCTGTTGTCGAACGTCTGCCGTTTGACCCGCACAGAAGTTATGCGCCGCACTTAATTGAAGAATATCTGGAAATAAAATAATGAAAATGAAAGAATACGGCCGTCCGTTGTTAACTCTGACAGTTTTATTTTGGATTATTCTTTTTTTAATTAATTTCGGACATAGCACAGGTTGGCCCGGAGTTTATTCAATCTTAATCAAAAAAATCAGTACACAATCATTATCCTGTTTCTTTTTATATTCGGCGATCGGATCGTTTGTTTTAAATTTATTTTTAATGTGTTTTTCAGATTTACTCTGCAGCGAAAAATTGATTCAGATATCTTTTGCCGGATTTATCGCCATCCTGCTGACAAATCTGGCCGTTTTAGATGCACAAGCAGTTTTTTCCCCGATTCAGTTCAAACATCTGCTGATTTTTCTGGCTGTTTTAATTATCTCGATTCCGTCGGTTTTTATTATTCAAACTTGGAATCTGATCAATAAAACTTTTACACCTAAAAGTGCTGCAGATATTTATCCTCTACTGACAACGGCGCCTTTGATCGGCAACATATCGGGCGGATTGGTTGCAAACCGTTTACCCAAATTTTTTGAAACACATTCTCTGATCGTCATATGGGGCTTATGTATTCTGACCTCAATTATCATTACGGCTGTTTTAACGAAATTGTTAAGGAAGCATGGAAACGCTCATCTGCAGAAAAAAGAAAGAATCAGTTCTCAAGCTTTGAGCGCTAATTTCAAAGAAGGTTTTATTCATTATAAATCTTCTCCTTTTACTCAAAATCTCAGCATTATTTTCATGTTATTTTGGTCGGTCTGCACAATTATTGATTTCTGTTATGCGAAAACGCTGGATAAAACGTATGCGACATCTGAAGAGATGGCCTCATTTTATGGCGGATATACAACTGTCGCCAATATAACGGCATTGATAATTCAGACGTTTTTAGGATCAAGACTACTGAAAATCACAGGCGTTCGCGGAGGATTTTTATTTTTGCCTTGTTCTCAAATTATCTGTTTTATTGTTATTCTTCTTTCGCCGGGACTGATTCCGATTGTTGCCGCCATGTTTATGCAAACACTGATCGGCATGTCAATCCAATCCAATTCCGTTCAAGTATCCTTTAATGTTTTTGCCCGCAATATTCGAAGTAAAATCAGAGTCTTACTTGAAGGTGTGGTAAACCCTTTCGGGGGTGTTATTGCTTCAGCAACAATTATTATCATCAGCAAAATACAAACCAAAGATTCCGTAACTGTTGAACGTATTCTACCTTATATCGGCATTTTATTTTCGGGAATATGGCTATTGTCTGCGATTAAAATTTATAAAAGCTATATCAAAGAAGCCGAAACAACAGCTGAATGCGATAATCCCCAAGATAAAAAAGATGCATTGGAAGCGTTACGAATCGAAGCTTCTGCCGTTGCTTTTTGGAAAAATTTAAAAAGCTCTAAAAAAACAAAAAAAAATAACGGTTAAAAAAATAGACAAAAAGCTTTTCAAGCGACGTTTTTTCTGCCAAACTGTTTTTAAATAAAATAAAGGGTGAAGTATGTCAAAACAAGAAGAATTAGAAGCCGAACGTTTTATTCATCGCGCCATGAAATACCTCAAATCAACGTTTCCCGAAAAAACTAAAGGGATGGATGACGAGGTACTGAAAAACAAACTGATTGATGATTGTCAAACAGCGTTGGAATACGGCTTTGACACAGAATCCGACATGATGTTGATCGTTGATTTTCTGTGGCGATTGCCCGCCGATTATGCAGTACGTCCCGAATATGAATGGGTCGGCGAGATTTTCACGTCTGAAGATATGGACAATGAAATGAAAATCGATTCTTTGCATAATGCCTTTGCTATGATTCAAGCTTTGGAAGCCGATGAAGGGGACGAGGATGACGCCGAATAAAAAAGCAGCGAACAACCGTACATGCAAAGCCACCCTTTATATGGAATCTCCGGCTTGTTTAATTCCGTCCAGATTAAAAAATGCCGTTATGAAACGCGAAGCGGATGTCGGGGCAATTACCGGTCATGCTTTTATCGGGATTACCGACGAACAGGGCAAAGAAACCGTTTACGGATTTCATGCGGCAACGGCTTTGCCCGAAAATGCGAATTTAAGCTTTAAAGAAAAACTGCCTTTATTGCTCAGCGGTAAATATCAAGGCGTTGTCATGGATGATTCCAAAGACGCCTATGACGACAAGATGGTTTATAATATCACGCCGCAACAGTACGATAAAATAAAAGCGTATGCCGAAAAGGAAAAAGCCAATCCGTCGAAATACAGCTTTCTTTCCGCAAATTGCGTCGTTTTTGCATATAAAGCTTTACGTCAGGCCGATTTGAAATTACCGCCGCAACCTTTGTTCCATAATCCGGTTTCGGCCGTATTGGGAATTCGTCTGTATGAAAAGGCGCACGAAATCAAACAAGAAATAAAAAAGGCGACCGCCAATATTCTGTCCCGTTTTTCTTCTACACGCAAAATATCCAAGGATATATTGCAGGGAATGAAGAAAAAGCCTGAAAAACAGGCGTTCGGCGTCAGATCCGTTGTGGCATCGTTAGCTGATAAAAAAGCCGGACGTTAAGCCTTTTCCGGTATTTTTGACGCTTTCATTTCCCATTTTCCGCCATCGTTTTGTTGCCAATAATAAGCTTCAAATCCTGCATCAACAACCGCTTTCCATAATTCGCGCGCGTGTTGCACGGCGATTTCGTCATGTCCGTTAAACAAATTCAAGCAGCGTTCAAACGACCGAAGTTCCTCTACCGTCCCGCCGTCAACCAACATAACTATTTCAGCTTGATTTGCGTTATCGTGCCGCGTTGTAATCAGTATCGGCTGATCGGCTTCGTTCCCGTCGGATTCTGCGCCATGAGGCAACCAAGAATCCGGACGATACGTCCATAACAGCGAATTCAGGTATTCCGCTTTTTCGATCAATTCCGTTTTAATCAACAAACGTTTTCCCGAAACATGGACTTTTTCCGCCAACACCGGCAAAGTTTGTTCCAAAGAAGATTTTTGCAAATGATAAAAATCCACACGCATTTTTTTGCCTAAGATACGGGAATAAATCTGACAACGGCGAAAAAGCGTTCGCCGTTTCTGTCAATTAAAACAAAAGCGGATTCTCGCCCCATTTCGGCAGCTTCGTTTTCCCAAAAGGCCGCCGCCTGAAAATCGGACAGTTTTTTCTTGTCCAATTCGACCAAAAGATCGCCCGGTTTTAATCCTTTTAACGCTGCATCAGAAACGGCGGCGACTTCTGTCACCACCAAACCGACGGCATTTTTAGACAATCTGTATTTTTGCCGGATCTCAGGCGTCAATTCGGCGACAGACACTCCTAAAAGCTCTAAAACTTTAGTTTCAACCGTCCCCGCGTGATCAGCACCGTTCGGCAAAACCCGAGTCAGAGCCACATCTGGCATTTCGGACAATGTTAAAAACAGATCTACGGATTTTCCATCGCGCCAAACCGTTACGGGGACTTTTTTTCCGACGGGAAATTCTGCCGCCATACGCGGTAATTCCCGCATGGACGAAACATCCTTTTTATTAAAACGAATAAGGACATCTCCCGCTTTGATTTTTGATTTTACGGCGGCGGATTTCGGATCAATTCCGGCGACAAAAGCGCCATACGGCTTTGACATTTTTAGATTCTCGGCCATTTCCGGCGTAACCGTTTGAATTTTCAGCCCCAATCGACCGCGTTTCACGATACCGTCTTTAATTAAAGCGTCCGCTATCGTTTTAACCATTTTGGACGGGACAGCAAAAGCAATCCCGACACTGCCGCCCGAAGGTGAAAAAATCGCCGTATTAACCCCGATCATTTGTCCTGCGACATTAAAGAGCGGCCCCCCCGAATTATCGCGATTTATCGCGGCATCCGTTTGAATAAAATCATCATACGGTCCGACCTGAATATCTCTGGAACGAGCGGAAACGATGCCGGTCGTAACCGTATTACCCAAACCGAAAGGATTTCCGACGGCCAGAACCGGATCCCCGATCCGCGCCGTATCGGAATCCCCCAAGACAACCGGAGACAGATTTTTACCGTCGATCCGAACAACCGCCAAATCAGTTTTCGGATCCCGCCCTACCACTTTTCCCGTCAAAACGGAACCGTCATTTACGGTCACCAAAACTTCGTCCATATTTTCAACAACATGAGCGCTGGTAACGATATGTCCGAAACGATCATAGATCAGACCGGACCCCAACAAAATGGATTTCGGGGCATCAAATCCGCCGTCACGGTAAACATCTTTAAAAAACTGCTCGAAGGGCGATCCGCGCAATGCCAGCATCATTTCGGGCGGTTCGGCGGAAAACTTTGTCGCGGAAACGCTGACGACTGACGGCAAGACCTTTTGAACGGTATCGGCGAAAGATACAACCGTCTGGGCATTAATCGACAAAGGAAACAGCAGCAGGAAACCGAAAAGAGATTTAAAAATCATCGTCACCCCTTAATCATCAAAATAAATGCCACCCCGATCGCGGCGACCAACAATCCGGCCTTGCGCAATGCATCGGGAGACATTTGAATGATTTCGCGCATATAGCTCTGAGCCTTTTCCGGAGCGAGAGCATAAAACACCCCTTCCAAAACGAAACTCAAGGCCAATGCTACGACCAAATCCTGCATTTTTTATCCTTTAACGTTTTGCAGCGGCCGGCAATGTTCCGAAAAATTTAAAGAATTCGGAATCAGGCGAAATGACCAGAGACGTTCCGTCTGCCTGCATTGAATTTCTATACGCTTCCAAAGAACGGTAAAATGCATAAAAATCTTTGTCGCGTTTAGAGGCTTTAGCCCATATACGGGCGGCTTCTTTATCGCCCTCTCCGCGCAATACCTGTGCGTTTTTCTGCGCTTCGGCAAGGATACGGATTTTATCTCTGTCCGCTTCGGCTTTGATTTTTTGATTCATCTGCTGACCTTGAGCGCGGAACTCTTTGGCTTCACGTTCACGCTCGGAACGCATGCGCGCGTAAACGGCCTGCGACGTTTCTTCGGGCAAATCCGCACGACGGATACGCACGTCAACGACTTCGACGCCGAAAGCCTCCGCTTTCGAATCAACTTCATCACGAATTTGCGCCATAATTTCCGTACGTTTCGGCGACAAAATGGTTTTCATATCAAATTTACCCAATACGTCGCGCAAAGACGAAACCGTCGCATCGCTTAAACGGGAATGAGCCCGTTCTTCGGTCTGTAATGCTTGATAAAACAGCAGCGGATTAACGATTTTAAAACGCAGGAAGGCATCAACGACGATGCGTTTTTTATCCGACAACAACACTTCTTTTGCCGGCGGATCCAACCCCAACAAACGGTTGTCATACAAAATGACATTTTGAATAAAAGGAATTTTGACATGCAACCCCGGTTTTTGAATAACCTGTTTAGGTTCGCCAAACTGAATAACTATCGCCTGCTGCGTTTGCGGAACAATGAACAAAGCATCCAAAAGAACAATCACAACAGCCGCGGCAATAATGCCGAACATTAATTTCACATGCGGTTTCATCGCTTTGTTCTCCTATTTCTTTTTATTTAATTCAGGCAACGGCAAATACGGAACGATACCGCCCGCTTTTTTATCAATGATCACTTTATCGACACGCCCGTAAACGTCTTCCATTGTTTCCAAATACATACGACGGGCGACGACTTCTTTCGCCGCCAGATATTCATCCAACACGGCATTAAAACGGGCGGAATCCCCTTTTGCCGCATCGATAACACGGGATTTATACGCTTCGGCGCTGCTGATGATTTGGGACGCTTCCCCGCGGGCGCGCGGTAAAATATCGTTACGATACGCTTCGGCTTCATTGCTTAAACGTTCTTTATCCGCTTTGGCGCG
>JAZNBT010000055.1:0-74381 GCA_045587165.1 Alphaproteobacteria bacterium | reverse complement strand
AAACCGAATTCTTTGGTTACCAGATTCCATGCGTAATAAATGGCGTGTTCCTTGAAGTAATCACCGAAACTCCAGTTCCCGAGCATTTCAAAAAACGTATGGTGACGAACGGTATAACCGACGTTATCCAAATCGTTATGCTTTCCGCCGGCGCGCACGCACTTTTGATCCGATGCGGCGCGTACATAAGAACGGCTTTCAAGGCCGGTAAAGATGTTTTTAAACTGCACCATACCGGAATTTGTAAACATCAAAGTCGGGTCGTTGTGCGGAACCAAAGAACTGGACGGCACGATTTCATGGTTGTTTTTACGGAAATAATCCAAGAAAGTGCGCCGAATTTCACCGGTTGTCATCATAAGCTTTTTATCCTGTAAAAAAGTTGAATACTGTTTTGAGGGTGGTTATACCCCAAAATCGGCAAAGAAACATCTTTTTTCTATACTTTAAAGTAAAATATTTCCTCGAACTGTTGACCTGAAAGGCCAAAAACCGTATTTAAAGAAAGGATAACAAAGGAAAATACCATGGCTTTATTAAAAATTTTGGAAGTTCCCAATCCGCTTTTAAAAAAGAAAAGCGAAAAAATCGAAACCGTAACCGACGAAATCCGTAAAACGTTAAACGATATGCTGGATACGATGTACGACGCGCCGGGAGTAGGTTTGGCCGCTCCGCAAGTGGGATTGTTAAAACGCATGGTCGTTATCGACGTTACACGCGACGACGAACCGAAAAAGCCCTATAAAATGATCAATCCCGTCATTACCTCTCACAGCGAAACGACGACAATACATGACGAAGGTTGCCTGTCCGTTCCGGAACAATACGCTCCCGTCGAACGATTTGAAACCGTTACGGTTGAATATACCGATGAAAACGGCGAACAACAAAAGTTATCCGCCGACGGATTGCTGGCCATCTGCATTCAACACGAATTGGAACATCTGGAAGGAAAGCTGTTTATCGACCATTTATCCAAAGTCAAACGCGATATGATCGTGCGCCGCGTCGAAAAAGAACGTCGTTGGAAAAACACCCGTACGGAAGAAGAATAAGCCGATGAAAACCGTTTTTATGGGAACGCCCGATTTCGCGTTGGAAGCTTTAAGGGCCTTACATTCAAAACATGACGTTGTCTGTGTTTACACGCAGCCGCCCAGACCGTCCGGTCGCGGACACAAACTGACCCCGTCTCCCGTGCAGCTGTACGCCGAAGAACACAACATTCCCGTGCGTTGTCCGCCGACATTGAAACCGCAGGAAGAAAAAGAAGCTTTCGCAGCCTTGAATGCCGACATCGCCGTTGTTGCCGCCTACGGATTATTATTGCCGAAAGTCTGTTTGGACGCTTTTAAATACGGCTGCGTAAACATCCACGGTTCTTTGCTGCCGCGTTGGCGCGGAGCCGCCCCGATTCAGCGGGCGATCATGGCCGGCGATAAGGAAACGGGTGTCACTTTGATGCAAATGGATGTCGGTATGGATACCGGCGATATGTTGTTGCAACAAAGCTTTCCGATTGAAAAAAAAGACACGTCCGAAACCGTTTTCAACAAAATGGCCGTTTTAGGCGGCGAGGTATTGCTTGAAGGGTTGGATTTATTGGAACAGGGAAAGCTTTCGCCCGTAAAACAACCGATCGAAGGCGTTACCCACGCCGCCAAAGTCACAAAAGAAGAAGGCCTGCTTTCCTTTGATATGCCGGCTACCGAGTTGGATTGCAAGATTCGCGGACTTCTGCCGTGGCCGGGAGCATGGTTTTTCTATAACGGAGAACGGATTTCCGTTCTGGACGCCGATCTGGTCGAAAAAGATTTGAACGTCCCCGCAGGAACGGTTTGCGCCGATTTAACCGTCGCATGCAAAACGGGCGGACTAAAACTGAACGTTTTACGGCGCGACGGTAAAAAAGCATTGCCGACCGAAGAATTTTTACGCGGATTTGACTTGCCGCAAGGGGCCGTTTTAAATGCCGCGTTATAAAATCACGATCGAATACGACGGCACGAATTATTCCGGTTGGCAACAGCAGAACAAAGCCCCGTCGATTCAGGAAGAATTACAGAAAGCCGCCTTTTCTTTCTTGAGCGAAAACGTTTGCCTGACCGGAGCGGGAAGAACGGACGCCGGCGTTCATGCGATGGGACAAGTCGCCCATTTCGATACGCTAAAAGAATTTGATCCGTTCCGTTTGTGTCAGGCGTTTAACGCGCATTTAAGACCGCAGCCGATTTCCGTATTAAACGCCGAAATCGTCGATGAAAATTTCCACGCCCGTTTTTCAGCCAAAAAACGTTTTTATATTTATAAAATCCTGAACCGCCGGTCACGCCCCGCATTATATGAAAATCGCGTCTGGTGGGTACATCAGCCTTTAGATGTCGAAAAAATGGCCGACGCCGCGCAGGTTTTGATCGGAAAACATGACTTTACGACTTTCAGAGCCGCCGCCTGTCAGGCAAAATCGCCCGTAAAAACGTTGGACGAGATTACATTCGAACAAAACGGCGAAATAATCTGTATTCATGTCGGTGCGCGGTCGTTTTTGCATCATCAGGTACGCAACATTGTCGGTACTTTGAAATTGGTCGGCGAAGGTCGATGGACGAAGCAAAACGTCATTGACGCATTGGCAGCCAAAGACCGCAAAGCGGGCGGACCGACGGCGGCGGCGGAAGGTCTTTATTTTGGAAAAGTCCTTTATTGATATTTTTTCAATGATTTTTTATTGAATTTTTCATATCCTTATAACGGTTTTTATTCATTCGGATATGCAACATGGATTTAATTTCTTTTTTAAATCAACGTAAAGCGGCCATAGATTCCGGTAACGATGAAGCCTTAAAAGCTTTGGAAAAAACGTCCGTAAAAAACATAACCGCATTTTTGAACGGAAGCATCGCCGCGGAAACGGAAACATCTCCTTTGTTTTATTCGTTTTTCAGAACATTTTCACAAACGGATGATGACGAATTAAAACAAAACTGCGAAAAGGCATTGGAAAAATTACAGCCGTATTTAGATCGTTTCGATACGGAGAATCATTTAACGCATTTAGACGACTTAAAAGAAAACATTCTAATCCATAATTTGGAAAAATTAGCTGTTTTTGATCAAATCAATCCGTTTGAAATGAAAAAGAAAAATCAGCTTGTTTTTTCCGATTTCGCCGAACTGTTTTCTTTAACCGAAAAAATTGAAATTACGGACGAAAACGGCAAAACCAGTCCCAAAGAACATGAAAATTTCATAACAACCTTAATAGAATCCGCAAAATTGCAGGCGTTTACGACATTAAGCCTTGCCGTATCAAAAATCTCACAAAAGGATTATTTAACGGAAGTACGGCAAAATATGGAAAACAATCTGGTATTAATGTTTGTTGCCGACAAAGCTTTTACAGAAACATTGCCGACAGAAAAAACAAAAGAACAACTGCATGCGGAATATGAAAAACTGTTAAGCGCCGTGTTACAAGGATAAAAAAGATGGTTAAACTATCAATCTCACAATCGACAGTAGAATCTTTTGCGGCAAATTCCACGCAAAAAGCAATGATGATTCACCGCCGTTTAACTCAAAAGAAAAACGGCGTTATCGAATCCGTTCCTTTACTGAAAAAAACAAAAGAAAAAATCACCGAATTTGATCAGAAAATGACCGAACGATTTGGGAAAAATTATACAAAAATACGTAATATCGCCGTTGGTGTCGGGAAATTTTATCTGGCCGGTCAATTAGGGGCGCCGGGGTTGATTGCATTAGGAACAATTAATACCGTAAAAGCCATTAAACCAATGATAAAAGCCGCAAAAGAACAGCGGGAAGCGGGGCAAGTATCCGGCATTTTGGATTTTATAAAAAAGAACCCTAAAAACTGTGCAAAAACAATGCTTTCCGCCTCTTTGGGAGCGGCAGTGATCGGTTGCGGACTGGCGCACGCGACAGGGGCAAAACTATGTTCTCGTGCAGGTGTCGCCGCTTTAGTCATCATCCCCGAAGTAAAATCTCTGAAAGAAACAACCAAACAATGGATAAAAGGGGAAGCGCCTTTTAAAAATATCATCAATGATATTGCAACCGTCGGTTTAAGCGCCGGAGCGTTTGTCGCCGGCAGCGATTGGGATTATGAGCATGCCGACCTCGGCGGAACCGCCAGTGCGGATGTCGCCGTTCCCGTCGCAAAGGCGGACAGATGTCCGCCCTCTCCTTGTATCGCGGCACCGAAACACATACCGGCCAAAAGTCTGCAACATGTAATACTGGACAAAGCCTCTTTGGATAAAGCGGCGGCACAAAAAGCGCAAAAAAACAAAATCACGTTGGCCGTTTTAAAGAAAAACGAAGCAACACAATAAAAAACGACAATCCGTTTATTGAATAACTCGTTTCTTTGTTCAAAAAATGCTCGACAAATATTTTTTGATGCTTCTTTTCCGAAATTCTTATAGTATTTATAATTGATTTGTTTCAAATCGATTGTTTTGCTTATCAAAGCGCCGAGGCAAAGAAAAAAATGACTTTATTTCCTTTAAAACTTGAAAATTTAGAAAATTTTGCCGCTGAGGCAACACAGCAGGCGATGAAGTTTCACCGCAGAATGAAACAGAAAAGAAACGATGTTATCGAATCCTCTCCTCTTTTAAAAAAAATGACAGAAAAGATAACGGCATTTGATTTGTCCATGACAAGCAAACTGGGCAAAAAATACACAAAGGTTCGCGATATTTCTCTCGGATTAGGCAAACTTTATGTCGCCGGACAGTTCGGCAGTTTGGGAATGGCGACTTTAGGAGCCGTGCACACTGCTCAAGCTATGAAACCTTTGTTAAAAAACGCAGAAGAAGAACGCAAAAAAGGAAAGGTTTCGGGATTATTCGGATATATGAAAAAACACCCGCAAGAAACAAAAAAAGCCTTGACCGATACGGCTTTAGGAACCGGTGCATTCATTTTCGGATTGTCCGGAATGATAAACGGAGGTTTCGTCACGCGAGCCGCGGCAACGGCTTTGGTCGCCATCCCCGAAATGAATGCGTTAAAAGAAACGTTCAAAGACGTTATTGACGGAAGAAAAACCGCCAAACAAGCGCTTAAAGATCTCGGAAACGATTTTTTGACCGTCGGGAAAAAAGCGCTTTCCTTTGTCGCCGACGATAAAACGGAGACAAAAGGAAAATCCCTGCATCAGGCTTTAACCGATATTAACAAAGAACAAACGGCACTCCGTAACGTTCAAACAAAATTATTTCAAAACGGACAACGAGGTCTTTAATCCAAAATATCCGAGCGTTTTCAAAC
This sequence comes from Alphaproteobacteria bacterium, assembly GCA_045587165.1. Classification (GTDB taxonomy): domain Bacteria; phylum Pseudomonadota; class Alphaproteobacteria; order CAAGCB01; family CAG-977; genus UBA11549. The sequence continues at coordinate 69,077 of JAZNBT010000055.1, read as the reverse complement.
GGCGAACTGACTGTTGTACAGTTCGGCGTAAAATCCTTTTTTTGCAAGCAGTTCCAAATGGTTTCCCTGCTCTATGATCCGTCCGGCATCCATTACCAAAATCTGATCCGCCCGTCTGATTGTCGACAACCGGTGCGCAACGACAAAACTTGTCCGCCCCCGCATCATTTCATCAAATGCTTTTTGAACATGAATTTCCGTACGCGTGTCTATCGAGCTGGTCGCTTCATCCAAAATCAGCATGGGCGGCAGGGAAAGCATCGCGCGCGCGATGCACAACAACTGTTTTTGTCCTTGAGAAAGATTGCCGCCGTCTTCGGCTATCGGCGTATCATACCCGTTCGGCAAACGTTTGATAAAACCGTCGGCATGCGCCGCAACGGCCGCGCTGACAATTTCATAATCGGACGCATTCGGCCGGCCGTACGCGATATTTTCTCGGATTGTACCCGATTTCAGCCATGTATCCTGCAATACCATACCGAATGACGCACGCAAACTGTCGCGTGTCAATTCTTTGATTTCTTTGCCGCTGACGACAATACGACCGGCATTAACGTCATAAAAACGCATTAATAAATTGATCAAAGTCGTTTTTCCGCAGCCCGTCCTTCCGACAATCGCTATTTTTTGACCGGATTGCACGGACAGATTTAAATCCTCGATTAATTTAATTTCCGGCACATAAGAAAACGAAACTTTTTCCAAAAAAACCGATCCGTCCGCCCTTGTTAATACGGAAGCGTCTTTCGAATCCGGCGCCTCAGGCTCGGTATCGATAATTTCAAACAGCCTTTTCGCGGAAGCCAAAGCGCTTTGCAATTCGGCAATAACGCCCGAAATTTCGTTAAACGGCTTCGTATATTGATTTGCATAGCTTAAAAAGCAGGATAACTGTCCGACGCTTAACGCACCGGCCACTGCCGACAATGCCCCGACAATACCGACCAACGTATATACGACTCCGTTGACAAACCGCGTACACGGATTCGTGATAGAAGAAAAGAATAAAGCCTTTATCCCGCAGATGCGCAGACGACCGTTGATTTCTTCAAACTTTGCGATTGACGCCGATTCCCGTCCGAACGCTTTGACCAATTTCATGTTTCCGACGTTTTCTTCAATCATTGCCGTCATTTCGCCGCGCGTTTCGGATTGCAGTTTAAACAGATTGAACGTCCGTTTGGCAATAAAATGAGCAACAAACAAAGAAAGCGGGGTCACAAAAACAACCAACAGCGTAATTTTGACATTAATCGCCAGCATAAACCCGATCGTTCCGAAAATCGTCACGATTCCGGTAAACAACTGCGTAAATCCCATCAACAAACCATCGGCCACCTGTTCCGCATCAACGATAACGCGGCTGAGAATATCGCCGTGCGCATTCGAATCAACAAATCGCAACGGCACTTTTTGCAAACGTTCAAAAGCTTTGACACGAATATCACGCACACTCAGGTATGTGATTTTATTGGTAAACAATCCCATCAGCCATTGACTGAACGACGTTGCGGCAACAACCGTTCCAAGCGTAAATAAAACAGATTTTAAAGCTTCAAAATTCACTTGCCCCCGACCGACGACCAAATCAATAGCCCGACCGGTCAGCACAGGCGCATAGAGTGCCAAAGATACGCTGAAAACAGCCAAAATCAATGCCAGAATCAAATAAAGCAGATAAGGACGGGTAAAAGAAAGAAGCCGCTTTAACAAATTCTGTTTTTGCATTACGCTTCCTCCTTTTCCTGTTGGGAAAGGCAAATTTCACGATAAACGGGACAATTTTCAAACAAATCGTCATGTTTGCCTATGCCGACGGCTTTACCGTCGTCTAAAACGATAATGAAGTCGGCGTTTCTTAAAGTTGATACACGTTGAGAAACCAGAAATACCGTCATGCCTTTCGTTTCGTTTTTAATCGCTTTGCGCAATTTGGCATCCGTCGCAAAATCCAAAGCCGAAGCGCTGTCATCCAAAATCAGAATTTCGGGGCGGGCGGTTAAAGCGCGCGCAATCGTCAAACGCTGTCTTTGTCCGCCGGACAAATTCTTACCGCCCTGCGTAACTTTTGTATCCAGTCCGTCAGGCTTTGATTGAACGAAATCCCATCCTTGCGCAATTTTTAACGCTTGTTTGATTTCGGCGTCAGAAGCGTCATTCTTTCCCCAACGCATATTTTCACGTATCGTACCCTTAAACAAAACGGATTTTTGAGGCACGATACCGATTTTTTTACGTAAATCGGCAAAGGAACATTCTTTGACATCAATGCCGTCGATTAAAACACGACCTTTCGTGACATCATAAAAACGCGCCAATAAATTAATCAGCGTCGTTTTTCCCGATCCCGTTCCGCCGATCACGCCGACGGTTGAACCGACGGGAACGGCAAAAGAAATATTGCTTAAAGCTTCTACCTCCGACCCTTTATAAGCAAAAGAAACGTTATCAAATATCACGCGAAAAACGGCGGAAGGAAATTCGACCGCATGATCCTTTTCGACAACGGTCGGCAGAATTTCAAAGACTTCTTTAATACGAACGGCTGAAGCGGAAGCCTTTGTAAAAACAACGATTAAATTAGCCAAAGCGACCAAAGCCAATAAAATCTGCGACATATAATTAACCAAAGCGATCACTTCACCTTGAGTTAAATCACCGGCATCAACCTGAAATCCTCCTCCCCATATGATCGCGATTACGGCCGCGTTCACGACGACATACGTCGCCGGATTTAACAGCGCCGCGATTTTGCCTGCCAAAATTTGTTCGTCCATCAACGTTTCGCAAGTGGTTTTAAAATTTTTTATTTCTTCATGCTGTTTTGAAAAAGCGCGAATGATACGAACACCCGTCAGATTTTCCCGCGTCAGCAAAGAAATCCGATCCATAACCGATTGAATTTTTTTATAGTACGGAATGGATCCGAACATTACAAAATAAATAACAGCCCCGATCAAAGGGGTGGCGACTAAGAAGATGACAGCCAATTTCACGTCAACGAAAAAGGCCATGATAATCGCTCCGACAACAATGAAGGGCGAACGCAAAAACAGCCTCAACACCAGATTAACGCCGGACTGCGCCTGATTAATATCGCCGGTCAGCCGCGTAATCAAAGACGGCGTGCCGATTTCATCAAGCTCGCCGGAAGACAATGCCGAAATATGACGAAACAGCGCACTGCGCAAAGACGTTCCGAATCCCATGGACGCCTTGGCCGCGAAATACTGAGCCGTTAAAGAACAAATCAATCCCAATAACCCCAAAAACACCATTATTCCGCCCATTTTATAAATATATGCCGTATCGGCGTTTTTAATCCCGACATCAATAATTCCGGCCATAATCAGAGGAACGATCAATTCAAAGCAGGCTTCCAGAAGTTTAAACAACGGGCCGATCAGGCATTCTTTTTTATATTCTTTTAAAAAGGGGATAAGGCTGAACATTTCTTTACTTTTCCGCATAAGTATCCTTTGTCTTTACCTACACGCCCGGTATTGAAAAAACAAGGAAAAACAACAACTGTTCTGCCGTCTTGTTTTCAATTACGCGATTTGATAGACTAAAAAAACAAAAAAGGATGACAAAATGGAATATTGCGGTTTTTTCAGCGGTCGATTAGGTTCCGACAACCAAACCCGCGGTTTGATTTTAGAAGCGGAAGCACCTCAAAAGGTGCCGGTTACTCGCGATAAATTATTAAAATCCGCCGACGGACAGCCATTGGACAGATCACGATACCCCGACGACGCTTCTTTTAAAAAGGATGTTTTCGCCGCTTTGGACGTTTACTTAAAAAACGCTCCCAAACCTGATGTTTTTGTTTTGCCTTTTAATCACGGCGATATGCAAAACGCCCCGAAAGACGCCGACGCTTTGGCCGAAACGGTCAAAAACTATTATGCCGAAAAAAATCTGGGAACCGTTACGACTTTGCTGTTGACGGGCGCTTTTCATGATTATCGCCACGTCGATCTGGCAAACGTACCGTACCATTTGATGAATGAAGAACAAAACGAACGTTTAAAAAACGAACCGGAATTGCAAAAGAAAATCGTCCCGACTCTGGGTGTAGCGGGAAATCTGACGCGCCTGAGAATCCAACAGGAAGGAAATTCCTCTAAATTCGCCGAAGAACTGGCTCCGTATAAAAACGGCAAACCGACGGTATTCTTTTCTTTGGGCGGACGGGTTGAAGGTCCGGAAATACAGTTCACGATGAAAGATGCCCGAAATATTTGGGAAAAAGCTGAAGAATTTCAAAAAAACGGCTTTAACGTCGCCATCGGCAACAGTCCGCGCACTCCGACGGACGTTACGGACTTTTTGTTTGAAAAAGCAAAAGAAAACGGCATTTCCTTTTACAATGCCAAGAAAATAGCCGAAGCCGAAACAACCGATTTCCGTCAGTATACGGGCAAATACAAAAAAGAATTCGCCGAACAACAAGAAAAAATCGGCAACATCTATCCGGCGATTCTTTCCGTTTCCGATATCGTCGTCGGAACGAAAGACAGCTTTTCTTATACATCGGACACAGCGGCTTTAGGTATAAAGACCGCCGTTTACGGCGATATGTTCATTGATCCTGAAAAACGTCCGGACTGCGACAGATTGCTGAATTCCGTCAAAGACAAATACGTTTTTGATTTAAACGATCCGCGCGTATTCGATACGAAAGCGACCTTGCCCGTTTTACCGCAAACAAACGCGACGGTCATCAGTGCCGTAAAACGGTTTAATAAAGAAAGAACCGTAGAACGCTTAAATGCCGTTAAGACGGCTCATCGTCAAAACGCCGCTTCATCAAACGTTCTTGCCCTCAAATTAAAAAAAGATTTTCAAAGATAAAAAGAAACCCCCGTTATCGGGGGTTTTTATTTATTTAACTTCAGCGGCCGGCTCGTCCTTTTAAAACCGTTTGCGCCAAACTCGCCTGTTTTTCATTACGAGAACGGGAATGTCCGGCGACCATTTTCATGACTTGTCCCAATTCATCTGGATCCTTAACCGAAATCGTCGGAAAACATTTATCCGCTTTATCCGTAATTCGGTTGTTATCACCGTTCATGACATGAATGACAAACACGCGATCCAAAGCGCCTTTCTTTTCAAAGAAATCCCGCACGGCTTCGACCATATCGCGATCCGTACCGTTTTTAGCCAGACTGTCCCCCATAACCAGTACGGGACCGCCTTTTTCAAAAGCGCGTTCCAAAAATCCTGACTTTTCAACCCCGTTGCGCTTGCTTTGATTTTTTGAGCGGATTTCCATCGATCCGGTCGGTTCCACCGTATAGAACAAGGCGCCGTTCGGATTTTCAGGCGCATTTTCATTCTTCGTACCGTCGGGATTTTGACTGTTCATAACATATTTCATGCGCGTATCGACGAAATCAAACATCTCTTTGCCGGCTTGCGGAGATTCTTGAACAAACTCCGCCAAATTCAAATAGCTCAGATGCTTTTTGTATTCGGCCAGAATTTTCCCGCGCGACTCCGGCCAACGTTCGAAAATTTCCTCTTTTAAAGCCAAAACGTTTTCGCCGACATAACGTTCGAACTTTTGTTCTTTTAAAGCGTCTTCGGCCGAAGCGGCACGACGCAACACCGTCGTTTTGCCGTTTTCCACCAATAAACGACCGTGTCCGGCGACGGCGGAAGCCTTTTCAAAATCTTTTACTCCGCCCAACAAATCATGAAAAGCGCCGTCCGGCAGTTTTTCACCCGTTACATCGTTTAAACGCACGTCCGCCCAATGTCTGCCGGTAACGATGAAAAACGAACTGCCCGATTCGGGCAACGCCGTTAACGCACGACGAATATCAGGCTGCATATAGCAACCGTCTTTACCGGTTTCGGTTTTGTTTTCAGCGGCATAAGCAACGTTGCCTTCTAAACACGACGTTTTGTCCAGATCCGTAAACACGGTTACCGGCTTCTGTCCGGCCTTTTTCAAAAGACGGGTTAAATTTTGACGTGAAAAAGAATCCATGATTTATCCTTTCGAATTTTGTCTAATTTTGCCATAAGCACGGAAAATTCGCAACGTTAAATTTTTTTTAAGTCCGTCGAGTCAGACTAAAGCGAAAAAGAATAACGGAGTCTGCATGAGGCAAAACAAAAGAACCGTCGCCGCTGCTTTGCAGTACGATCCCGAAACGGGAAAAACACCGACTGTTACCGCCAGCGGATACGGATACATCGCCGAAAAAATTTTGGATTTGGCTTTTGCCGCCGGAATCAAAGTTCGTCAAGACGCCGATTTGGCTGAAATTTTAGCCGCCATCGATCTGGACAGCGAAATACCGCCCGAAGCTTTTGCCGCCGTTGCCGAAATTCTTTCTTATATCTATGAGTTAAACGCTTCCGTCGAAGGGAAAAACGCATTGTCATGACACAAACACAGCGTATTCAAACAGAAATGGAAAAAGCTTCGGCTTTACTGTCAACGGCGACAGATCTGATCAATAACGGACGGTTGGTCAGTATCGCTTCATTAAACGGAATGATCGACACCATCTGCCGACTGACCGAAGAAGAAGGATATGCGCACTGCGTTTCTTTAAAACCGCTGTTGATCCAGTTAAACGGACAAATTGATTTGTTTCGTTCGGCAATGGAACGGCAATACGGATTTTTATTAACCGATCAAAACGGCTGAAAGAGTAAAATATGGAACATGAAGCTTCTTTTTTATCCGCATTTCTGGGACTGGCGTTTGTTCTGGGAATTATTTTTTTAATTACGTATCTGTTTAAACGTTTCGGTCCGTCGTTAATCACCGCCACGACAAAAACAGGTAAAAGCAACAGCATCGTTTTATTGGAAGCCAAAGCCGTCGATCCTAAAAACAGACTGGTTTTAATTCGTTGCAAAAACAAGGAATACCTTATATTGACAGGAGAAAGCAATACGGTCATCGATTCTTTTGACGTTGCGGAAAATAACATTCAAGAGGTCAGCAATGCAGATGTTTAAAAAAGTTCTGTCCGCTTTATTATTTTTATGCTTTACGGCCGCTCCGGCCGTCGCGCAAAGCGTCAATATCGATTTAGGCGACACGGGCGGATCTTCGACGGCCAGAATTGTCCAACTGGTTTTATTGCTGACCGTTTTATCCGTCGCCCCCAGCATTTTAATCATGGTGACTTCGTTTACCCGTATCGCCATTGTTTTTTCCATTACACGGCAGGCGTTGGGAACATCTCAGACACCGTCCAATATGATTTTGGTCGCATTGGCTTTGTTCATGACGGGATTTATCATGACACCCACTTTTGAAAAAGCGTGGGATAAAGGGATACATCCGCTGATTGAAGAAAAAATAGAAACGAAAGTCGCCGTCGAACGTACCGTTCAACCGTTTAAAGAATTTATGTTAAAAAACGTCCGCGCCAAAGATTTACAGCTTTTTATGGACTTTTCCAAAACACCTCAAGTCGAAAAAGAAGAGGATACTCCTCTGACCGCTTTGGTTCCGGCATTTATGATCAGTGAACTGCGCCGCGCGTTCGAAATCGGCTTTTTAATCTTTGTGCCGTTTTTAATTATCGACATGGTTGTCGCTTCGGTATTAATGAGCATGGGGATGATGATGTTGCCGCCTTCAATGTTGTCCATGCCCTTTAAACTGATCTTTTTTGTCGTTGTCGACGGCTGGTATATGCTTGTCGGCAGTTTGGTCAAAAGCTTTTCAAGCTAATCTCAGAACGAATGAATCAGTGTCGCCGAAATCGACTGCGAAGACGATTTAGAACCGGCTCTGTTGCTGAACAGCAAGTTCAAACGCGTATTTTTAGATATACGGCCGTTAACGCCTACCCCGAACGTAAACGCGGATTTTTCTTCACTGTCCGGAGATTCAAACATCGTCTGCAGCGTATCCGCACTGAAATAAGCTTTTGTCGAGGCATTCCCCCCCGATAAATATTGATCATAACGCAAATCAAAAAAGACGTATTCCGGCTTGATCAAGAAAAGACTCGTATCTGCGGCGACAAATCCGGCAATTAAACCGGGGGATAAAATAACGGAAGTGTCTTTGGCTTCCTGTACGGATAAATTCAGATCAGATGAACCTGTTTCACTGTAGGCGTCTTGCGTCATCTGTATAACCGTCGCACCGATATAAGGCCTGAAAGACCAATCGCCCGCCTGCATGGGAATCTGATGCAGGTCATATCCTACATTCAAAGCGGCCTCAACACTGGTTCCGTTAAAAGACGCCGAATGTTCAAACGTCTTCATCGGCAAATCCGTAACGCGTTTTTTATCATAACTTTGCAATCCGATCATCAATACGCCGTCAACGGACAAAAAATCCTTTTGTCGACTGAAATAGGCGCCGAAACGCAAATCGGTCACATCGGTATTGTCGTCGTCTTGTTCAACGGACGACTGTGCATATCCGGCCGTCACCCCCCACAAAAAGTCTTTCGAATAAACGAAATCCCATCCGAACATCAGCCCTATGCCGGTGCCCTCGGCTTCGGTCCCGCCGGAAAGCTCATCGGCATCATACGTGCTTTTGGCATACAACATTTGCCCCCAAACGTTTGTCCGCATACCGAACGATTGTCCGCCGGAACGACCGTTCGGTCTGAAATTACGGTAAACGTCGCGTTTGCGCGGCACATAATAACGATAATTTTCTTGAGGCGCATTACCCGGACGATAATTGCGGTACACATCATTCGTCCGCGGAACGGCATGACGATAATTTTCCTGAGGCGTATTACCGGGACGATAATTGCGGTATACGTCCCCTCGCGGCGAATGGCGACCGGGGGATAACGGTTCATAATACCGCCGTCCGCCGTTATACCGATACGGATCTTTACCGGTTTGACGTTCAAAAAGATGTGTTTGGATCGTCCGTCCCAACCTGTTTGACAACGGCAAAGAAGCAAAATGAACCGGTTTTACCTGATCTTTTATTTTATTTATCCGATCTTTCAAACCTTTTTCATCCAAGAAATAAAATCCCGAGAAATCATTGAAATGTTCGTTTTTAAACAAACGATCGATCACCGTCGCCGTTTGACGTTCCATTTCCGTTAAATTCGGAGCATAAGACGTTGAAGATAAAGGCAAAAACTCCAATGATAAAGAAATCGTTCTTTCCGTGTTGTCTACATTCGTTCGGGCGACAATAAATTGGCCGATCTGATCGGAAAGCTTAAAATCATCACCGATACTTAAAGAATTTTCAGCCTTTAAAATCTGATAGGACATTCCTTCCCCGAATTCCGGCAAATTATTCGTATCCAGCACAAATCCTCCGCCGGCCAACGTTAAATGAGAAACCGTCATTTGCTGTAAAACGGAGGCATCTGTCGACGAAGGAGATAAAACTATTCCGCCGTAATTGATCAACGTATCCGGTGTCGAAGTCAAATAAAGAAGACCTCCTGCCTGATTAACCAACGTTCCGCCGATAACCAACCCTTCTTTCAATAACGTATTGTTTTGAACCGTTCCCGTATTTTGGATTTTTTGAGAAAACGACGGATTGTTTAAATAAAAATTCCCTTCGTTTGAAACGGAACCTTTTATCGAACCGCCGTTAAAATAAAATTGTCCGGTATTTTCGACCGAATCGGCAATAAGCCCGCTTCCCGTCAGGTAAAAATTCCCCTGATTTTTCACCTCTCGAACAGATCCCGCCGAAAAGTTAACCGTTCCGGCTCCGCTGAGCGAAAATAACGTTCCGCCGTCAACATTAACTTCCCCGCCGGCCAAAGAAACCGTTTTTCCGAAAACGGTTCCGCCGTTTAAATAAAATGTTCCCGAAGCGACGGACACATCCCCGGCCAATGTTCCTGTCAAGCGTAATGCACCGCTTTCAATCGTCGTCGTCCCTAAATACGTATTCTGTCCGGAAAGGGTCAAAGTTCCCGCCCCCTGTTTTTTCAGGCCGACGTCCGCATCAATATTTTCGGTTTTTGATTTAACCTGACCGATATTATTGCTCCACGTGCTGTCATATTCTTGCACGTCGACCGTATAAACATACTGCGTTCCCGTAAAATCGGAAAGCTTCAGACGATTGGCATCCAAATAGCCGGGGCCTTTGACGGCATTGGCCAAATTTAACACCCCTTGGCCGAAAACGTCGGCATAACTGACGTCGACACAAAAAACGCCTTCAGTCGAACACGTATACGCGCCGCCCATTTCCGCTTGAACGATCGCTTTTTTTTCATCGTCCGACCAATCTTTGCCGTATCCGTCGGCCGACCCGAAAAACAAAAATTGCAATTTGCCGTTATCTTTTTGAATCATATAATCACTGAAACCGGCATAATTTTTATCGGCAGTGGAAAACAAAACGTCAGCCAGTTGTTTCCCGCCCATATAAGGAAAAGCGCTGGATACGACGGCAGCAGCGCCTGAAATAACCGGTGTCGCCGCAGACGTTCCGGCAAAATTCGTATAGGAAGAATCCCCTTCATGCGATGCCGCCCTCAAAGATCCGACCGGTGCCGCTAACGACCATTCCTGCGCATATTGAGCCAAATTGGTATAACTTTCCAAAAAATACGGACTGGATGAGGTATAATATGCATTATACGCGATCGCGCTGATGAAATTATACTTCAGACTGGAATCATAATAAGGCAGCCCGGCCGGACTGTCGGCGGGAGACAAAGAAGTATCGTTTCCCGCACCCGCAACAATCAATTTATCCTTTGCGACCAGAGCCGCCGCCGCGCTTCTTCTATCGGAAGAAGGAGTGGAATCAGGTAAATGATCATAACTTCCGATACTGTTATTGATAATCTTAACGCTGTCAAATTCATCCGTCGCCAGAATATTCCAAGCTTCCGCATAACCTTGATAGCATGACGGACAATCCACACCGTCGTCCAACTCTACGGCGAAAGCGACGATTTGCGAATCATATGCGATACCGTGCATGCCCGTTCCGTCCTTTTTTCCGGCAATTATACTGGAAACCGGCGTACCGTGATCCGCAATATCCTGATAATGATTGTATTCGTCCTTTTGCAGTTCGCTGAATTTGTCTTTCAATTCCTGATGCGTGGCAAGCGTTCCGTTGTCGACAACGGCGACCGTAACGCCCGCCCCCGTAAAGCCCAACGCATACGCCTGCGACGCCCCTAAAGCGTCATAAGCTTTTTGATTGACGGAATATTCCGTATCCGCCGCAAAGGCTGCGGAAAACGGCAGAGCAAAGAAAAGAGGAAAAAGGTTATATTTCAACACCGCATTTCCCTCTTTGTTTTATTAAAAAGCATACGACAGCGATGCGGCGAAATTAATCGCCTCGGTATTATCGGATTTCCGCATACCGGCATACAAATTCAATTCAACGTTACGGGTCAGGTTTGTTTTCAGACCGACGCCGGCATTAATATAATCTTTATCCGATTCCGCCGATAAAGATTCAAACGGTGTTCTTGCCGTATCCGCAAGGAAATAAGCCGAAGATTGAACGGAATCACCGCTTAAAATCCGCTGATAACCGAAATCAGCCGTCAAAACGGCCTGAGAAAAGGTATAACCGATCGTAATCCCCGGCTGAATACTGACAGAAGTGTTATTAATGCTGTCAACGCCTAACAGCATTGGCGATTCCCCTTTTTCTTCATATGAATCCTGAGAAATATAATTGACGTTCGCCGCCAGATAGGATCGCAGATAAAAAGAATAATCCCGATACGGCAAACGCATGAAATCATAGCCCAGATTTACATCCAATTCCGCGGAATATCCGTTAAAATCAGCCCGATGCAAAGCATTTAAACCGGCGGCTTCCGTATACCGTTCGCTTTTATATTGTTGAAAACCGCCCAACAACATCGTGTTAAACGTCAGTTTGCCGAATCTGGATCCCGTGTAAATCCCCGCGCGATAATCATTAACGTTAATTTCATCCGAAGATTGCGTCAAACGCCCCGAAGCATAACCGGCCGTAATACCGATTAAAGATCGCGATGAAATTTCATGATCGTATCCGATCATACCGCCGACCGTTCTGGTTTTGACATTCCCCCTGTCCGAAACATTGTCCTCCTCAACAACTCTGCCGCCCAGAATTTGCCCCCAGATCTTGTTTCCCGTTTTCGGAGCGCTGCCGCCGGATCTGCCGCGATAATACCTGCCGACGGAACCGCGGTTGTAATATCGGCCCCTGTATTGCTGCATCGGTCTGTATTGACGATGAAACGTCGCCGCGTCACGATTCATATTTACCTTGAATAAATGATTGGAAACCTGTGAAGACATTGTTCCCGCCAACGGTAAATGTTCTTTTTGAATCGGCTTTGCTTTGGAACGGATCGTATTGATTTCCTTTTGCAGTTCTTTGCCGGACAGATAAAAATACCCTTTTAAATCCTTATTACTGTCGTCAAAATACATTTTATCCATAATACCGGCGACGACTTTTTCTTCCGGTAGAAATGTTTCCGTCGCAGCGGATTCGCCCATACGCAAATAATCGATTCTGGCTTCAATACGGTTGCCGTTTACATGAGGCGTCGCCACAATAAAATCGGACAGTTTCGATTGCGGTTCGAAATTTTCAAAACTCGTCAGATTATCAAATTCAATCACCGAATAGGTTTGCCCGTTTTCATAGCTGATATTACCGCTTGCGATCGTCAAAGCCCCCCCTGTAATATTCAGTGTATTGACCTTCAAAGTGGCCAATCCGTCCGGATTTTCGGACAACTGAATATTTCCGGTAGAATTTAAATCATGAATCTTCAATGTTGTCGCGACGGTACCCGATTCATGATTGACAACAGATCCCGTTATGTCGCCTTCACCGGATAAAAGACCATAATTCTCTATAGCCGACGAATTTCCTATCGTGGCGTTCACAAAAACGATTCCGGACGATTTGTTGTTAAGATTTCCTTCTATTTCGCTGTTACCTATAACGGAAACAAGCCCTTCGTTATCTAAAACGCCTGAAAAACGTCCGTCGGTTTCAAACTGAAAATTGTTTTTATTTGTAAATGTTCTGCTTGATATAAAACCTCCTCCGGCGACGGAAAACGTTCCGTTATTAACAACATTCCCCGTTGATTTTCCGCCCGAGGCCAAAGTCTTTCCGTTATTTTCAAGATTTAAAAGCGTTCCGGAATCTTCTATCCGCAACAATCCGTCGGCATTCGTCGTTATTTTGCCGTTCATCAAACCGGTATCCGACAAGGAAAACGTTCCCGTATTGACAACAACATCGCCTTCCATGCTGCCCGTCAAATTCAATTCACCGCCGTCAACGACCGAAGTACCTAAAAACGTATTTGCTCCGGCCAAGGTTAAAACGCCTTCACCCCGTTTTCTTAAACCGACATTCGCCGTTTTATACAATTCGTCGCTTGATCGGAGCTGACCGATATCGTTGCTCCATACGCTGTCCATACCCAAAGTATCAACACTGTAATAAAACTGGTTTTTTCCTATGTCGAAATCTTCGGCCGTCAATCTGGACGCATCGAAATATTTAATGCCTTTGACAGCCGTCCCGACATCCAACAATCCCTGACCGAAGACATCTTCAAACGTGACTTCGTGACAGGAAACGGATCCGCCGCAAGAGTATCCGAGCGAAGCGGCGGCAGCTTTGGCTTCTTCAAACGTAGTGCCCTCTTTATTATCTTTAAAGAATAAAACACGCGTTTGTCCCGAATAATTTTGAATCATATACGGGCTCAGCCCCGAACCTGTTTCATCCAAATCCTTTTTCTTTTTTGCCGTAGAAAACAAAATATCGGCGATTTGTTTGCCGCCTAAATAAGGGAAAGCTTCCTGAACCAAAGCGGCCGCGCCGGAAACAAGCGGCGCCGCCATGGATGTACCGTTCATCTCAGCGAATTTTTCCGCGGGAGGGTCTGCCGTTTCATCATATAAAATCGAAGAATAAATATTTTTTCCGGGGGCGGCCAGAGTCCATTCCTTTGCGTCACCTGCCAAATTGGAAAAAGACGCGATAAAATCGTTAGCGGAATGATTTTTGAACGAATCATAAGCGACAACATTAATTACATTATTTTTAAAGGAATTATCCAACAGCCCGACACCGGCGGGAAAAGTATTGGGATTCAACTCCATATCATTTCCGGCGGAAGCAACGATCAGTTTATCTTTGGCGACGATGGCATCCATCAACCGATGAATATTGGCCAATACATTTTCGTTGATATCCTCTTCAAAAAGCCCCCAACTGTTGTTAATAATTTTAACGTCATCGTATTCACTGTCCAACAATGCCTCTAAAGCCGCCATCGGGCTCAAACAGCCCTCCATGCCGCCGCAGCCGCCTTCCAGTGAAGTGGAAAAAAGCAACAAATCGGAATTATATGCCACCCCGTGCATTCCGGAACCGTTTTTTTCCGCGGCAATGATACCGGCGACGTGCGTACCGTGTTTTTCTGCGGAAATATTAAATTGCGGTTTTTGCAGAGTGCTGTGTGACTGCACGAGATCCGGATGATTCGCCATTGTCCCGTTATCAATGACGGCAACGGTCACTCCCGCCCCTGAAAATCCGGAATATGCCGTACCGTCCGCTCCGGTATAGGCTTTATCCGCACCGATCGCGATCAAAGCATCTACGTTTTTGAAAAATTCCGGAAATGTCTCGGAATCATTGTAGTTTAACTCTTCGGCAAATGCAGGAAACGCCGAAAATGTAAAAAAACATAAAATTATAAAAAATCGATTTTTCATCATATTCTTGTCTTTAGAAAGATTTTTTCAAGACAGGATAACCGCAAAAAATATAATAAATCATTAAAAAAGCGGACACTTTTATCAAGTGTCCGCCCGTCTTTATCAAAAAAAATCAATCGATCTTCACAAACATTTTTCCGGCGGCTTTGCATACGGGACAATTATCGGGCAAAGATCCGACAACCGTTTCACCGCAAACCGGACAAACATAAATATCCGCTGCCTGATTGTTCCCCAGATTGTCCAGAGCCTCTTTATACAGGCGGGCGTGCGTTTTTTCGACTTCGTTTGCCATGGTAAACGTACGTTCGGCGGCTTTGTTTCCTTCGGCCTGAGCATCGGCGATCATCGGCGGATACATCTGTTCGAATTCGTATGTTTCGCCGTCAATGGCTTCTTGCAGATTATCTTTTGTCGTTAAAATTTTTCCGGCGGCACGTAAATGATTTCCGGCGTGAACTTTTTCAGCGGCGGCAGCGGCGCGGAACAATTTCGCCACCTGAGCAAACCCTTCCTTATCGGCTTGAACGGCAAAAGCGGAATATTTCTGAAACGCCTGAGATTCACCGGCAAAAGCTGCCATTAAATTTTCTAAAGACTTAGACATGAACATGTTTCCTTTCTGTTTAGAATTATTATAAAAAAGATTATATCGAAAAGAAATCAAGACGCAAGAACAAAACATAACTATCGCGGAACAGAAAAAAAGCTTGATATAAGACCCCAAACGGGTTAAAAAAATTTGTGTGTGGTCTCGTAGCTCAGCTGGATAGAGCAACAGCCTTCTAAGCTGTGGGTCCCGCGTTCGAATCGCGGCGAGATCACCAATAAAAAAGCCCTCTGAAACGAGGGCTTTTTTATTGAAATCTGTATATAACGGCACAGGCTGCCGGCAAAAGCCGACAGCTCATCCGATATTTGAAACACTTGCTCCATATTGAAAAAATGTTGTGGACAGTATGATTTTTCTGAAATATCTTTTCCGTATCCGGAGTTTAAAATGAAATTACTTATTTTTACAATTCTCTACAGCATAATAATTCTTTTTACAAAATATAATCTTTTTTTCATGGCAGATTTATTCTTGCTGTCTTGTTTTGATTTCATAGTATATATTCTTACACTTTTATTCCCGTTTTTAGGTTTATTTATTGTATCCATATTTATCATATCCATCTATAAAAAAGATTACTACAAGTATCATACTGTTTTATTTATATCTTTCATCCTTTTTTGCATAGGATTTACAGGTTTTATAAATGCAATTCAATTTGAAAAAACGGAATATAACAAGGCGGTTGTTTTTCTTATTTTTTCCGTTTCACTGCTGTCTTTAAAGAACAAAGATATAAAATACATCGGCTCGTCGTTCATTCTTTTGACAAGTTTTTTGATGAGATATTATTTTATTTTTTAATCCGGAGAAACAGATGAAACGGTTTGTTTTAGCTTTTTTATTTATTTTAATTTCATTCAAAACAATCGCGAATGATGCCGTCCACGTTGCCTATAATATCAGTGACAGCTATGCTGTTTATACACTTCTTTCCATCAATTCCATTCTAAAAAACAACAAATCCGGTTCAGAATATACTTTTTGGATTTTGGAAAACAACGTTTCCGAAAAAAATAAAAAACTGATGAAAAAGTATGTTGAAAAAAGAAATCAAAAAATAAATTTTATCTCCCCGCATCAATCTTCGTTATATCAGACATATTTTCCATTAATAAAACATATGTACTCTTCCCAATATAAGCATGTATCCTTTATTTCTTTCATGCGGCTGTTCATTCCTTCGCTTTTACCGGACGAAGTAAGCAAAGTTTTGTATATGGACGCGGACACGTTGGTAATGCAAGATTTAAAAGAAATATTCCAAACGGATTTAAAAAATCATTTTTTCGCAATGGTGGAAGATGTTTCACCGGATTTAAGAAGAATATGCTCAACGGATATTTATTACAACGCCGGAGTTATTTTAATAAATACGGATAAATGGAAAAAAAACAATCTGTTTGAAAAAATAATTTCCAGTTTTGAAAAAAATCCGAAAAAATATAAAGGATACGGCGAACAAGACTTGTTAAACTGTTTATTTAATAATGACATCGTAACGCTGCATCCGAAATGGAACAATCAGATTTTCAGGACACTCCATTCCGCAGATATGAACAACACAGGAATTTTTCATTATATCGCCTATGAAAAACCGTGGAATTCGTTCGGATCGGCGGCAATTTTCAAACCTTACAAAATATATCTTCATTACTGGAATTCTTCAGGATTGCGCAGATATAAATACAAAGCCGTCTATGACAGAATTAAAGCGCATTTTCAGTTTAACCATTGGAAATCGTTGAAAGATTTATTAAAGCACCCTTGATTGCTTTGCGTCATGTTGCAATAACGGGCGGAATTTTCAAATATGCCCGAAAGATCAAAAATTCATAAACAAAAGAATGGCGGACAAATTTGTCATTTTTTGCCATAATTTTGCCACAATTGCAATAAAAATAAAACAATATCTTTTAAAATCAATAAGTTACCCCCCCCCCCCCGAACATATTATTTACATAATTTTGCCACAATTAAATGTTACCATTATATAGAAAAATTTATAGACATTAGAGGAGGCTCATATAATGAAGAAATTTTTCCTTTACGCAGCGGCGATAGGGATTCTGCCCGCAGCCGTTTCAATCCTGCCAACAACGGCGAATGCCGTGGCAACCGATTTGGATGGCACGTCTGTCGGAACTGTAGCAAAACAACAGGCGTCATATGCCGTGGCTGTTGACGATCGAGTCAGCGGCGGCAGCAGCGGTGGAACTTCGACATATACACCCACCACCACAACACCGACAACAGGGACAACAACGACTACGACAGGAACTACCGTCAGAACAATTAATGGAGTAGCGACGACACAATTTAAAAAAGCCGACTTGTTAACTCTTACAGCGAGCGATCGTTGGATTGTTTTGGAAGATCAAATAAACGACAGTACAAGAACTGACGTTGATTTGGTTTCTGACGATATCGTTGCCACTTTACCGAATACGGCCATTCAAATAGACACGATTCCCTGCGTTACATTCGACAGCGATGTTGTCGACGTGGCAGAATTCAAAACGGATTTCGAAGTCGACGACAACGGCTTTAAAACCGTCGATCTTACGGTAGATGAATTCAAACCGTTTATTACGCCGGTCAAACATCCGCAGTTGTATAAAATCGCGGAATGGGATCCCGAAGTCGAAACCATCAACCCGTTGAAAAACAGAGCCGGATACTGTGCCAAATATCCTAGCAAATGCGTATTGGATACAACTTTGGTCAGCAAATTCATCACAAACAAGAAATTCCGCAGGTTGAAACTATGCCGCAAGCCAGAAATCATTCCCATCGATTTCGACCTGAAATGTATCGGCGTGAAATGCGGCGAAGGACAGGAATGTAACGACGGTTGTTGCGAATATCAAAAAGATGCGACGGACGCCGGCATCACGTTAAAACCCGTGTTGCTTGACAGATATAAAATCGAAAATTTCGAATTGGTCGCCACAGACGCCGCCTTGAAGGACGAAACGGCCAAATTGGTTCTAGACGATCCCGTAGTTGCGGAAGAAATTCTGAATAAAAAAGTGTTGATGGAAGAAGCAACCGTCGCCGCTCAGGCGAAATGGCAAGCGTTAAAAGTTGCCAAATAAATCGGCAAACCTAGATATTAAAGGAGAAAACTTATGAAAAAACTGTTTTTGTTTTTTACAGCCGTCTGGTTTGCCGCCAGCCCTGTTCAGGCAACGGAAACTTCCGGCATTTTTTCAAATGATACGTTTATGATCGCAAAAGCGGTAAAAATCGGTAGAAACGCGACTGTTATTTCTGCTCCGGCATACACTGCGTCAAAAGAAACCGGCGGTTTCGGCAGTGGAGGCGGTACGGCGTCTGTAGACGTTTGTCTTTCCGACAGCGATTGCGAACTGACGGAAAAATGTGCCTCCGGCGGCGAGTGCGTTTCCGCTTGCAAAAACGTTGATTGCTCATCCATAAGCGGCTCTCAATGTATCGCTGAAAATCACAAGGGAACATGTAAAACACCCTGTGAAAGAGCAGAAGTGGCAAAGATATGCACCGATAAAGGCTTAAAATGCGTCGGTAATGGAAAATGCGTACAATGCACGCAAAACAGTGATTGCGGCAGCAACGGTATATGTACGACATTAGGCTACTGTTTGATCAAGCGCCCTCTGTGCACCAACAAAACATGCGGTACGGGACATTATTGCAGCATCGGTCGTTGCATACCGTATCCGTTGGGATCCACAAACGATCCGCAGTGCAGCAACGTACAAGTCGCCGACGGAAACGGCGGTTGCAAAAGCCCGTGTGACGGCGTGACATGTCCGCTCGGAAAACAATGCACAGTAGGATCCGGCACCGGAAAAGCCTGCTGCGGTGACTGTCTGCCAACTCTTGTTGCCAGTACGCCCAGATTGAATACATTGTATACAAAGCTGAATACAAACATAACGGCAAAACCCTTGGTCTGGAACAGGAAATTAAATCTTTGCCTGCCGAAGTTCGAAGCGGTTGATGTCGTTATGGACGACTTTAAAAAACCGCTGTTAAGAAAACCGTATTTATATACGGGCTTTGTCAGAGCCGTCGAGTTGGACGGCACCTTAACGGGATCGGATAAGACTGTCAGCAAATTGATTGAGACAACCTATACAGAGCTTCCCAACACTCCTTCGATCACGCTTGATACGGCGGTATCTCTCCGGTCGGATGCTGTTGCGCTTGAAGCTGTAAATCTTCCTGCAAACAGCACATTGACCGTTCAGAAAGATACATTACTGGTATCTCCGTCATACAATCTGTTAACAGTTAAGTAAAAATTGAACAGATACATGAAAAAGCCCCCGTTCTCGGGGGCTTTTTTTATCGACATAATTTTTAATCGTCATAAGCGCCGCGGCGACTGATTTGAACATCCCGATTAACGTTCACACATTCGACCAATCCGAATGAAAACATCAATGTCAGCATAACCGTTCCGCCGTAGGAAATCATCGGCAAAGGAACGCCGACCACCGGCAACAGCCCCATAACCATGGCAATATTAATAAAAACGTACAAAAACAGGTTTGTCGTTAAACCCAACGCCAATAAACGCCCGAAAAAACTGGCGGATCTGAACGCTATGACATAACCGTAAAGAATTAACGACAAATATAACAGCAATAAAGAAACCGATCCGACCAATCCGAATTCTTCGGCCAAAACGGTAAAAATAAAATCCGTCTGCTTTTCAGGCAAAAAATTCAACCGGCTTTGAGTGCCCTGCAAAAAACCTTTACCGAAAATACCGCCCGATCCCAACGTAATTTTGGATTGTAAAATATGATATCCTTTTCCCAACGGATCGCGTTCCGGATCTAAAAAGGTAAAAACGCGTTCTTTTTGATAATCGTGTAAAAAACGCCAACCTATCGGTATGGAAATCAATCCGGCTATCCCCAAAGCAATAAATTTCCATATCTGAACGCCGACTAAAAAGAACAGTGACAAAGACCCCGCCGCCATCAAAACCGCCGTTCCCAAATCCGGTTGTTTCAAAACCAATGCCACCGGCAGCAAAACCATAAATGACGGAATGACCAAAGCGGAAAATGTCGTCATTTCCTGCAAAGAACTGCCGTGAAAATAACGCGACAACGCCAAAATCAACGCTATTTTCATCAATTCCGAAGGCTGAACTTTAACAATCCCCAAATTCAACCATCGTTGCGCACCCATGGCATCGTGGCCGAAAAATTCCACGATAAACAGCAAAATCACCGCGCCGATATAAAAAACATACGCGTATTTCAACCAAAAGCGCAAATCGATCATGGCAACGACAAACATGACCGCGCACCCCAAACAGAAACGGGAAAATTGACGGCCGGCCCACGGATCCCAATTTCCGTTCGCCGCGGCATACAAAACGACACAGCCCGTTGCAGCCACCATAAAAATCAGGAAAATATAACACCAACTGAGATGCCAGAAACGTTCTTTCAACGTCATATTTTCATTACGTAATCTGAAAGGGGATAAATCCTTCATCATGGTTTGTTCCCTCCCGTTGAAACTTTTTTATACTGTTTGGGGGGCTTTGTCGCCGGATCCAGTTTCAAAACGGATTCCATAATCGCTTTCGCTATCGGTGCCGCCGTCGTTGCCCCGCCGCCGCCGTGCTCGATAATTACGGATAACGCATAACGCGGATTATCCGTGGGACCGAACGTAACAAACAAAGCATGGTTTCTGTCTTCCCAAGGCAATTCTTCCTGACTGCGCAAACCTTCTTCACGTTCTTTCATCGAAATACGTTTGACTTGTGTCGTACCCGTTTTACCGGCGATCAATTTGCCGTCAACATTGACACGCGCCGCTCTGGCCGTCCCTTTGGACGCATTGACGACATCGAACATACCTTCCCGCATCAGCTGCAAATACGTTTTGGAAATATTCAGATTTTCCCCCATACACTGTGAAGAATTTCTGTTTTCAGGAACTAAAATCGTCGGTTTGACCTTATAACCGTCATTCGCCAATACAGCCGTCATTACCGCCAACTGCAACGGAGTCGCCAATACATACCCTTGCCCGATTCCGGTATTATACGTATCACCTTGCAGCCATTGTTCGCCTAAAACAACTTCTTTCCAACGGCGTGTCGGCATCAATCCCGATTTTTCCCCCGGCAGGTTAATCCCCGTCGGCATACCGAACCCGAACCTTTTCGCCATTGCCGAAATCTTATCAATTCCGGTGCGTCGGGCAACTTCGTAAAAATAAATGTCGCAGGAATGCATCAAAGCTTCTTTTAAATCGACATTACCGTGACCGTCCGACTTCCAACAATGGAAACGATGCGTCCCCATCATCGTATGGCCGCCGCAAAAAATCTTTGTATCCGGACGAATGACGCCTGCTTCCAAAGCAGCCAAAGCCACGACCATCTTAAATGTGGAACCGGGAGAATATAAGCCGCCTAAAGCTTTGTTCAATAACGGATTTCGTTCGTTTTTGACAATTTTGTGCCATTCATCGGCCGTCAAGCCGCGATTGAATTTGTTCGGATCATAACTTGGCGTTGAAACCAAAGCCAATATTTCACCGGTGTAAATATCCAATAAAACGGCCGCGCCGGATTCATTCTTCATCCGATCATAAGCGATTTTTTGAATCCGCATATCGATCGTTAACGGCAACGTCGTCCCCGGAATTCCTTCATCACGCTCGATTTCACGAATAATACGACCGACGGCGTTGACTTCAACGCGTTGGGCTCCTTCTTTACCGCACAAATCCGTGTTGTACTGCAATTCAATTCCGGATTTACCGACACGAAAACCCGGTAATTTCAACAACGGCTTGCCCGAAGCCAATTCTTCCGCCGAAACAGCCCCGACAAATCCGGTCAAATGAGCGGCGGCTTCCGCCGGCGGATAATAACGGCTCAACCCCTCGTCAATTAAAATCCCCGGCAAATCAGGAGCATTCAATTGAATCGCGGCCATTTGTTCCCATGTCAGGTTTTCTCGTATCGTCACCGGCGTAAAGTCGCGCGAACGGCGGACATCTTTGCGTATTCTTTGAATTTCACCGTCCGTCAAAGGCAATATCTTATTCAAAGCATCCAATGTCGCGTTTAAGTTGCCTTCCGTCTGTTCGGAAATCACCAATACACGGAAATTTTGATTGTTTTGTGCCATCGGTTCCCCGAAACGATCAAATATCAATCCCCGCGGCGGAGCCAGCAACCGCGTGCTGATCCGGTTTTCTTCGGCCAGTGTTTTATATCTGTCGGATTCCAAAACCTGCAAATAATACATGCGTCCCAATAAAATCGAAGATAAAAAAACTTCGCCCCCCGCCAGCATGGCTGCGCGGCGGGTCAGCATTTTACCTTTATCCCCGTTTCTGGTAATCATTTCTCTTTATCCGATAAATAAACGTGCAATCTGGCACATGGCCATGAAATAAACGGATAGCACAACAATAACAACAAATAACTGATAAAAGCGATTAAAGGCGGCGTAAAAACCGCATAGTTAATAGACACAAACAGCCATTTGAAAAAACAAGCCCCAAACGCCAAAAGAGCAAATCCGAACCAAACAAAAACAAATGATTTACCAACCAGATAACGACGCTGTGTCCGGCTGACCAAATAAAATAACGTAAATATCAGCGTGTTGATCCCCAAAGGCGTCCCGTCTAAAAAATCCAAAAACAAACCGATCATAAACGCACTGACAACGGAAAAATCATATGATCTGTAAATCGCCCAATAAAAAATCGGTATCAATGTCAACGACGGACGAACCGAAGAATATCCGGGCAAATATGTCGGCGCTACGGAAAAAAGCAAAATCAAAAGCGTTAAAAGTTTCGGTGAATATTCCCGAAACTTCAATACGCATCTGTCACGAAACGATAAATGGGTTAAGGTGTAGTCTCGCATACTGTATCCGGTAACAAACCCGAAAGGCCGTAGTCAACAATACGCACCACTTCCAAACGGCTGCGGTTAAAAAACGGACGGACTTTGATCAATCCGTCATCTATGGAAACAATCACGCCGACAGGCAATCCCGCAGGATAAACGCCTGCCATACCGGACGTAACAATTTTGTCGCCGACAGATACTTTGGCGTTATTGGACAACGAAATCAATTGCGGATATTCCGTATTATCGCCCGATAAAATCGCCGGCGTGTCAAACGGTTCGATTTTGACCGGAACGCGCGAGTTGATATCCGTAATCAATAAAATTCTGGCCGCATTAATTCCGACAGAGGAAATTCGACCGACCAAACCGTCGCCTGTTAAAACGACGTTTCCTTTTTTGATTTTCTGTCCGTGCCCGACAAAAGCGATCAAAGACTGGGCGAATGCGTTCCCCGTATCGGCAATTACGCGCGAAGAAATGGAAACGGCATGAGGCGGCACTACATAATTCAATAATCCGGCTAAATAAGCGTTTTCTTTACGCAGTTGCTCCGTATCCAGTTTAATCAGCGTCAATTCCTGATTTTCACGACGTAAACGAGCGTTTTCTTGACGAATGGAAACCAATTCATGCATATTTTGCATAAACTTTGATGCCATCTCGGCAGGTTTGGATAAAAGCGATAAAACCGGCGTAACAATATCGTTAAAAAGGATCTGCGCCTTTTCCACCAAAATCGTATCGGCTTTGCCCAACAACATCAATCCGAAAGCGGCCATCACCAAAGCCAACACGGCAAAACGCCGCAATTTGAATTTAATCTGATTCAAAGAGGCCGGATTACCGGAATGCTGCTTGCCCATAAAGTTTTATCCTCCCTTAAAAGGGATTTGGCTTAATACATCGTCGAAAGAATGTTACGCAGTTTTTTGATTTCTTCCAATGCACGACCGGTTCCCATGGCGACACAGGTCAAAGGATCTTCGGCGATGGAAACGGGCAAGCCCGTCGATTTGCGCAAGACACGATCCAAATTCGTCAACAAAGCGCCGCCGCCTGTTAAAACAATCCCTTTGTCAACGATATCCGCTGCCAATTCAGGAGCCGTATGTTCCAAAGCAACCTTCACGGCTTCAACAATCTGGCTGACCGGTTCGGCCAGACTTTCGGCGATTTGACGTTCGGAAATCGTCAATTCCTTCGGCACGCCGTTCATCAAGTCGCGGCCTTTGATTTCCATCGTACGGCCTTCGCCCTGTTCCGGCGGACAAGCAGAACCGATCGCTTTTTTAATTCTTTCGGCGGAACCTTCTCCGACCAGCAAGTTATGATTACGACGAATATAAGAAATAATCGCTTCATCCATTTTATCGCCGCCGACACGGACGGAACGCGCAAAAACTATGTCGCCCAAAGCCAAAACAGCCACCTCGGTCGTACCGCCGCCAATATCGACGACCATAGACCCCGTCGGTTCGGTTACCGGCAATCCGGCACCGATCGCGGCCGCCATCGGTTCTTGAATCAGAAACACCTTGCGAGCGCCTGCCGCTTCGGCGGATTCTTGAATGGCGCGTTGTTCCACGGCTGTTGAACCGGACGGAACGCAAATAATAATCATCGGGGAAACAAAATTGCGACGGTTATGCGCCTTGTAAATAAAATGTTTAATCATTTCTTCGGCGACTTCGAAATCCGCGATGACACCGTCACGCAACGGTCTGACCGCACGAATGGATCCCGGCGTACGTCCCAGCATTTGTTTGGCTTCGTCACCGACGGCCAGAACGTGTTTTTTACCCTTGGATTCAGCAATCGCCACAACAGACGGTTCGTTTAAAACAATCCCGCGTCCTTTGACATATACCAAAGTATTTGCGGTTCCAAGGTCTATGGCCATATCTGCGGACAGCCAGCCGGTCAGCTTTGAAAGCATTGCGCCCCCTTAAAAAATTACAATTCATACATAACCTGATATGCCTTCCCGTAGCTAAAGAGCAAGCCGAAGAAAAGGCGGATTTCAGTTTAATCTACTCCAAGAAGTGTAAAGCCTTGGTTAATGCACCGCTACTTTTTATCGAAGAAACGACAATATCGGGCAAAAAACGATGTTTAAACCATGTCACTTGCCTTTTGGCATAATTTCTGGTCATTTGACAGGCGTGTTCGATGGCTTGTTCTTTTGTCATCGTACCGTCAAGAAAAGCTTTTATCTCCAAAACGCCGACGGCTTTCAGCACCAAACTGTCCGATGGCGGATTTTTTGCAAACAACGTTTTTACTTCTTCAACCGCTCCGAATTTCATCATTTCGGCAAATCGTCGATTACACCGGTCGTAAAGCGTTTGACGTTCGGGATCAAGCAGAATACAAAAAAAATCCGCGTCAATTTCCTTTTGATACGGCAAAGATTGCCAATATGTGACCGATCTGCCTGTTTGTTCCAAAACTTCGGCGGCACGCAAAACCCTTTGCGGATCGGTGAAAGCAAAAGAAGGATCCTTTTTTTGAAACGCTTTGATAAATTCGTCGGCACCGACACGTTCAAATTCTTGGCGAACAGAGAGTCTGACAGCTTCTTCGGCTTGCGGAACGGGCGATAAACCTTGAATCAACGTCTGCAAATAAAACCCCGTTCCCCCGACAACGACGGGCACTTTGTTTTCCGCCCGAGCCGTCCGGATTTCACGCGCGGCAAGCTTGACCCATTTATAAACGGAAAAAGCATCCGACGGTTCCAAAAAACCGTATAAACGATGCGGAGCTTTTTGTTCGTCTTCGATGCTCGGTCTGGCCGTCAAAGTCGGTACGTCACGGTACACCTGCATGCTGTCGGCATTGATAACGACGCCGTTCGCCCGACTTGCCATATCCAGCGCCAACCCCGATTTTCCGGAAGCCGTCGGCCCTGCGACAACTATCACTTTGTTTTTTGAGGAATTTGCGCTACAAAGTAAATCATCTTTGTTTTTACAGGAGCTTGACGTGAGTACCATTCCTTTATTTCGTCCTTTTAAAGCCGTTCGTCCGACACCCGAATTCGCCGCAAGCGTTGTCGCGCCGCCTTATGATGTCCTTGATACAAAAGAAGCACGGGAAAAAGCAAGCGGAAAACCGTATTCTTTTTTGCATATTTCCAAAGCGGAAATCGATTTGCCGGAAAATACGAATCCTTACGATCCGTCCGTTTATGCCAAATCGGCGCAAAATTACGCGGCTTTACTGAATAAAGGCATTCTGAAACAGGACGAAAAGCCCTGCTATTACATTTATCGCGCCATTATGGGAAATCATGTTCAAACCGGTTTGGCCGTCGCCGCCAGCGTTGCCGAATATGATAAAAACAGGATTCGCCGGCACGAATTCACCCGTATAGACAAAGAAGACGACCGCGTATGTCAAATCGACGCTTTAAACGCGCAAACAGGCCCCGTACTGCTGGCTTATCATCAAATTCCGGCCGTTGACGCCGTCATTCGAAAAACGGTTAAAAACGAACCCGACTACAAAGTAACCGCCGATAACGATATCCGTCACGCCGTCTGGGTCGTCAACGACGATAACGACATTCAAACGATCACGACCGCTTTTGACAAACAGGACGTTGTTTATATCGCGGACGGACATCACCGATCCGCGGCGGCCTCCCGTGTTGCCAAAAAACGTGCGGAACACAATCCGAATCATACCGGAAAGGAAGATTATAATTCGTTTTTAGCCGTTGCCTTCCCCATCGAAGAAATGAAAATTCTGGATTACAACCGCATCGTTAAAGACTTAAACGGTTTATCCGCCGAAGAATTTTTAAAAACGCTTGAAAAAAACTTTACCGTTACGGCGGTTGACGGCATTGCCAAACCGCAAAAAAAGGAAACTTTCGGATTGTATCTGAACAAGCAATGGTATTCGTTGGCTTTAAAAGACCTTCCCGCCGACTTGAGCGCCGTAAAGCGACTGGATGTCAGCCTGTTGTCCGATTTGGTTTTGGATCCCGTTCTTGGCATTCGGGATTTGCGCAAAGACAAGCGTATTGATTTTGTCGGCGGTATGCGCGGATTAAAAGAATTGGAAAATCGTGTCGACAGCGGTGAATTCGTTGCGGCTTTCGCAATGTATCCGACACAAATGACGGAATTGACAGCCGTTGCCGACAGCGGTGAAGTCATGCCGCCGAAATCGACGTGGTTTGAACCGAAATTGGCGGACGGTCTGATTTCCAATCCCATTTAATAAATAAAAAAGCGGAGGTTTTTCTCCGCTTTTTAATTATCTGATCGGAATTTTAACCGTCAATGGCTGAGTTGTATCAATATCGTGCGGCGGTTCCAAAAGCGGTTCAAAGTATTTGGCAATACAGGAACGCACCTTTTCCGCAACGGGCATTCCCAAGATGTTGAACGTTTCCTTAAAATCGAAAGCCGGCAATGTTCCGAACGGAGAAATCATAAAAGACACTTCACGCTTTTCCGTTAAGCCGCACTTTTTAAAATCTCCGGCATGAGCGTTTACCTTGATCTGCAATCGTTTAATATATTGCCGGCGCATTTCGGGTTCCGTTACAAACAAAGAGGAAGCCTCCGCAGCGGAATATTTCAAAACATAACGCTGATAAAATTCCGTATCCGACAAATCGGCGGAAACCAACCGCCCCGAATCCTTTTCTATAAAATGGGACAACAGGTATAACAGTTTGTCCTGCGCCGATCTGAAATCAGGAGCGAAATCCTTTTTGGAAACGGTTACTTTCCAAAACGGATGACCTTCTTTTCCGGCTTGAACCGCCGTTAATGAAATGAATTTTTCATAAACGACTTTTCGATCATATTGCGATGCCGCCTGTAAATCCCGATCATTGATCAGTCGGTCGGCCTCCGTCGTAAAAATCGTGCTTTTAATACTGACGATCGAATCCTTTTTAACACCGAAATTCAATCTTAAAATAACGGCGGACGGTGTTGTCAGGCGATACCCCTTCGATTCCAAAACGGGTTTTAATTTCTGAAACAGCTGCTGATATTCGATATCGTCCTTTGTTACGTCTTCGTTTGTCAAATGAATGACTGCCGTTTTAATAACCGGAACGCGCGTCAAATAAGAATCGACCGACATGGGAATCTTTTCTTCGATCGGCAACTGACAGCCAGCAATAAAGAAAAGGACAAACGGCAGAAGTCTTTTCATCGTTTACGCCAAAGAAACCAAACCGGCATCAATAGCCTTGAGCATAACGGCGACATCGCGCCAACCGGATACGGGAAAACCGTCGTCACCGATTACGTCAATGCCTTTTTCACGGCAATAATCGATCATTTCCTTTTCATCCGCATCAAAAACCAGTTGCCATAAATCCTCAAATTCCTTTTGAGTATAATCCGGTGCCGTCCCGAACAAACGAACGGTCAAGCCGTCTGTTTCGGAAACCAGTTCATCTGTAGCCCCTTCGGCCAATTCGGGCTTTTCGGGTAAATAATCCTGTGCGCGAATGACGGTTTGTGTTTGCATTTTTTTCTCCTTTGTTCATATTACTGATATGTAAACATATTTATTATTTTTCTGCAATAAAGGAAAAGAACATGATACCGCGTTACAGCCGCCCCGAAATGAGTGCCGTTTGGTCCGATGAAAATAAATTTCGCACATGGTTTGAAATAGAAGCCTGCGCCTGCGAAGCTTTGGCTCATCTGGGAAAAATACCGCAGTCCGCCGTTGAAGATATCCGTACCAAAGGAAAATTCGACCCGAAACGCATTGACGAAATCGAAGCAGAAGTCAAACACGACGTCATTGCCTTCTTAACCAACGTCGGCGAAAACGTAGGTGAAAGCGCACGTTTTATGCATCAGGGAATGACGTCTTCAGATGTTTTGGACACGTCGTTTAATATGCGTCTGACGCAATCGGTCGATATTTTGTTAAAGGATATGGATCGCTTATTAACCGCTTTGAAAAACCGCGCCGAAGAACATAAATACACGCCTTGCATCGGTCGCAGCCACGGTATTCATGCCGAACCGACGACGTTCGGATTAAAAATGCTGGGATTTTATACGGAATTCGCCCGTAATAAAGAAAGATTGGAACAGGCTCGCAAAGAAGTGGCGACCTGCGCCATTTCCGGAGCGGTCGGCACGTTTGCAACGATTGATCCGTGCGTGGAACAATATGTGGCGGAAAAACTGGGATTGACACCGGAGCCCGTTTCAACGCAGGTCATTCCGCGGGATCGATACGCCGTTTTGTTTTCAACGATCGGTATCATCGCTTCGTCAATCGAGCGTCTGGCGATTGAAATCCGTCACCTGCAGCGCACCGAAGTCCGCGAAGCCGAAGAGTTCTTTTCCGCAGGGCAAAAAGGGTCGTCGGCCATGCCGCATAAACGCAACCCCGTTTTATCCGAAAATCTGACCGGCTTGGCGCGTTTGTTAAGATCTTATGTCATTCCGGCAATGGAAAACGTTGCCTTGTGGCACGAACGCGACATTTCGCATTCTTCAAACGAACGCATTATCGCTCCCGACGCCATGATCGGACTGGATTTCTGTTTGAATCGCTTGGCCGGAGTAATTGAAAAGCTGCTGATTTACCCTGAAAACATGATGGCGAACTTAAATCGGTTAAAGGGACTGATCTTTTCCCAACGCATAATGCTGGCCATGGTTGACACGGGTATGAAACGCGAAGACGCCTACCGACTGACACAACGCAACGCCATGAAAGTATGGGCCGGCGAAGGTTCGTTTAAAGATCTGTTGGAAGCCGATGAAGAAGTCATGCAAACTCTTTCCAAAGAACAGCTGGAAGCATTGTTTGACTTATCGTTTTACACACAACAAATAGATTTCATTTTTAAAAAGGTTTTTAAATAGAAAAAAAGCTCGGAAAAATCCGAGCTTTTTTATTTTCGGCCGATCTGGGCGGCTATTTGTAAAAAAACGCGTGAACAAATCAGTTTTTGCGGTCGGGAAGAAAATTTACATTCCCTTTCCGCCTGAACCAGCAAATCCAAAGCTCGCCCGATTTTAGCCAGATTCCATTGTCTTAACTGGCGTTTAAATTCATCCGTTCGTTTAAAATGCAGACGTAAAGCGGCAACTGCCGTTTCAGATGGAATTCCGTCCTTGATCTTTGCCAACGTTATATGAAATTTTTTAAAGTGTCCGACCGCCGAACGCAATAAACCGATCGGACTTTGTCCTTCAGCCAACAAACGATCCAATGTCTCATGCAATTCTTTTTGCCGACCGCCGGACAAAGCATATAACATCTGATCAATCGACAACGCCGCGGCATCACCGATGCAAGCAACCGCGTCATCCA
Source organism: Alphaproteobacteria bacterium (assembly GCA_045587165.1). Lineage (GTDB taxonomy): Bacteria > Pseudomonadota > Alphaproteobacteria > CAAGCB01 > CAG-977 > UBA11549. Next base: position 38,529 of record JAZNBT010000055.1, on the reverse strand, counting down.
TCGTAATTGTTTTTTCATGTCCCATATATGCGATCAGCTTTGCCAATTCGGAACGCGATTGAAGCCTGTCCGCCCCCAGATTATCGGCGATAAAGGCCACGCTTTGCGGCGTCATTTGAAACCCCTGATCCGACAAAAACTGAAAAACAAAACGTTTTAAAGCCTCTCCTTCATCCGCATAACACGGGAAAACAGCCAAATCAGGCGATTCCGAAAATAACAAAGGTAAAGAATCCTTTGTCTTTAATCCGCCGGCTGTCACGATTATCAAAGAATCGCCCTTATATGCCGGCAAGAAATCCTTTAGAACAGCCGTAAAGTGATTATCCGCCCCGCGAACGACGACTACCCGACGCCCTCCCATCAAAGAAAGAGCGTTCGCCTCTGCCGACAACAACGCCGGATCGTCCTTGATTTGAGATTGAGTCAATTCAACCAGACGAAACGGATCTTTATCCGCGACAACCGCTTTTGTCAGTTTTTCCCGGCATTCTTCTATTAAACCTTCATCCTGACCATAAAATAAAACGGCTTTTAAAGCGGGTGCACCCGTTTTAAACAGGTTTTCAAGAGCGGATTGCGTCAGTTTCGTCATTGTTTTAATTTTTCTGAGACATCATGCGTTTTTAAACACGCCGCCAAACGCAAGGTAATATCTTCCCCTAAAATTTTCATAATACGTTTTTTAGCAGTTTCTGCGGCGACATCCGTCGCATACGGCGACAACTGAACGTCATAACCGCTGCGACCGACAGCGCTGTCGCTTAACAATTTCCGATTTTCCGGATAAGAATAAAGCGTATAGTGCGCAGTAAACGACATCACATAACGTGTAGCCAGATTATCCTGTCTGACCGCTTGCTGAGAAATAACCGGCCGTGACAAACGAACGGACAGCCGATAACGGGGATTTTTCGATTCCCCGTGCGGCGTTATTCCGTCAATCAGAAAACGATGCAAAATCTGTCCCGTCCTGTCAGGAATTTCATCAATAAAAACAGCCGACATTTCTTCTGTAAGTTGTTTGCCGGAGATTGAATCATCCGTCCCCTTCCCGACATACAACGGACGAAAACCGCAAGCGGTCAGGCAAATCAAAACAAACGAAACAAAAATCTTACGCAGCAACGACATTGACGATTTTATTCTTTACAACAATGATTTTACGAATGGTTTTGCCTTTGATTTGCGCTTGAACCGTCGGTAAAGCCAATGCCGCTTCTTTGACGGCTTCATCATCGCTGTCTTTAGCAACTTCGATCGTACCACGCATTTTCCCCATAACCTGAACGGCCATGGTGATTTTATCGTCTGCAACCAAAGCTGCGTCGGCAACAGGCCATTTTTCCGAAGCCAACAACGTTTCATTTCCGATAAAATGCCACATCTCTTCGGTAATATGAGGGGCAATCGGCGACATTAAACGAACCAGCGTTTCAAAAGCAAAACGATACGCATATTTATCGCCGTCATCGTTCAACTTTAATTCACCGATGGCGTTGCTCATTTCACGCAAACGCGCAACGGCAACGTTAAAACGCAGCTTTTCCAGATCTTCCGTCACAGAAACAATCGCTTTATGCGTCATACGTATTAATTTATCGGCTTTATCGGACAACATTTCGGGCTTTACCGTCCGTTCCGGACAAGCCAACGCCATACGCCACAAACGGTTAATATAACGCCAGGCGCCGTCTATGCCCGCTTCCGTCCATTCCAGATCACGTTCCGGCGGGGTATCCGATAACATGAAAACACGCGCGGCATCAGCCCCGTAAGTCGATAAAATCGTTTCAGGATCAACCAAATTGTATTTCGATTTACTCATTTTTTCGGAACGACCGACCGTAACGGGCGTACCGTCTTTGATCTTTACCGCCGTACCGTCCGACTTCTTTTCGACATCCGTCGGGAACAGCCAGTTTCCGTCAACGTCTTTGTACGTTTCATGGCAGACCATTCCTTGAGTGAACAAACCTTTGAAAGGTTCGTCAATATCCAAATAGCCGCAATCACGCAACGCTTTCGTAAAGAAACGGGCATACAACAAATGCATAACCGCGTGTTCGATACCGCCGATATACTGATCGACCGGCAACCAATGGTTCGCAGCATCCTTTTTAAAACCGCAATCCGTTTCATGCGGCGAGGCATAACGCGCGAAATACCACGAAGATTCAAAGAAGGTGTCAAACGTATCCGTTTCGCGCAAAGCGGGCTTGCCGCATACCGGACAAACCGTATGCTTCCAAGTCGGATGACGTTCCAGCGGATTTCCGCCGGAAGCTTCGAATGTCACGTCTTCGGGCAAGATTACCGGCAAATCCTTTTCGGGAACGGGAACGATACCGCAATGTTCGCAATGAATCACGGGAATGGGGCAACCCCAGTAACGCTGACGGGAAATTCCCCAGTCGCGCAAACGATACTGAATGGTAGCTTTTCCTTTACCGATCGTTTCCAATCGCTTAATCATTTCGGGAATGGCGTCTTTGGTCGGCATACCGTCCAAAAATGCGGAATTAACGGCTATACCGTCCGCAATATCAGCAAACGCTTCATTTTCAACAGCCGGAGTGCCTTCAGTTTTATGTGCGACGACGACGCGAACGGGTAAACCGTATTTGCGGGCGAAATCCAAATCGCGCTGATCGTGTGCCGGACAGGCAAAAATAGCGCCCGTGCCGTATTCCATCAATACGAAATTGGCTACGAACAGCGGCAATTCGGAATTCCCGCCCAACTTTTTAAATTCTTCGGCAAACGGATGCATGACCTTCAAACCGGTGTCAAAGCCTTTCTTCTCCGCCGTTTCAATTGTAGCGACGGACGTTCCCAAAGCCTCGCATTCTTTGATGAACTTTGCCAGTTCGGGGTTGGTTTTAGCCAATTCCTGCGCAATCGGATGACCAGCCGAAATAGCACAGAAAGAAGCACCGAACAACGTATCGGCCCGTGTTGTAAAAACTTCCAACGTTTTATCCGTACCGATAACGGGAAAATACATATAAGCGCCATAAGACTTGCCGATCCAGTTTTCCTGCATGATGCGGACTTTTTCGGGCCAACCGTCCATTGTTTTCAGATTTTCCAACAATTCGTCGGCATAATCCGTGATTTTCAAAAACCACTGGGACAACTTGCGCCGTTCGACCGGAGCCCCCGTTCGCCATCCTTTGCCGTCAACAACCTGTTCATTGGCCAGGACCGTTTGATCCACCGGATCCCAGTTCACCCAAGAATCCTTACGATACGCCAAACCTTTCTTTAAAAAGTCCAGAAACATTTTCTGTTCATGTTTATAGTATTCAACCTCGCACGTCGAAACTTCGCGGCTCCAATCGATGGAAAGCCCCATTTTTTTCATTTCTTCGCGCATATTGGCGATATTTTCACGCGTCCATTTCGCAGGATGAACGCCATGTTTAATCGCGGCGTTTTCCGCGGGCAAGCCGAAAGAATCCCAGCCCATCGGATGCAACACGTCATATCCTTGAGCCAGCTTGAAACGGGCGATCACATCACCTTGAGCATAATTTCGCACATGCCCCATATGAATTTTACCGGACGGATACGGAAACATTTCCAAAGCGTAATACTTCGGCTTGTCAGAGGAATCCTTCGCCTTGAAAACTTCGGCTTTTTCCCAAGCTTTCTGCCACTTTTCTTCGGTTGTACGAAAATTATATCTTTCTTCGGTCATAATAGAAACTTTCAGCGCCCAAAATTAGTTGTTAAACGATTGTTTCACAATATCATTTTTTATTTTATCTGCAAGCGTTGCATCATTTTTTTGATTGATCCATTCGCCGTTTTCGTCTTTTTGTCGGCAAAGAACGGTTATTTTGACATCCGTTCCGACTTTTGCGGCATTGATTTTTAATTGACGCGACGCATTTTCGGGATCGGTGAACCATTCCGTCGACGCGAATTCTCCCCGCTGCATCAAAGCAATCGGATATTGTGATAAAACAGGCAAAACAAACGGCCAGAGATCCGTTTTCCGACGAGCATTGATCTCTGCCGATTTTTCCGCCGCTCCTTCTGTTCGAACAGGGTTTTTATCTTCTTTTTGTCCGCCGATACTAAACGTCAGATATTTTTTATCAAAAACCGTATCTTGTTCGATTTTTTCGGACGGCATTTCATAGCGTCCGTAAACTTTTTTCGGATATTTATATTCAACTTGATCCGATTGACAGGCCGCCAACAAACCGCATAAAGCCATTGCCGCATATTTTTTATTCATTTTTTACCCTTTCGTTTTTTTCACAATAGCATATTTATCAAATCCCGAATAATAAAAATAAGTATTGTTTTTTAACAAATATCACCTTTTTAACAGCTAACAGTTTATTTACAAATTTATTAGAATATATTTTATTCGTATTTTTATTTTACAACTTTTAAGCAGGGATTCTTCAAATGAAAAAGAAACTATTTTCCACTGTTTTTTTGACGACCGCTTTTTTTGCATCGGCGGTTCTGGCTCAGACAACGTCAAAAACACAGTCAGATCAATCAACGACCGTTGAAGCCTTCGATCAACCGATTGAACTGCAGTTGGGCGGTTACATGACCTGGTACGGAACATATTCCAACCAAAGACGTACGACAAATGTAGGAACAATCAGCGCACCCTTGGAAATCGGAGAGTACAACAACGTCGATTTACTGGGCGACGCCGAAATTTACTTTTCGGGCTCAACGACTTTGCAAAACGGCGTAAAAATCGGCGCCATGGTTCAGTTAGAAGCCGGAACAGACAGCGATACATCAGACCAAACGATTGATGAAACATATATGACCGTAGATTCGACTATTGGTCGTATTATCCTCGGTAATGTCAAAAACGTTTCCAATCAAATGGCCGTTACTTCACCGACCGTCAGCACACTTGGATTGCAGGAAACGGATTTCAGACGTATTATCGTGCCGCCTACGGGTTTTTCTTATAACAAAGCGACTTACGCTCTCTTGGATAACATTTCCACAAAGTTGTCCTACATTACCCCGACATATTCCGGATTTACATTCGGCGTCAGTTTAATTCCGGGGAATAAAACCAAAGGTAAAGACAGTGACAATATGTTAAATTCAAAAGGCGGCAGAAAACTGTTTAAATACGGCGCGGATACGATAGCCTTGTATCAGGGCGATTTCGGCAAATTCAATGTTGAAGCCAGTGCCGCGTATACGGTTTACAAACCGAATTTGCGCGCAAACGGCATTCCTGATCAAGAAAAGAATATCAATGAATACGGCGCGGGTTTAAATATCGGAATCGGCAACTGGACCGTCGGCGGTTCCTATCACTATACAAATATGTCTCGTGAAACGGCAGTGTTCTTAAATGATTTTGAGAATATGGCAAAAGGCGAAAGCTGGGATTTCGGCGTTAAGTTCAGCGCAGGCCCCTATGCCGTCAGCGCAAACGTATTGCAGTCAAGAGCAAACAGTCTGACGGTCGCAGACAAAAAAGACGTTTACAGCATTTATCAGCTGTCCGGTCAATACAAAATTCTGGCAGGTGTAAACGCCTTTATGGACGTGGCTTATGTCGATTTTGATTCCGCATCCGACGATCGCAGTTTAAGCAACAAAGGCCCGGCTGTCGCGGTCGGCGTCAACTTAACATTCTAAGCAGGTCGACATGAACGCTTTATCAAATCTGCAGACGGTAACCGCTAAAATCGAACAAGCGGCCGCCGCCTGCGGGCGAAAAAAGGAAGACGTCACTTTAGTGGCCGTTTCCAAAATGCACGAGGCAGAAGAAATTCTGCCTTTATTGCAGTCGGGACATCGCGTCTTCGGTGAAAATCGCGTACAGGAAGCGCAAAATAAGTATCCGGCGTTAAAAGAACAATTTCCCGATTTAAAATTGCATTTAATCGGTTCGCTTCAAACCAATAAAGTCAAAGAAGCCATATCTTTGTTTGACGTCATTGAAACGGTTGACAGAATCGAATTAGCGGAAAAGCTAGCAGCGGAAATGAAAAAGCAGGGCAAAAACCTGCCTTGTTTCATTCAGGTCAACACCGGAAACGAACCGCAAAAAGGCGGTTGTGTTTCACGTGAAACAATTACTCTTGTAGAAAAATGCCGCGACTTGGGATTGAATGTCGTCGGATTAATGTGCATTCCTCCGGTTGACGACGAACCGTCTCCGCACTTCGCTTTCTTGAAAAAGTTGGCGAAAGAAGCGGGATTAAGCGAATTATCCATGGGAATGAGCGATGATTACGACATCGCCGTTCAACAAGGCGCTACTTACGTTCGCGTCGGAACCGCTTTATTCGGAGAAAGAAAATACTAAAAACAAAAACCTCGCTGATGGCGAGGTTTTTTTATACCAATTTTTCAAAACCGCCCGTTTGTCTCAGAGCTTCCCCTAAAACAATCGCGCCCGATATCGCAACATTAATCGAACGCGTTTCAGCGCGCATGGGAATACGCAAACGCGCATCCGCCGCATTGTGTACATAATCGGGAACTCCTGCGCTTTCCCGACCTAATAACAAAATGTCATCGGCTTGAAAAGAAAACGACGTATGCGTCTGCGCCCCTTTTGTCGTCAACAACACAATCCGTCCCTGACGCTGTTCGTAAAAATCCTGCCATGAATTATGACGGGTGCAGTCAACAATATCCAGATAATCCATGCCGGCACGACGCATTTTTTGATCGTTAAAAACAAATCCGCACGGTTCGATAATATCCACCGGCAAATCAAAGCACGCCGCCAAACGCAACAACGTTCCCGTATTTTGAGGAATATCCGGTTCAAAAAGAGCCAAGCGCATTTTAATCGACCTTAAACATTAAACAGAAAATGACAAATGTCCCCGTCCTGCATAACATACGTTTTGCCTTCGGAACGGAGTTTTCCCATTTCGCGCGCTTTCGCTTCGCTTTTACACGCGATAAAATCTTCATAAGAAATAACTTCCGCTCGAATAAACCCTTTTTCAAAGTCGGAATGTATGACTCCTGCCGCTTGCGGAGCCGTCATACCGTCCTTAATCGTCCAAGCTTTGGATTCCTTGGGACCGACCGTAAAAAACGTCTTCAAATTTAATAACTTGTATCCCGCTGCGATAACACGATTCAATCCGGTTTCTTCCAATCCGAGCGTTTCCAAAAACTCTTTTTGTTCGGCGGCGTCTTCCAATAAAGCGACTTCGGATTCAATCGCGGCAGAAATAACGACGGCTTGGTTGCCTTGCTTTTCAGCCATTTCAAAAACGCGAGCGGAAAATTCGTTGCCGGTCGCTGCAGATGCTTCGTCCACATTGCAAACATATAAAACAGGCTTGGAAGTCAGCAAATACAGCTGCTTATAAAGTTTTTGCTTTTCTTCGTCTTCGAAACGAACCGTTCTGGCGGGCTTTCCGTCCCGTAAGGCATCCAATACCGGCTGCATGACGGCAACCATTTCCTTGCCTTCTTTTTCACCGGCTCGGGCTTTCTTTTCAAACGGAACAATCCGGCGTTCCAAACTGTCCAAATCGGCCAACATCAATTCCGTTTCAATCGTTTCCGCATCACGAACCGGATCAATCGACCCTTCAACATGGGTAATATCGCCGTTTTCAAAACATCTTAAAACATGCACGATGGCATCGACTTCGCGAATGGATGCCAAAAACTGGTTGCCAAGACCTTCGCCTTTGGACGCCCCTTTAACCAATCCGGCAATATCGACAAATTCCAACTGCGTATAAATGGTCTGCTTTGAAACGGCCAAATCCGATAAAATCTGCAATCGCGGATCGGGAACAGCTACGCGACCGACGTTCGGTTCAATCGTAAAAAACGGATAATTCGCCGCCTGAGCGGCCATCGTCGACGTTAAAGCGTTAAATAAAGTCGATTTGCCCACATTCGGCAAGCCTACTATTCCGCAATTAAATCCCATTTCATTTTCCTTTTTTCTGCTGATATACCGCCAGTCTGGAAGTAAATTCCGCCGTTCCGCCGGTTAAAACATGCGGAAAAGATTCCGCCATATCTTCCAACAAATTATTTATTTTTTCCCGATCTTTCTTGGAAAAATCGGAAATTACCCAATTTATCACCTGCTCCGGACGCAAAGGACGGCCGATTCCCAAGCGAATGCGCATATAGTTGACGGAACAATGTTTATCTATGCTTTTCAGGCCGTTATGGCCGCCGGAACCGCCTCCGGTTTTTCCTTTCAATCTTCCGACGGAACAATCCATGTCATCATGAATGACAATAATGTTTTGAACCGGAATTTTATAAAAAGACATTGCCGCTAGGACGGATTCTCCGGAATTATTCATGTACGTTTGCGGTTTAAGCAATAAAACTTTATTGCCGTCTATCGTTCCTTCGGCCGTTTCGCCTTGAAATCGTTTACGCCATGACGAAAAATTATAGCGGCGGAACAATTCGTCCGCCGCCATAAATCCTACGTTATGCCGGTTGTTTTTATATTCCGATCCCGGATTCCCAAGACCAACAACCAAAAACATCCGGCCGATCCTTTATATTACGCTTCAGCCGCAGGAGCCGCAGCATCAGCCGCCGGAACCGCTTCTTCCATAGAAGACGGAGCGGCAATCGCGGCAATCGTCGTATCCATGTCTTCGACCGGTTTAACGCCGGCGGGGAATTTGACATCGCCCATTTTAACGACATCGCCGATGTTCAAGCCGGACAAATCGACAACCAACTGTTCCGGAATGTCTTTCGGCTTACAGGAAATTTCGATTTCACGATAAATAGCGTTCAAAGTACCGCCCAACTTCAAGCCCGGGCAAGCAGCTTCGTTTTCGTAAATAACAGGAACTTCGATTTCCAATTCCGCATTTTCGGAAACACGCAAGAAATCGATATGAATCGGGCGATCCGTCAACGGATGCACCTGAATATCCTGACAAATGGCGTGATATTTGTTTTTGCCGACTTCGATTTCGAACTGACGTGTCCAGAAACCTTTCTGACGCATCTGAGCGTCCAAATCCAAGGCGGAGATAGAGAACATTACGGGTTCTTTCTTTTCACCGTAAATCACACCGGGAATCAAACCGGCGCGACGTTCTGCACGAGCCGCCCCCTTACCTGCCGTTTTGCGTTCATTAACGCGAATGGAAGTAGTTTTAGCCATAACTTTTATCCTTAATTTAAAGTAAAAACGGTTCCGCCTCCAGGGGTGCCTGAACCGCTGTTTTTCGCACTGCGCGAAAAGCTCTCGTCTGTTTACACCGTTTTTGAAACAAAATCAACAGAATTAAAGCTTTTTCCAAATGAAAAAGCCCTCTGCCGAAACAAAGGGCTTTTCGAAAAATTTTATTTTAATAAAACAAACTGGTGACGGAGCGTTCTTCACTAATGCGCAAGATCGATTCGCCAACCAACTCGGCAACGGAAACAACGCGGATGTTACGGGCTTCTTTAACCGCTTGCGTCGGTTCGATCGTATCCGTAATCACCAAAGATTCCAAAGGGGAATCCGTTACGCGTTTAACCGCTTCGCCGGATAGTACGCCATGCGTGACATAAGCATGAACGGAACTTGCCCCCGCGTTCTTCAACGCGACCGCCGCATTACATAATGTTCCCGCGGAATCGACGATATCGTCAACCAAAATGCAATCCTGACCTTCAACGTCACCGATGATATTCATCACTTCGGATACGCCGGCACGTTCACGACGCTTATCGATAATCGCCAGATCGGCATGCAAGCGTTTAGCGATTCCGCGCGCACGAACCACACCGCCGACGTCGGGCGAAACAATCATCGGCGTTTTATCGCGAAAATGATACATGATGTCTTTAACCATAACCGGTGCGGCCATCAGATTATCGACCGGAATATTGAAAAAACCTTGAATTTGTCCGGCGTGCAAATCCATCGTCACCACACGGTTGGCACCGGCGGAAGTAATCAAATCGGCAACCAATTTAGCCGAAATCGGAGTACGAGGTGCTGAACGGCGATCCTGACGGGCGTAACCGAAATAAGGGACAACCGCCGTAATTCTGCGAGCCGAAGAACGTTTAAACGTATCCAACATAATCAACAATTCCATTAAGTGGTCGTTGACCGGCGAACTGGTCGGCTGAATGATAAAAACATCCTGTCCGCGAACGGTTTCCTGCACTTCAACGAAAACCTCGTTATCTGCAAAGCGGCGAACGGAACACTTAGACAACGATGTGTCCATATAACCTGCGACCGCTTGTGCGAACGGAATATTGCTGTTTCCTGAAAAAATTTTCATTTTCTATCCCTTATCTGTGATTAAAACAAAGAGCTGTCCAACAGTCCTATTACGGAAATCTGTCGTCCGCTATTTTCGCCTTTTTGTGTCGAACGGCGGTGTGAAAAGTATTCTTTTTCCAAAGCATACGTATCTTCGCCGACCCATTCGGCCGCTCCGATTCCCTGACGTTCCAATCTGGCCAGAACGTACCCCGGCAAATCGAATCTGTATTTTCCCGCTCCGGCGGGAACAAAAAACAAAGAAGCCTTCGCATCCGCCTGCAAAAAAGCTTCCTTCATATCTTCACCGACTTCATAAGATTGCGGCGCGATGCACGGCCCGATCAAAGCTGAAATATTATTTATTTCGGCTCCCATTTCGACCATCGTTTGCACCGTATTTTCCAAAATGCCGCCGACCGCCCCGCGCCATCCGGCATGAGCAGCGGCGACAACTCCGTTTTGAGCATCCGCCAATAAAACGGGAGCGCAGTCCGCCGTTTTAATTCCTAAAAAGATATTGGATTGATCCGTCACCAACGCATCGCCATACGGTGTTTTTTCAAACGGTTCACGCGATACAACCGGCACAACGATTGATGAATGCGTTTGGTGCAACACAAACAACTTTTCCACGGTACAACCTAAATTGCCCGATACCCGGCGCATATTTTCACGAACTTTAGCCGGATCATCGCCTACCTTTACGGAGCAATTCAAAGAAGCAAAATCACCTGTCGAAACGCCGTTTTTACGCGAAAAAAAACGAGAGCGAACATTTTCCGAAAAACAGAGCGTCGTTTTTTTCATTAATTTTCATCCCTGAATTTATCGAGTCTGGCTTCTTCTTGAGCCGCGATCGTTTTTTCCAGCTTTGTTTCCAGTTTTTTTTGTTTATTTTCAAACTTCAGCTGATTAACTTCCATTTTCTGTTCGGCTTTTTCGATTTTACGTTCGAATCTTTTTTGCGTCGTTTCGATTTTCTTTTCAAGCTTTTTCTGACGGTTTTCCAAACGGCGTTCCAAAGTCGCTTTACGCCGGCGAACATACCACAGCGTCCATGCGTAAGCCCCCCAGGCTCCGAAAATAATCCAAGGAATCGATCCGATCATCATGGCGACGCCCCAGTCTTTAATTAAAACGGCGGCCGTTGCTTTCAAAGCTTCAACTATACCGTTTTCATTTAAAATCGTTTTAATTAAACCATAAAATTTGGCATAAGTCGTTCTTTCGGCAAATTCGCCCATCATCACTTTGCCGGTAACATAAAACGCATAGTAAAACATCGGTACGGTAAAAACATTTGTCACCCATGTCCACGCCAAACCGACCGGCAAATTGAAATTCCATTTAAAAACTTTTCTGGTAAAAAGCCATGTCATAAAAACCAGATACATCTGAATCCCGACCAACGGCGTCATGGCCCAGCCCATACCGATCATCGCCCCGCGAGCCGTTATTTCAGGCGAATTTTTTGATCGCAGCATCGGAACAATAAGCTTTACATAAATAAGTAAAGTCATTGTTTTAAAAAAACCCCGTCTTTTGAAATGAATTGTCATATTTTTCAAAGCCTTGAGTCTTTAAGATCCGTCTTTATGAAATAGCAGAGAAAACGATTTATGTCTAAACTTTTTTCGCCGCCCATATCATTATCCAGATTCCGCAAATCAGCATCGGTACGGTCAACATTTGCCCCATCGTGACGCGCGCGAACAAAAAACCGATTTGAGCATCCGGTTCTCTGAAATTTTCGACGACACCGCGCGCAACGGCATAACCGAACAAAAACAATCCGGAAAGAAAGCCCGGACGGATTCGAACCCAGACGCTGCATGCCCATAAAGAATATAAAATGCAAAACAGAAAAATTCCTTCAAATCCGGCTTCGTACAACTGGCTGGGGTGACGCGGCAACGGTCCGCCATTCGGAAAAATAACTGCCCAAGGGACAGAAACGGTCACACGCCCGAACAATTCCGAATTGGCGAAATTTGCCAAACGCCCGAAAAATAAACCGATCGGAACGACACAGGCCAAAATATCCGTAAACTGAAAAAAACCGACTTTAACGCTTCGGGCGTACAGATATACCGCTATAATCACGCCGATCAAACCGCCGTGGAATGACATGCCGCCTTTCCATAAAGCAAAAATTTGCAACGGATCTTCAGTATAATATGTAAAATTATAAAATAATACATACCCCAATCGTCCGCCGACGATCAGTCCGACGGTTGCCCAAAAAATAACGTCATCCACCATTATTTCCGTTACCGGATTCGGATAACGGCGAACCATTTTCCGTGCCAAAAACCACGCCAAAGCAATTCCGGCCAAATACGCCAACGAATACCAACGCAAACCGAAACTGCCTATATGCAAAGCAACGGGATCAATATTGGGAAAAGGAATACCCTGATAAGTCATGCCATGTCCTATTTATACGGATCAGACGTTTCCAAATAAGATCGAACATATTTGAAAACACCATCTTCCAATGAAGTAAACGGCTTTGTATATCCGACCGAACGCAGTTTTTGAATATCCGCCTGCGTAAAGTACTGATATTGTCTTTTGATTTCGGCCGGCAAATCCATAAAGTCCATTTCCGGTTTTTCATCCAACGCCGCATAAACGGCGCGCAAAACATCCGCATACGTTCTGGCTTGTCCGGTACCGATATTGAACAATCCGCTGATTTCGGGATGTTGCAGCAACCATAAAATAACATCAACGGTATCTTCAACCCACATAAAGTCGCGCATTTGTTCGCCGTCTTCATAATCCGGATTTTCAGATCTGAACAAAGGAAATAATTTGCCGTTTTTAGCCGCATGATAAATACGGGGAATGACGCTTTGATGTGTTGTATTATGATATTCGTTCGGCCCGTACAGATTAAAACAACGCAATCCTATCCACTGCGGCGGAGCATTCTCGCCTCGATTGATTGTATCAACGATTTTGCGATCCAAAAACAGTTTGGTCCATGCGGCGGCGGACAACGGTTTTAACTTAGCCAATGCTTCGGCGGAGTCGTCATCTTTAAACCCCAAAGAACCGTCTCCGTAAACACCGGCCGTCGAATCGTAAATAAACGGCACCTGATGATGTGCGCACCACGACCATAACCGCCATGTCAAATGAATACGTTCGTCAATCAACGCATCAACATCACTTTCCTGAGAAAATCCGGTATAATTGATATGCAAAACGGCATCTATCCGTCCGGCGTGCTTATCCAAATATTCGAAAATCTTGTCAGGAAAAATAATATCGCGCAAAGACCGTTTTGCAATATTGCGCCAACGATCGTCCGACTGAAAACGATCGACAACGGCAATTTCGCCCAATTCCCGTTCTTCGATACCGGCCGCAAGGTTGGACCCCAAAAAGCCTGCGCCGCCTGTGATAACGTACATGGTAACCTCGTTTTTTTTTCTGCTTTTTCTTTTATATGCCAAAATGAGCCGTTTCCCAAATGTTTTTCTTTAAAAAAGAAGGATATCGTCCTATTTTAAAAAAATTCATCAAACATCAGGGGGAAACAATGGATCGTCAAAAATCAATTTTACTGATCGGCTGCGGCAAAATGGGCGGAGCCGTTTTAAACGGCTTGTTAAAAAACGGCTTTGAGGCAAAAAACATTCGCGTCGCCGAACCAAGCGAAGAAACTCGCCGCATTTTAGATCAAAAAGGTATTGAAAGCCGCACTTCCGCCACAGAGTTCGATGATTTCACGCCGGATATCGTCTTTTTGGCGGTCAAGCCTTTCCTGATTGAACAGATTATTGACGATGTCAAGCCTTTCACCGATAAAGGCGCCGCCGTTTTATCAATCATCGCCGGCAGAAAAATCGAATGGTTCAAAGAAAAGCTCGGATCAAACAGCGTTATTTTCCGCGCAATGCCCAATACGCCGGCCGCAATAGGCGAAGGCATTACGGGGGTAACCGCTTCAACGGGATACGATGAACGGCAAAGACAAATCGCAGACCTGATTTTACACGCCTGCGGAAAAGTCGTATGGCTGGAAAACGAAAAGCAAATCGATGCCGTTACGGCCGTTTCGGGCAGCGGCCCCGCTTATGTCTTCTATTTAACCGAAGCGTTGACAAAAGCGGCCGTATCGCTGGGATTGCCGGACGACATCGCTAAACAACTGGCAAAAAGCACCGTTACCGGTTCGGCGCATTTGATGAATGAAAGCCCGGAAACACCTGAAAAATTACGCCAAAACGTCACGACGCCGAACGGTACGACGGCAGCGGCGTTGGAAATCCTGATGAATCCCGAAACAGGTTTCGAACCGTTATTAAAAACAGCCGTCAAAGCCGCGGAAAAACGTTCTGAAGAACTGTCAAAGGTTTAGAATGAAACTATCCGTCCGGCAGGATTTAACACGAGGAAACGCTTTAAAAAATCTATGGTTTTTCTCGTTTCCCTTTCTGCTCGCCTATTTGTTGCAAGCTTTATACAACACCGTTGATATGTTCGTCGTAGGACGATTCGGCAACGGCAGCGTTTCGGTGGCGGCCGTCGCCAACGGCACCTGCATCATGATGCTGATTTTAAACTTGATTTCAGGCTTGACCACCGGTTCAACCGTTCTTATCGGCCAGTATGTCGGCGCAAACAATCGTGAAAAACTAAATCGATGCATCGGAACGGGACTGATTTTATTCACCTTATGCGCCGCAACGTTGACCGCGGTCATGCTGATTATAACTCCGATCGTTTTGCGGTTGATGCATGTGCCCGAAAACGCCTTTGCGGAAACAAAAGCTTATACGGATATTTGCGTCACGGGGATTTTTTTTATTACCGGATATAACGCTTTTTCGGCGATTTTCCGCGGACTTGGAAATTCTATGGCTCCGCTGGTGTTTGTCGCGATCGCCTGTGTCGTCAATATTATTTGCGATCTGATCCTGATCGCAGGATTTCACATGGGAGCGGACGGTGCCGCCATCGCCACAATATCCAGTCAAGGATTAAGCATGATTTTTGCTTATTTCTTTATGCGTAAAACCGTCGATTTCGAATTTAAGTTAAAAAATTTCATCCCCGATCGCGATATCATACGCGATCTGTTCCGGATAGGACTGCCGATTTCCATAACAGGCTGTTTGATTGATGTATCATTCATGTTTATCACATCCATCATCAACTCGATGGGAACGGCCGCGGCGGCGGGTGTCGGCATTGTCGGGCGCATCAATGCCTTCGCCATGTTACCGGCCATATCGGCAATGGGAGCAATCGCGGCCATTACCGCCCAAAATATCGGAGCAAACAAACCTGTCAGAGCCTTACATACGTTAAAATTGGGAATCGCGGGAACCATGATGTTCGGTATCGTGGCCCTTACTTTGTTTTTAAGCGTTCCCGAACAAATCGTCGGCTTTTTTATCGATAAAAATTCCGCCGGTGCGCAAGAAACCGTTCAGGCCGGAGCCGAATACGCCAAAAGCTTTTGTTTTGAATATGTTTTAGTGCCGATCGTTTTCTGCACAAACGGTTTTTTCAACGGTTGCGGCCGATCGTTTTTTTCAATGCTGAACAATGTTTTATGCACTTTTGCCTTCAGAATCCCGATGGCGTATTATTTCAGCACAATGGCAAACGCTTCGTTATATGCCGTCGGCTTTGCGTCACCTTTGGCTTCATTTGTTTCCAATATATTTGCCTTTATCTACCTTTGGTCGGGACGTTGGCGCAGAAAAGGCATTAAATGGTTATGAAAAAAGCCCGATTTAATCGGGCTTTTTAATTAAACCGTCGTATCAACGTGTTCGGTCTGTTCCTGACCGGGTTGAGGACCGCCGCGGGTTACGACGACAACGGCTTCGCGCAATACGCGATCGCCGCCGATTAAATAGCCTTTTTGCCATTCCTGAACAATCGTACCGGCCGGTTTGCTCGGATCATCAATTTCTTGAACGACTTTGTGCAAGTTCGGATCAAACACCAATCCGATACTGTCGATCGCTGTAATTTTGTTTTTTTCCAAAGCCGTATTCAAATCTTTTTGCGTCAACTCCAGACCGACAAGCAGATTTTTAACCAACTCATTTTGATTTTCACGCTCGGATTCCGGAATACTGCTCATTGCGCGGGTTAAATTGTCATTAACCGGCAGCAAATCCTGCGCAAAAGAAGAAATTGCAAATTTCGAACGCTTTTCCAACTCCAATTGAGTTCGACGACGCAAGTTTTCCATTTCGGCCTGAGAACGCAGATATAAATCTTTTAATTTATCAATTTCCGCCTGCATTTCAGCGATTTTTACGGACTGATCGTCGGATTCGACCTCTTGTTCCGCATTGACGGAAGCATCGGTTTGTTGCAAGGTTTCATCCTGTTCCTGATTTACTTCATTCGGTTCTTCATTGCTTTTCTGATGTTTTGTCATCTTTTCCTATCCTATCAATTTGCTGACAACCTGTGACGTATAATCTACCAGAGGAATTATTCTGGCGTAATTCATTCTTGTCGGACCGATAATCCCGACGGCACCGATAATCTTTTCCTGACTGTTGCGATACGGCGCCGTAATCATAGAACAACCCGATAAATCAAACAATTTGTTTTCCGATCCGATATATATTTGTATCCCGTCGGCCGCTTCCGTTAAATCCAACAGTTTTGTCATACTTTCTTGCGCTTCCAGAACGGAAAAAAGATTGCGAACGCGTTCAAGGTCTTCTATCGCTTGGATATTTTCCAACAAATTGGCTTGCCCTTTGACGATTAAAACACCCTTTTTATCACCGCCCCAAGCGGCCAAACCCGCGGCAACCAAACGGGACGATACTTCATCTAATTGCGCTTGATGTTGTTCTGTCTCTTTTAAAATTTCTTCACGAGCCTCTTCCAACGTCCGCCCCTGCAAACGCGCGTTTAAGTAATTTGTCGCTTCCGTCAAAGCAACGGGCAAAGTTCCCGGCGGAATATCGATCAACCGATTTTCCACGGCACCGTCCGCCGTAACCATAACCACTAAAGCACGATCCGCCCCCAAATGAACAAACTCAATATGTTTCAGAGGAGATTCCGTTTTCGGAGCAATAACGACTCCGGCACATTTTGACAGGCCGGACAACATTGTCGAGGCTTGAGTTAAAATCGTTTCCATGTTTATGCCGGCACAACGGCAATGCGCCTCAATCGCGTGACGTTCGTCTTTTTCCAAAGCGCCGATTTCCAAAAAACCGTCTACAAACAACTTTAATCCGCGTTCCGTCGGCACCCGTCCCGCCGACGTATGCGGCGACGACAACAATCCGGCGGCTTCCAAATCGGACATAACGTTGCGAATCGTCGCCGAAGACAGTGAAAAGTCTAATAGACGGGATAAAGTCTTAGATCCGACGGGCTCACCGGTTTCCAAATAAGCATCAACCAGCGATTTAAAAATATCGCGGGATCTGTTATTTAGTTCGGATAAAGTCAATATTTGCTTATTCATAGTTGATAAATGTAGTAATCATGGTATCAAACGTCAACAGAACAAATGATTTACCAACAGATTAAGGACAAAAAAATGCAAAGACCTTCCAAAAGACAACCCGACGAATTACGTAAAGTTACAATCGAACCGAACGTTAACAAACATGCCGAAGGTTCGTGTTTAATCAAATGCGGCGATACGCATGTTATCTGCACCGCTACTGTTGAAGACAAAGTCCCGATGTGGATGCGCAATACCGGTAAAGGTTGGGTAACGGCAGAATACGGCATGATTCCCCGCGCGACCGGAACACGCACGGACCGTGAAGCCAAAAAAGGACAATCCGGTCGTACGCAGGAAATTCAACGATTGATCGGACGCGCCTTGCGTTCCGTCGTCGATATGAAAGCTTTGGGCGAAATTTGCATCAAGGTCGACTGCGATGTTATTCAAGCGGACGGAGGCACACGAACGGCGTCGATTACAGGCGGATATGTCGCTTTACATTTGGCGTTGCAAAGACTGCGCGATCAACGCAGATTTTCTTCTTTGCCTTTATTTGACACGGTTTCCGCCATTTCTTGCGGCATTTATGACGGCACTCCCGTTTTGGACTTGGACTATGCCGAAGATTCCAGCGCACAAACCGATTCAAACTTTGTCATCACGGGCAAAGGCGGCATCGTTGAAATTCAAGGAACGGCAGAGCGTGCCCCCTTCACGCCGGACGAATTCAAAACGTTATACGAACTGGCCTGCAAAGGAACCAATGAATTAAGAAAAATTCAACACGATGTTTTAGGGGAATAAAATGCGTAAATTAACCGAAAAAAAAATCGTTTTGGCGACTCATAACATTGGAAAAGTCAAAGAAATGCAGAAAATTCTGGATCCGTTCGGAATAGAAGTCGTTTCCGCAGATGATTTAACCCTGTCAGAACCCGAAGAAAACGGAAAAACGTTTATTGAAAACGCACGAATCAAAGCTGTCTGTGCCGCCAAAGAAGCAGGAATCCCCGCTTTAGGCGATGATTCGGGATTATGTGTGCATGCTTTAGGCAACCGCCCCGGCATTTATTCCGCCCGTTACAACGAACCGAAAAAAAACGGTTTTATGTATGCAATGGAACGATTAAATGCGGAAATGGGAGATACCTCGGACCGTTCGGCTCATTTTTCTTGTGCTATTGTCATTGCCTGGCCCGACGGCAGTACGGAAGAATTCGAAGGACGTGTCGACGGTATTTTACGCTGGCCCGTCAAAGGAGAAAACGGATTCGGATACGATCCGATGTTCGTTCCCGACGGTTATACGCAATCTTTTGCCGAATTATCCGCCGAAGTTAAAAATCAAATCAGTCATCGGGCGCGGGCATTAAAACAATTTACGGATGCATGTCTGTGACCGGATTCGGTATTTACATTCACTGGCCGTTTTGCAAATCAAAATGTCCTTACTGCGATTTTGTCAGCACGCCGACAAAGATTTTTGATTTTTCGGCGTGGGCAAACGCCTATATTCAAAGTTTAAAAATCTATGCCGGAAGAACTGCGGATAAGACGGTATCTTCCATTTTTTTCGGCGGCGGAACCCCCTCACTAATGAGTGTTGATAACGTTTCTTTCGTTATCGAAACAATCCGAAAACTTTGGCCTGTTTCCGATGATGTCGAAGTTTCTCTGGAAGCAAATCCCTGTTCGACAAACCGTTCGAAGATGATTGATTGGCAAAAAGCGGGGATCAATCGTTTGTCTGTCGGCGTGCAAGCTTTAAACGATCGGGATTTAAAAATTCTGGGACGTTTGCATTCTGTCGAACAGGCATTAAATGTCCTGAAAGATGCCAAACAAATTTTTCCGCATCTTTCCGCCGACTTTATTTACGGACGTCCGAATCAAACATTACAAGACTGGCAAAAAGAACTGTCTGAAATTCTTGAATTGGGGTTGAAGCATTTATCTTTATACCAATTAACAATAGAAGAAGGGACTTTCTTTTATAAAAAAGGCATACAACCGCCGGAAGACGAACTGGCCGCAGACCTGTTTGAACTGACCGATCGACTGACATACCAAGCCGGATTGGAACGTTATGAAGTATCCAATCATGCAACCAAGGGAGAAGAATGTCGTCATAATTTATTATACTGGCAGGGCGGAGAATGGATCGGCACAGGCCCTGCCGCTCACGGAAGATTTACTCAAAATGATCGGTTTTATGCAACGACACAGTCGGAATCCATACAAAAATGGCTAACGGATCAAAGCGCCGACGAATTCGTTTTGACATCGAAAGAAAAGGCAGAAGAACTGATTTTAATGGCATTTCGTACGCGCGAAGGCATCGATAGAATCACCTTTAAAAACATTATAGGCACAGAACCGGAAGTCTTTATGAACGATGGTACCCTACAAGACTATCAAACAGACGGTTTTCTGGTTTGCGACCGAAAAGGCATCAGAACAACAGCCAAAGGATTAATGATTCTGGATGCTTTGTGCAGAACCCTGCTGAATTGATTCTGTTTGAACGTTACTTGTTTCCAAATTACCGGTACTGTCTTGTACGGCGTTTTCTTCCAATTCCAAAGGAACGGTTACCAAATCGGGAGAATGACGAAAATCCTTGATATACACATCGGGAACAAAAACCGGAACGGTTTCAAACACCTCTAATGCCGGAGATAACGTAACAAAGCCTTTCTTTTCCACACCTAAAACCTGTAAACCGCGTTCGGACAAACCGTTCGGCAACAAACGAAATAACCCGTCAACACCTTTAAAGCCGGATACCGTCGTTAAATTCTCATAAGAAAAACTGCCCGTTTCAGCCAATATCGCCGCCAAAGCAACGGCATCATAAGCCTGAGAGGCGATACGAGGCGGTTTTTCACCGTAAATTGCTTTATAACGCTTGGAAAAAGCCGTAAATCCTTCGGAAGGCAGATGTGAAAACCAACCACCGATCAAAGCCGATTCCCGCGCCGGACGGGAATCCGCCCACTGGGAAGTCCCCAAAATACGAATTTCGGGAGGAACTTCATAATAAGAAAATAAAGCCCCTAAAGAACGCAGACGACTGCCTTCTTCGGAAATCAAAACGGCATCAAATTCAAACGGATCACGAACCAGTTCCTGTTCTTTTAAAACGTCAATGGTCGCTTGCAATTGTTCCAAAGACATATTGACTTCTTCCATTTGACCGGTTTCTTCGTTTTTCATTAAAACAGGCTTACCTTCGGCAACCTGTTCTTTCGATTTTTCCAACCGTTTTATTTCTTCTTCGCGCTCTTCTTCCAAATCTTCCATCGTTCTGGGCATTATCTGCTGAACGGCGGACTGCAAATCAGCCCCTAACGGATCGTAAAACGCCGCTTTGGTAATCATACCGCCGCAAGCGTCGACGGCCCCCTTTGCAGCCATGGAAATAATATCCCCCGTCGCGTTGTTCTGAGAAATAACCGCCAAACGCTTATATCCCTTATCACACGCAAAACGAACAATATGTTCAACCTGTTGCGACGTCAAAGTACTGATCGTATAAATACCGTCCCCTAAGTTAGACGGATCGGAAGAAAACGTAATTACGCCGACATCCGCCGAATGAGTCGCCGGACGAATGGCCCGAACGGATTTCGAAAAAACTGGACCGATAATCAGCTCGACCCCTTGGCTGATAGCCTGTTCGGCGGCTTTACGCGCACCTTCCGCCGTTCCCTGAGTATCATAAAACTGCAAAATCAAACGCTGACTGGAAATATCAAACAAAGACATCATTGCTGCGTTACGCAATACTTCGCCCAATTTTTCCGAACTGCCCGTTAACGGTACCAGTAAACCCACACGAACCATTTCCGTGGGAACAATTGCCGGCGCGGCTCCTTCGCCTTTTTCGACAATATTAGCATCCGCGACATGAAAGGCGCTTTGATCAACACGTTTGGACAACAACGGTATCCCTCCCGTACAAGAGGTTAACAAAAATACCGCAACAAAAAAAACGATTGATTGACGAATAATTTGACGCAAAGAATTGCTCCCGAATCTAAAACGTGATTAGATGATCTTAACTGTTTTTGCAAAGGAGTGCAAATGTCTGAAACTTCTTTTATCAAAGGATTATACCTTGTGGCAACACCTATCGGCAATTTAGGTGATATTTCCATCCGTGCAACAGATGTTTTGGCTCATGCCGATTTGATCGCGTGCGAAGATACAAGAAATACTCAAAAGCTATTGACCCTTTTAGGAATTTCCGGAAAAAAACTGACCGCTTATCATAATTTCAACGCCGATAAAGCGCGTCCTGAAATTTTGAAACGATTACGAAACGGTGAAATGATAGCCTTGGTTTCAGATGCCGGAACTCCTTTAATCAGCGATCCCGGATACCGTCTTGTTCAGGATTGTTTTGAACAGAACATCTATGTTACATCCATTCCGGGTGCTTCGGCAGTATTGACGGCCTTACAGCTGTCCGGTTTACCCTGTCACCGATTTTTATTCGAAGGTTTTTTGCCTCCGAAGACATCTGCCAGACAAAAAGAATTATCTTTGCTGGCAGATATTCCGGCGACTTTGATTTTTTATGAAGCTCCGCAAAGATTGGAGGAAACTCTGACAGATATGCAAAAGGTTTTGGGAAACAGACAAGCCGCCGTTGTTCGCGAGATCACAAAAAAATTCGAACAAAGTGTCAGAGGAACTTTTTCGGAATTATTGAATCGTTATCATGAAAACGGTTTTCCGAAAGGAGAAATCGTTATCGTCGTGGCTCCGGCGGAAAAAAAGCAGATATCGGAAAACGACATTCTGGAAACGTTAACAGACGCCCTTAAAACCATGAGCGTCAAAGATGCTGCCGCTTTTGTATCCGACCAAACAGGGGAAGCAAAAAAATCACTTTATCAAAAGGCACTAAAGTTAAAAAATGCTTCAAAATAAACAGCAAACCGGAAAAAAAGCGCACAATGACGGCTATCGTGCAGAAAATATGGCCGTATTGTTTTTACGATTAAAGGGATACCGTATTCTAGAACGAAATTTTAAACCGCCGCGCGGAATCGGAGCCGGTGAAATCGATATTATCGCCGAGAAAAAAGGTGTTATCGCTTTTATCGAAGTCAAATTCCGCGCTGATATCAATACGGCAGCAGAATCTGTAAATACCCGTGTTCAAGCCCGACGTATCAAGGGAGCCGAATATTTTTTAATGACCCGTCCCGAACTGACAAACAAAGAAATGCGATTCGATGTTATTTTGATTTCCCCGAAACATCTGCCCGAACATATCGAGAATGCCTTTATGTGTTTTTAAGCAGCATCCGTCCGAATCAAAAAATCCCCTGCTGCAACAGGGGATTTAAATAAGAACACGATACAAATTAATCTTCTAATTTATCCAGACTGATAACATCATCTTCCAATGTATCCGAAAAAGAATCATCAAATATAACTTCTCCGATTTCTTCATCTTCCATTTGAATGATATCTTCATCGGGAACGGTATCAATCGAAACGGATTCTTGTTTAGTCATCTTTTTCATTTCCTGCTGAGGACGAGCACTTAATCTGCGAATCAACGTATCAAGCTGTTCCAAAGTTTCGTAAGATAAAATCAATTCGCCACCGACGGATTTCGGACGGATTGCAACCGTAATGCCTAAAATACGCGATAAATCAACGGCCAAAGCATCACATTCTTCTTGTTTATCGGATTTTTTCGAAACGGTTGATTTCTTTTTCTTTTCCAATCCTTCTTGAGCCAATTTTTCCGTTTGACGAACATTTAATCCTTTGGAAATAACTGCTTCAGCTAAAATTTCAGGCTCTTTAGCCGTCAACAAGGCACGGGCATGACCGGATGTCAATTTACCGTTTTCCAAATATTTTTTTACCTTTTCGGGTAAAGCAAGTAAACGCATCGTGTTAGCGACATGACTGCGGCTTTTTCCGACAGCCTTAGCCAATTCTTCCTGCGTATTTGAAAATTCATCCATTAAACGGCGATAGCCTTCGGCTTCTTCCAACACATTTAAATCCTGACGTTGCAAATTTTCAATCAAAGCGACTTCCAAAGCTTCTTTGTCCGTAAAATCCTTGATCAAAACAGGAATTTCCGTCAAACCGGCCAATTGAGAAGCACGCCAACGACGTTCTCCGCCGACAATTTCATATTTATCGTTTTCGTCATTTTTGGAACGAACGATTAACGGCTGCAAAACACCTTTGGTACGGATGGATTCAACCAAATCGTTAATGGCATCTTCATCAAAAACACGACGCGGTTGGAAAGGACTGGGTGTTAAATCCGACAGTAAAACGGTTTTTATGCCTTGATCTTGTTCTTCCGGTTCACTGTCTCCCAAAAGAGCATTTAAACCGCGACCTAAATTCTTTGCACTCATTTTTTTGCCTCCTGTTTCAATATTTCTCCGGCCAGACTGATATAGGCCTGCGCTCCTTTGCTTTTAAAATCATAAAGTAAAATCGGTTTTCCGTGTGATGGGGCTTCGGAAACACGAACGTTACGAGGAATAACCGCTTTATAAACTTTGTTGCCGAAATAATTGCGTACATCCTGAGCGACAACTTCGGACAATCCGGTTCGTCCGTCAAACATTGTCAAGACGATACCTTGCAATTCCAAATTGGGATTAAAATTACGCTTTACCCGGTCAATCGTCTTCATTAAATCGGCCACACCTTCCAATGCCAAATATTCACATTGAACGGGAACAATTACCGAATCGGCGGCAACCAAAGCATTTACAGTCAACATACCGACTGTCGGCGGACAATCAATAAAAATATAATCATATGATAAGGCTTCGACCTCTAAAGCTTTTTTCAAAAAAAACTGAGGTGATTTTTGATGCGACAATTCAAAATCCGCACCGGCCAAATCCTTTGAAGAAACAACAACCGACAGATTAGGTATCTTCGTCCAAACAATCGTTGACGAAATTTTGGATTCCCCCATTAAAACCTGATACATATTTTTCGGAGCTTTTTTCCGATCAATGCCAAAACTGACCGTTGCATTCCCTTGCGGATCCAAATCCAAAACCAATACTTTTTTATTTACGGCAGCTAAAGCCGTAGCCAAATTAACGGCCGTCGTCGTTTTGCCGACTCCCCCTTTTTGATTGGAAACAGCAATAATACGCGGTTTATCATACAAATTATTCATTTCTTTTTTACCTCTGACAGTAAAAGAATTGTCCCTTCCGGACTTGTAACGCTTTGAATTTTTTCCAGATGGAAATTATATTTTTTAAAGGCCGGCTCCAATTCCTCATCCGCTTTAGCCCCCTTCATAAACAAACAACGCGTTTTTGTTTTCAAAAAAGGACATGCATATTTCAACAACTTTTCCAATGGCGCCAATGCTCTGGCAGTAATAACGTCCGCACCGAATTTTTCAATTTGTTCAATACGTTCGTTATGAACCGTCGCTTGCAAATCGCAAGCTTCGATAATCTTATTTAAAAAAGCGCATTTTTTGCCGTCACTTTCAATTAAATGAAAAGCATATTTAGCGTCAATATCCATTGCGGCTAAGACCAAAGCCGGAAACCCCGCACCACTGCCAAAATCCAAAATAATTTTATCTGTCGGCAACAGATGAGCATACAATTGTGCGGAATCCCAAATATGACGCGTCCAAACAATAGGCAAAGTAGACGAACCAACCAAATTCATTTTAGATTGTTCCCGTTCCAACAACTCAACATACTTATCAAGCCTGTCAATCACCCGCCCTGATAAACGGAGATTTCTAAGAACCAAATCACGATCCGTCGCAATCACTTTTCCGCCCCTTGTTTCACGTGAAACATTTTTAGTGTTTTTTTATAAAATAGTCATTGTCAGCTCAAAAAAACAAGCGGAAAATATTTTATTTTAAAAAATATTTTTTTCAAAATGTTTCACGTGAAACACAAACAAACAAAAACGCCTTTAGATTGCTTTTTGTTTCGATTTCGAAATAATACTTTAAAAACAGCCAAATATAAAAGAAAAGGGAGAAATTTCGAAAATTTCTCCCTTTTTCGATATTATCAGAACAAATCTACAGTATGAATTTTGACAAATCGGAACGTTTTGCCAAAGAACCGACCATTTCAGAAACTTTTTCCTTTGTAATGATTTCTGTTTCCCCTTGACGTTCGGCAGCGGTAAAAGAAATTTCTTCCAACAATTTTTCTAAAATCGTATGTAAACGGCGCGCACCAATATTTTCTACATTTTCATTAACTTCGGCGGCTACCGCGGCAATTTCACGAATGGCGTCGTCTTCAAATTCCAGCGTAAAGTTTTCCGTTTTCAATAATTCCTTATATTGCAGAATCAGATTTGCTTCCGGTTCGCACAAAATTTTATAAAAATCATCCTGAGTTAAAGGCTTTAATTCAACGCGAATCGGCAGTCTTCCTTGTAATTCAGGCAATAAATCGGACGGTTTCGATACATGAAAAGCCCCCGAAGCGATAAATAAAATATGATCCGTTTTAACCAAACCGTGCTTTGTCGGGATAGTGGAACCTTCGATCAAAGGCAATAAATCACGTTGCACGCCTTCGCGAGACACATCGGGATTTTTACCTTCGCTGCGACCGCAAATCTTGTCAAATTCATCAATAAAGACAATACCGTTGTTTTCAACGTTAGCTATCGCTTCTTTAACAACTTTTTCCTGATCGATCAGGTTGTCGCTTTCTTCGGTTACCAAGACATCATAGGAATCTTTGACCGTCATTTTTTTCTTGCGGTAAATCGTACCTTTTCCGCCCAGCAAATCCCCCAAGGAAATCATACCCATCTGCGCACCGGGCATCCCCGGAATATCAAATGTCGGCATGGAATTATTCGGCGTATCCTGCACTTCGATTTCGATTTCTTTTTCATCAAGAACGCCTTCGCGCAACATTTTGCGAAACTTTTGGCGCGTTTCATCAGAGGCGTTATCACCGACCAAAGCGTTGATGACACGCTTTTCGGCCGCTTCTTCGGCTTTAACATGAACGGACTTACGCATGTTTTTGCGCGTCATGGTAATCGATATTTCCACCAAATCGCGGATAATGCTTTCGACATCGCGACCGACATAACCGATTTCGGTGAACTTTGTCGCTTCGGTTTTAATAAAAGGGGCCTGAGCCAGCTTTGCCAAACGACGGGCTATTTCCGTTTTACCGACGCCAGTCGGGCCGATCATTAAAATATTTTTGGGAACAACTTCTTCCCTTAAAGCCGTCGGCAACTGTTGTCTGCGCCAACGATTGCGCAAAGCAACCGCTACGGCGCGTTTTGCTTCATTCTGGCCTATAATGTGTCTGTCCAATTCGGAAACGATTTCACGCGGAGAAAAAAACATACTCATAATTTTTCCGTTATAATGTTGTGGTTGGTGTAAATGCAAATATCAGCGGCTATGTTCATCGCTTTTGCAACAATTTCTTCCGCAGACAAATCCGTATCAATCAAGGCCAATGCCGCCGCTTGAGCGTAAGAACCGCCGGATCCGATGCCGATCAAACCGTGCTGCGGTTCCAAGACGTCGCCGTTCCCCGTTAAAACAAGGGTGACGTCTTTGTCCGCGACAATCATCATCGCTTCAAGCTTTCTTAAATAACGGTCGGTGCGCCAATCTTTGGCCAATTCTACGCAGGCTCGCGTCAACTGAGCCGAATATTTTTCTATTTTTTCTTCCAACCGTTCAAACAACGTAAAAGCATCCGCCGTAGCACCCGCAAAACCGGCAATAATCGAACCGTTGCCCAATCTGCGGACTTTTTTGGCATTGCTTTTCAAAACGGTGTTTCCAAAGGTCACTTGTCCGTCGCCCGCAATAACGACCGATCCGTTTTTGCGCACGCATAAAATTGTCGTTCCCCGTAAAGACGGCGTTTGATTTTCCATAAAGCCTCCTTTAATAAATCTGCGTTAAAGTGGTTTAAATCAGATTTTTATCAAAAGAAAGGAAAAAAACAATGCGTTCCGCCGAATTAAAACGAAATACCGAAGAAACTCAAATTAAAGTCAAACTCGATTTGGACGGAACGGGTACTTACGACATTCATACCGGATGCGGATTTTTAGATCATATGTTGGCACAGCTGTCCCGTCACGGATTGATCGATTTAAATATCGACGCTACGGGCGATTTAAACGTCGACGCACACCATTTGGCAGAAGATGCGGGGATTGTCATCGGAACGGCTTTATCACAAGCCTTGGGCGATAAAAAAGGCATCAACCGTTACGGTTCGGCCTGTATTCCCATGGATGAAACGTTGACCCGCTGCGTAATTGATTTAAGCGGACGTCCGGCATTTGTCTGGCATGTTAAATTTGCGTCCGAAAAAGTAGGCGATGTCGATACCGAAGTTTTCAAAGAATTTTTCGCGGCCGTTACAAACAATTTGAAAGCTGCCGTCCATATTGAAAATTTGTACGGCGATAATGCGCATCATATGGCCGAATCCTGTTTCAAAGCTTTTGCCCGCGCATTACGTCACGCCTGCGAATCCGATCCGCGTGCCGAAGGAATTCTGCCCAGCACAAAGGGAGCCTTATAATGAAACACGTTCTTTCTTTTGTTGTTATAGCTCTTGTTGTCGTCGGTATTTGCGGTTTAATCCACCTGTATCGCGTTTCGGTTAAAAACAAAAAGGAAATGGCACAATATGCCGGAAAAACGATCGAAGTTGACAAAGATTTGGGTAAAACGCTGATCGTTTATTATTCTCTGACCGGCCGGACAAAAGCGATCGCAGAAATTATTGCCGAAAATCTGAAAGGCGACTTGTTTGAATTAAATACGGCCGAAGCT
The DNA here is from genome assembly GCA_045587165.1 of Alphaproteobacteria bacterium. GTDB lineage: Bacteria > Pseudomonadota > Alphaproteobacteria > CAAGCB01 > CAG-977 > UBA11549. The sequence goes on along the minus strand of JAZNBT010000055.1, from coordinate 10,002 downwards.
TTGCCAAGCGGTGTTAATTTGCATTTGGCAATAAAAAATCAAATCAAAACAAAAGAATATCCCGCATTGAAAGCTTTACCCGATTTATCGGCCTACGATACCGTTTTTGTCGGCGCGCCGGTTTGGTGGTACACCGTGGCAACGCCTGTTTTATCCTTTTTAAATCAAATTGATTTTCAAGGAAAAAAGGTTGTTCCTTTTTCCACACAGGGAAGCAATATCGGAACGTTTTTCGAAGATTTCGCCACCGCCGCCAAAAACGCAAACATTCTGCTGCACGCATCCTTTAATAACATGGGTAAAGAATACGATCAGGCGGTTAAAGCCAAAATCGCCGAATGGATAAACGGTTTATAAAAAAGGCTCCTTCCGGAGCCTTTTTTATTTACTTGTTTCCCAAATCATCAATATCGATAACGGCTTGCATAAAACGTTCGGCCGATAAATCGTAACCGTCGACATGCCAACCGGGAACCTTTGTCGCTTTGTCAACCAAAGCCGGCAAATCTTCACGTTTCAATCCGACTTGCTCCAACGTAACGGGCAATCCCGTTTTGCGGTAAAAGTCCATTACGCGATCGCGCAGCTGCGTCTGACCGTCGTATTGCAATAATACCAACACGCCGAAAGCAACCCAAAATCCGTGCAAAAACTGATGATAAACGGGGAAAATCGTCGCCCCGTAATAAAAGCAATGCGCCAAATTGGTATTGTAATAAAACTCAGGACAAACGGTCATATTGCTGACCAATCCGGTTGAAATGACTATATCCAGAATGACTTCCTGCAAAGCCTGCGACGTTTTTCCGGCCTTGCAATCGTTCAGCGCCTGTTCGCCGTACTTCAAAAGCGGTTCCGTACAAGCGGCGCACAACGCTTTGCCGACCAACAGATTTTGATCCAATTCGACATGACGCAAAGCCAGCGATACTTCCGGATCTTTGCTTAAAGCGTCACCGATACCGGCCTGCAGATATTCGACGGGAGATTTGGCAATGATTTTATCGTTAATAAATACGCACAAAGGCGGCTGAGTGCTGTAAAAATTATTTTTAAAGCTTCCATCCGCGTTATACATGATCGCCAAAGCCGTGCAGGGGGCACAGTTTGAAGAAATCGTCGGAAACGTAAACAACGGTTTTTGCAGCTGCTCGGCCAAAACTTTGCATGTATCGCAACATTTTCCGCCGCCGACGGCCAAAACGATATCTGCCCGTAGAACCGTTTCATCCCGTTTCAGCATTTCAACGTTTTCGTAGTTTGAATCCCCGCCGAACCAGATCTGTCCCAAAACGGAAACACCGCCTTCGGCCAAAGCGTTCGTGATTTCGTCCGCGGCGACGCTCATTGCCGTTTTACCGCCGACAATGACAGCTGTTTTACCGTACTTTTTCAATAAATCGGCAGCCTTAAAATAAACATCTTCGCCAATCATATAATCCGGCAAAGCCACATACGAACGTTTCATATATACCCCTTAATGTTACTTACGAATTCATTGCATCGAAAAAGTCGTGATTGTTTTTCGACTGTTTCAATTTTTCCATTAAAAATTCCATCGCGTCGGCCGGTCCCATCGGCATTAAAACGCGGCGTAAAACCCACATTTTCGACAGCATATCTTTGCCGACCAGCAACTCTTCCTTACGCGTACCGGATTTTGTAATGTCGATTGCCGGGAAAATGCGTTTATCGGATACTTTGCGATCCAAAATGATCTCAGAGTTTCCTGTTCCTTTGAATTCTTCGAAAATGACTTCATCCATACGCGATCCCGTATCAATCAGAGCCGTTGAAATAATCGTCAAAGAACCGCCTTCTTCGATATTTCTGGCCGCACCGAAAAAGCGTTTCGGTTTTTGCAATGCATTTGCATCGACGCCGCCTGTCAATACTTTGCCCGAACTGGGAACAACCGTATTATAAGCGCGCGCCAAACGCGTAATGGAATCCAACAAAATAACAACGTCGCGTTTATGTTCGACCAGACGTTTAGCCTTTTCAATGACCATTTCGGCAACCTGAACGTGACGCGCCGCCGGTTCGTCAAAGGTGGAACTGACGACTTCGCCTTTGATCGTACGGCTCATTTCCGTAACTTCTTCGGGGCGTTCGTCAATCAACAAAACAATCAAATAAATTTCCGGATTGTTTTGCGTAATTGCATGAGCGATATTCTGCAACATTACCGTTTTACCCGTTCTGGGCGGCGCAACGATCATTCCGCGTTGACCTTTTCCCTGCGGACAAATCAAATCGATAATTCTGGACGTCATGTTTTTATTGTCCAGATCGTTTTCCATCTTAATCTTTTCCGTCGGATGCAACGGCGTCAGATTGTCAAAATTAATCCGGTAACGCACGTTTTCGGGATCGGTAAAGTTGATTTTAAGAACTTTGGATAAAGCGAAATATTTTTCACCGTCTTTAGGCGCACGCAATTCACCTTCGACCGTATCGCCGGTTCTTAATCCGAATTTACGCACTTGACTGGGAGAAACATAAATATCGTCCGGACCGGGCAGATAATTGGATTGCGGAGAACGCAAAAATCCGAATCCGTCCTGTAAAACTTCAATAACGCCTTCGTCAATCAACACTTCGTCGTTTTTGGACAATTGTTTTAAAATGGCAAAAGTCAAATCCTGTGTGCGCAACGTCGAAGCATTTTCAACGCCTAATTCTTCCGCCATGCTTAACAGCTCGGACGGAGATTTCTTTTTCAAATCTTTTAAGTGCATGGAAACTCTGTAAATATGTTATGATCGGAAAACGGGCTGATCGCCCGAAGAAGAGAGTTTTGTTTTATATTTTTTGGCACAATCGGTCAAGACGAAAAAAAAGTTCCCCTTCAATAAATATATTATAATAAGATGTTGTAATATATTATTGCCTGTTGATAAGTCTGACGCAATTTTATCAACAGCTTTTAAACAGAAAAAAGCACAATATGCCGTTGTCGATGAAACGGATGAAAAATTTTTTTACATAAAAAAAACAGGCGATTCGGTTATGTCTGTGGATAATGTGGATAATTTTTTTCCCTATTTTTATCCGAGATGTGACTTTTTTTATACACATATGCATAAAAAACGGGACATAATCGAATAAAAGGGATAAAAATAAACAGTTCCTTTATTTATCATACTTATGCACAGGGTCTTTGAAAAATGTTGATATTGGCTTCCAAAAGTAAAAGCAGACAGGATCTTTTAGATGCTGCGGGCGTAAAATTTAAAAGCATTTCCGCCGACATCGACGAAGGAACCATCAGAAGGGAAATGCGTGCCGCCGGTCATGACAGCCGTCAAACCAGTTTGAAATTGGCTATTGAAAAGGCGACGACCGTTTCTAAGAAATATCCCGGATCTTTTGTTATCGGAGCCGATCAGATTTTAGATCTGAAAGGGGAATGGTTTTCAAAACCGAAAGATTTAAATTCCGCTCATAAGAATTTAAAGAAATTAAGAAATAAAACCCATTTATTGGTCAACGGGACGGCAATCGTTAAAAATGGCAGCGTAGTGTGGTTTGATAATTCCGTTGTAAAAGTGACGATGCGCGATTTTTCGGATAACTTTTTGGACGATTATTTGGCCGAAGCCGGTGACGACGTTTGTTACTCCGTCGGTGCCTATTATATGGAAGATTTGGGGGCTCAACTGGTTAAATCGTTCGAAGGGGACTATTTTTCCGTGTTGGGATTGCCTTTATTGCCTTTGTTGGAATGTTTGCGTCAATGCGGGGAACTGCAAAAATGACACCGGCGGGCGTCATCGGTTTTCCGGTCAAACATTCAAAATCACCGATCATTCATAATTATTGGCTGAAAAAGTATGATATTGACGCTTCTTATCAGGCGTTTGAAGTTTCAAACGATGATTTGAAAGGTTTTGTGCGTTCTTTGGCCGAAAAAGGTTTTGCCGGTGTGAATGTGACAGTTCCGTACAAAGTCGGCGTTATGGCTTTAATGGATGAATTGTCCGTCGAAGCCCGTAAAGCCGGCGCCGTTAATACGATTGTCGTGCGTTCAGACGGTACTTTGTTCGGGCATAATACGGACGGATTCGGATTTTTGGAAAACCTGATCGAAAATAAATCCGATTTTAATGTTAAAGAATCTCCGGCCGTTGTTTTGGGAACGGGCGGTGCGGCCAGAGGAATTTGTACGGCTTTGATTTTGGCGGGAGCGCCCGAAATCAGGTTGGTATACAGGACGCGTGAGAAAGCGGAACGTTTGGCTCAATCCGTCGGCGGCAATTTTAAATTGGTCGAATGGAATAAAAAAGAACAGGCCCTTGAAAAAGCTGAACTGCTGGCTAACGCGACGACTTTGGGAATGAACGGATTTGATCCGTTGGAAATTGATTTAAGCAGCTTGCCCGAAACGGCCGTCGTATCCGATCTGGTTTATGCCCCGCTGAAAACGGACTTGTTGAAACAGGCGGAAGAAAAAGGATACCGTACCGCGGATGGTCTGGGAATGTTGTTGCATCAAGCCAGACCGGCTTTTCGGGTATGGTTCGGCGTTATGCCCGAAATAACTCCCGAGCTGAGAAAGATGGTACAATGAAAAAAAGTATAGTTGTCGGATTGACGGGCAGCATGGGGGCAGGAAAATCAACGGCTGTCGGTATGATCAAAAAGATGGTCATTCCCGTTTTTGACAGTGATGAAGCCGTGCATCGATTAATGCGGGATAATGCGGAAATGAAAGCCGTTTTTTATCGGAAGTATCCGCAAAGCCTTGTAAACGGTCAAATAGACCGATCAGTTTTATCCGTTATGATTCAAAATCGACAATTACACGTTAAAGAGCTTGAAAAAATAATTTATCCGTTTTTAGAACAGGAATTGCAGGCGTTTTTCGCACGTCATCGATTTGAACCGATTGTCGTTTTGGATGTTCCTTTATTGTTTGAATCCGGATACGATCGATTTTGTCATAAAGTAATTGTATTATCCGCCCCCGAAGATGTTTTAAAAAAGCGTGTGTTTGAACGTACCGGCATGAACGAAGAAAAATATCAGGCCTTAAAAAGCAGACAAATGCCGGATCATGAAAAACGATCGAAAGCGGATTATGTAATCGAAACGCAGTACGGTACGGAACCTGTTCGGGAACGGCTTTTTGAAATTATGGAAGGATTGAAATGCGGGAAATCGTTTTAGATACCGAAACAACGGGGTTGGATCCTTATTCCGGACATAAATTGGTTTCCATCGGATGTGTCGAATTGGAAAACCATATGCCTACGGGAAAGACGTATTATCAGCTGATTAATCCGGAACGCGACGTGCCGGAAGAAGTTGTTAAAGTTCACGGCTTAACAAATGAAATTTTGGATAAGGAGCCTCCGTTTCGCGATATTGTCGATGATTTTCTGGCTTTTATCGGTGATGATCCTTTGGTTATTCATAATGCCGAATTTGATATGAAATTTATCAATGCCGAATTGTCATGGATTAAGCGTGATCCCATTCCGATGGACAGAACGATTGACACGTTGTTGATCGCCCGTCGAAAATTTCCGGGATCGCGCGTTAATCTGGATGAACTGTGCCGTCGATTCGGCATCGACAACACCAAAAGAACAAAACACGGAGCGTTGCTGGACTCTGAATTATTGGCGGAAGTTTACCTTGAACTGTTGGGGGGACGGGAACCCGGATTTGTTTTGGGAATGAAAGAAAAAGAAAGCGTTTTGGAAATTAAGGCACAGGGGACGATGGAAAAAAAGCCTCGTAAAGAGCCGCGGCCGCCGATTTTTTTAGAAGGCGAAGCGGAAAATCACGAAGCTTTTTTAAAGAAAATAAAAAATCCCGTCTGGTTTAATTAACGGTAGCGTTTTCTTTTTGTTTTTTGATTTCTTCCAAACGTTTGTGATACAAGCCGACAAAATCGATCGGGTTGATCATCAACGGCGGGAATCCGCTTTCACGCGTTAAATCGGCAATGATATTGCGGACGAACGGGAATAACAAACGCGGAATTTCAATCAATAAAATCGGTTCGACATGTTCGACGGGAACCTGAACAGAAGCAATGCAACCGTATTCGACTTCACATAAAAAAGCTACCTTGTCTTCCGCTTTGGCTTCAGCTTTAATTTTCAAAGCGACCTGATATGTTGTTTCCTGCACTTTGGCTGCCTGAACGTCGACGGAAACATTTATTTCGGGATTGGATTTTATTTCCGTAAAAATCTGTGGAACATGAGGGGCTTCGAATGAAATATCCTTGACAAACTGGGCATTGATCGCGATTGAAACTTCTTGTGTATTGTTTTCGGTGTTATTTTCGTTCATAAGTATACTCCTGATTAAAAAATCTGCTATACTCTACCCTAATTGAATAAGGAATAAAAGAAGGAAGGTTAAAATTATGTCACAACAGTTCCAATTTTTGGACATCATCTTTTTGGGAATAATTATCCTGCTTTTAGTCAATCGTTTGCGCAGTGTTTTGGGAACGCGTCCAACATCTGATGAAGCGCCCGAAAAAAATGAATCTTCTAAAACATCCGCCGCTGCGTCCGATAAAATTGTGGATATTTCCGAATACCGTACAATCGAAAGCGTCGGCGGTGCAGCTAAAATGGAACATGACACGGCTTCCGACGCAGATTTTGAAGAAAACGCCGAAGTTGTTCAAAATTTGAAAAAAATTAAAGAAACATATCCTTCTTTTGATTTGGTTGATTTTATGCAAAAAGCGCCTCGTGCCTTTGAATATATTGCCGCAGCGTTTGCAAAAGGAAAAAAAAGCGATTTAAAACCGTTATTAAGTTCCGAAATTTTTAAAAGTTTCGAAAAAGCAATCGATGATCGTAAAGAACGTAATGAAACGGCGGAATTCAGCCTGATCGGGTTTAAAGCAATTCGTTTGATCAAAGCCGAAATGATCAACGATAATGTTGAATTGACCGTCGAATTTGAAACCGAACAGACAAATATCGTCAAAGACGGACAAGGACAGGTTATTATAGGTGATCCGACATATATTGAAACGGTTACGGATGTTTGGACGTTGCGTAAAAATATGAAATCCGCCAGTCCGATATGGGTATTGACGGCGACACATAATAAAATACAGGCGTAATGAAACGCGTTATTTCTATTTTGGGATTGAGCTGTATTGTCTTGACGGCGGTGTTTTTTAATTTAAGGAAAATACCGGAACCGGAGCCGTCGGAAAAAGAATCGTCCTTGATACAAGAACAGCCGGATAATCTTCGGTTGTCGGAAACGGAATTCGATCAATTGATCGGATTTGAAACCGATCAGATCAAGCAGGCTCTGCCGGCTTTGGAAAAATCCTGTTCCGTGTTGGAAAAACGATATGCGCGTTGGCGGGATTTTTGTAAAAAGCTTAATCACAAAAAGTTCGAAACGGATGATGAACTGCGTTCCTTTATAAAAAAAGAAATGCGGGTGTTTAGTGTTAATGATAAAGAAACGGGACTGTTTACAGGTTATTATGAACCGGAAATAGAGGGTTCTTTGGTTAAAACGGAAGAATATAACGTTCCCGTTTACGCTTTACCGCAGGATATTATCAAAATAGATTTGGGAAAATTTAATCCCAAATTCAAAGGGGAAGTTTTATTCGGAAAACAGGAAGGCAAAGAAATTAAACCGTATTTGACCCGCCGTGAAATCGAAACCGGAAAAGTTAAATTTCCGGCTGAGATTATCGCTTGGGTTAAAGAACCGGCCGAGCTGTTTATTTTGCAAATTCAGGGATCCGGTATATTAAAACTGCCGGACGGAAAAAAAGTATCAATAGGGTATGACGGCAACAACGGTCACGCTTTTACGGGAATCGGCAGCGTCATGGCTAAAAAGGGTTTGTTGAAAAAAGGCGTTTCCACAATGGCCGAAATTAAAAACTGGCTGATTGCCAATCCGCAACAGGCACAAAGTTTGATGCATGAAAATCCCCGTTACATCTTTTTTAAAAGAACGGATCGTTTCGGTGCCGTCGGTTCTTTGGGAGTTCCTTTAACCGCGGGCAGAAGTCTGGCCGTTGATCCGGCTTACGTTCCTTTAGGCAGTTTTTTGTGGTTGCAAACAACGTCGCCGGACGGTTCGGCATTGAATCGTTTGGTAACGGCTCAGGATACGGGCAGTGCAATCAAAGGAGCCGTCAGAGGCGATTTTTTCTGGGGATCTGATGATAAAGCACTGGATCAGGCCGGACGTATGAAAAGCAAAGGCGTTTATTTTCTGCTGATGCCGAAAGAATAGTATGAAAAACAGGTGTTTTTAAAAATGGTAAAATTACCTTTACAGCCGCCAACGCGGGAAGATATGATTATTTTTCAAGGACTTCAACGTGCTTTGGTTGAAAAAAAAGCCCTTGTTAAAATTAATTTTAAACAACTGAACAAATTTAAATCCCCGTTTTTTAATCCGTGGGAAAATGTTCTGCCTTTGTTGGTTATTTTAACGTTGTCTTTGGCTTTGATGATTGCGGACAGTTTGATAATCGGGACATCCGTTTTAATGGTTTTATGTATCGGATATGCTTTTTTAATGCCGTATTTTTTAAAACCGTTCATGTATAATCGAGTCGTCAAACGGATTGTTCCCAGAATAGAAAAGTTTTTAATCGCTTGGCATTATGGCGGATTTTCCATTGTTTTGGCTGCGGATTCACGTTATTCCTGTCAGGCTCCGTCAGGAAATTGGCAGCAATTTACACAAATGTATTTTTCCGATCTTATTCCCCAAAACATGAATGAAGAAAACAATGGTGTCGGATAACGGCGATCTGGATTTATGGAAGGCCGTTACGGAAACCGTTCGGCCGTTAAAATCAAAAACACCCGCTAAAAAAGCGGAACATGTTTCTTTACGCAAAAAATTGACCGTTGATGTCAAACCCGTTCGTCACGCTCCGAATTTGGATTATGCCGTTACCGACGTTTTAAGTGAAGGCGATATCCATTTTATGGATAAGAAAACAGGTCAGCGTTTTAAAAACGGCGATATGCCGATTGATGCCGTTTTGGATTTGCACGGGCATACGCTGGAGAGCGGTTTTAAAGCGCTTGTAAACTTTATTTATACACAAAACAAACGTAATGCGCGTTGCCTGTTGTTGATTACGGGAAAGGGCGGGTTTTTAGGTCGCGGCGTTTTAAAGGCGGAAGTTCCGGTTTGGATGAATTCCCCTGAAATCCGCAGTTTGATTTTATCCTATACGTTGGCAAAACCCAAAGACGGCGGGGAAGGGGCTTTTTATATTCTTTTAAAACGCAACAGATCGTGATAAGACTGGCGTAAAGGAAAGGATGAAAGAGAATGAACGGGACTATTTTCGCGCCGGCAACGGCTTCGGGCAGGGCAGGAGTCGCCGTGATACGTGTTTCCGGGCCTCTGGCTATGGAAGCCGTTCAAAAAATGACGGCTATTAAAACGCCTGTTCCCAGAAAAGCGATGTTTTCCGAAATCCGTACAACGGGCGGAACGGCGATTGATAACGGGCTTGTTCTGTATTTTAAAGCTCCGAACAGTTTTACCGGTGAAGACGTCGTCGAATTCCAAACTCATGGCGGGCGAGCGGTCATATCCGCAGTTTTAAACGCTTTATCCGAAATGGAAGGGTTCAGACCTGCGGAACGCGGTGAATTTACCAGACGTGCCGTTGAAAACGGTAAAATGGATTTGACCGCCGCCGAAGGATTGGCCGATTTGGTCGATGCGGAAACGGAACAGCAAAGAAAACAGGCTTTGCGACAGATGGGCGGCGCTTTGGCAAAAGTGTACGCGGATTGGCATGATCGTCTGATGCATGTTTTAGCATGGATGGAAGCCTATATCGATTTTCCCGAAGAAGAAATTCCGGAAAATGTTTCTGCCGATGTACGCGAAAAAATTTCCGATTTGATATCTGAAATTCAGGTTCATTTAAATGACGGACGACGCGGGGAAAAGCTGCGTGACGGATTTCAAATCGCCATTATCGGCGCTCCGAATGCCGGAAAATCCAGTTTA